>JADLHF010000066.1 GCA_020848935.1 Acetobacteraceae bacterium
TCGCCGGCCGCGTGAAGCTCACCAGGTCCGACGCCGTCGCCGCCCTGTTCGCAGCACTGCGATACTGGTGATGCCAACCACCGACACCGAAGCCGTCGCGGCCATCGTCCGTGCCGCCGGCACCAGCTTCCACCGCGGCATGGCCATCCTGCCGCCCCCGCGCCGCCAGGCGATGTACGCCATCTACGCCTTCTGCCGCATCGTCGATGACATCGCCGACGAAGACTCGCCCTTCGAATCCCGCAAACTCCGGCTCGATGCCTGGCGCACCCGCATCGCCGCCCTCTACAACGGACAGGCCGACGACCCCGTCACCCGCGAACTCCACCGCGCGATCACCGCCTACACCCTCCGCCAGGAGGATTTCACCGCCGTGATCGACGGCATGGCGATGGACGCCGAAGCCCCGATTGTCGCCCCCGACGAAGCCACGCTCGATCTCTACTGCGACCGCGTCGCCACCGCCGTCGGCCGCCTGTCCGTCCGCGCCTTCGGCGACGCCTCGCCCGAAGCCGACCAGGTCGCCCACCACCTCGGCCGCGCCCTGCAACTCACCAACATCCTGCGCGATATCCACGAAGACGCCGGCCGTGACCGGCTCTACCTCCCCCGCGAACTCCTGGCCGCCAACGGCATCCCCCCCACCCCGCAGGCCGCGTTGACCCACCCCGCCCTGCCGCGCGCCTGCGACGCCCTCGCCACCCGCGCCCACCACCATTATCGCGACGCCGCTGCGGCGATGGCGCGATGCGACCGCCGGGCCATGCTGCCGGCCCGCCTGATGGCCGCCACCTACGCCGCCATCCTGGCGCGGCTGGAGGCGCGCGGCTGGGCGCGGCTGGATGTGCCCGTGAAACTTTCCAAATGGGCCAAGCTGGGGATCGCCGGGCGATATCTGATTTTTCGGGGGTGGATTTGACGGTAGGAAGAAAGTGTTCTTTTTTGAAAAAAAGAACCAAAAAACTTTCATTCCATTGGTGCTTTGGCGGTCGGATCGCACGGGATCAATCGAATAAAAGTCTTTTTGCTTCTTTTTCTCCAGAAAAAGAAGACCTTTCTTGCCTTTGATCCACATCATCGGCGCCGGCCTCGCCGGCCTCGCCGCCGCCGTCGCCCTCACCCGCGCCGGCCATCGCGTCACCCTCTACGAATCCGGCCCCGCCGCCGGCGGCCGCTGCCGCTCGTATTTCGACCGCGACCTGGGCTGCCGCCTCGACAACGGCAACCACCTCCTGCTGTCCGGCAACCGCGCAACGCTGGACTACCTCGCCACCACCGATGCCGCCGCCACGTTGACCGGCCCCGCACGGCCGATCTTCCCGTTCATGGACCTCGCCACCGGCGAACGCTGGACCGTGGCGCCGAACCTCGGCCGCATCCCCTGGTGGGTGCTGTCCCCGTCCCGCCGCGTGCCCGGCGCCCGGCTGCGCGACTATGCCGCGCTGGCCCGGCTGCGTTTCACGCGCGGCGATGCCAGCGTCGCCACCGTGCTGGATGGTGCCGGCGCGCTCTACCGCCGGCTGCTGCAACCGCTGGCCGTGGCCGCGCTGAACACCCCGCCGGACACCGCCCTGGCACGCCTGCTCGCCGCCGTGGTGAACGAAACCCTGGCCCAGGGCGGTGCCGCCTGCCGCCCGCTGGTCCCGGCCGTGGGCCTGTCGGAAAGCTTCATCGACCCCGCTTTGGCCTGGCTCTCCGCCCGCGGCGGCACGCTGCACACCGGCCGCCGCGTCGCCGCGCTCGCCATCGACGGCGGCGCGGTGCGCGACCTGCTGACCACCGACGGCCCCGCCCCGGTCGGCCCCGGCGAGGCCGTGGTGATGGCCGTGCCGCCCTGGGTCGCCCCCACCCTGCTGCCCGGCCTGGTCGCGCCGGACGCCCACGAAACCATCATCAACGTCCACTTCCGCACCCAGGCGGCACCCATCCCGGCCGGCTTCATCGGTCTCGTCGGCGGCATGGCGGAATGGGTCTTCGTCAAGGACGGCATCGTCGCCACCACCACCAGCGCCGCCAACCGCGTGGTGGACCAACCGGCCGAGGCCCTCGCCGCCACAAGCTGGGCCGACACCGCCCGCGCCCTCGCCCTGCCCGACCCGATGCCCCCCTGGCGCGTGGTGAAGGAAAAGCGCGCCACCTTCGCCGCCACCGCCGCCCAGGAACGCCGCCGGCCCGGCCCGCGCACCGCCCTGTCCAACCTGGTGCTGGCCGGCGACTGGACCGCCACCGGCCTGCCGGCCACCATCGAGGGCGCCATCCGCTCCGGCAACACCGCCGCCGCCCTTCTATCAGGCCCCCGCATGCGCTAAGAGCCGGCGATCATGGACTCAATGGCCCCCGCAACGCTCGACGATGCCGTCGCCCGCGCCCACGCACGCCTGCTGGACGAGCAGAAGCCCGACGGCCATTTCGTCTTCGAGCTGGAGGCGGATGCCACCATCCCCGCCGAATTCGTCCTGCTCACCCATTTCCTCGACCGCCCCGACCGCGATCTGGAACAGGCGATCGGCCGCTACCTGCGCCGCATCCAGGCGGAGCACGGCGGCTGGCCGCTGTTCCACGACGGCCGCTTCGACCTCTCCGCGTCAGTGAAAGCCTATTTCGCCCTGAAGATGATCGGCGACGACCCCGCCGCCCCGCACATGGCCCGCGCCCGCGCCGCCATCCTCGCCGCCGGCGGCGCCGCCCGCGCCAACGTCTTCACCCGCGCCCAGCTCGCCCTGTACGGCGAGGTGCCCTGGCGCGCCGTGCCTGTCATGCCGGTGGAGATCATGCTGCTGCCGCGCTGGTTCCCGTTCCACCTGGACCGCGTCAGCTACTGGTCGCGCACCGTCATCGTGCCCCTGCTGGTGCTGATGGCGCTGCGCCCGCGCGCCCGCAACCCGCGCGGCATTACGGTGCAGGAACTGTTCACCACCCCGCCCGACCGGGTCACCGACTGGATTCGCGGCCCGTACCGCTCCACCTGGGGCCATGTCTTCAAGCACGTCGACCGCGCCCTGCGCCTGGTCCAGCCCGCCTTCCCCCGCCCCGCCCGCCAGCGCGCCATCGCCCGCGCCGTCGCCTTCGTCACCGAACGCCTGAACGGCGAGGACGGCCTCGGCGGCATCTACCCCGCCATGGCCAACGCCATGATGATGTTCGACACGCTCGGCTACCCCCAAGACCACCCGGACGCCGCCATCTGCTGGCAAGCGCTGCGCAAACTGCTGGTGATCCGCGAGGGCGAAGCCTACTGCCAGCCCTGCCTCTCCCCGGTCTGGGACACCAGCCTGGCCGGCCACGCCATCGCCGAGGCCGCGGGCAACACCGCCGCCCCGGTCGCCGCCGCCAATGCCTGGCTGCGCGCCAGGCAGGTGACGGAAACGGTGGGCGACTGGGCCGCCGCCCGTCCCGGCGTGCCCCCCGGCGGCTGGGCCTTCCAATACGAAAACCCCCATTACCCCGACGTCGACGACACCGCCGTCGTCGGCATGCTGCTGCACCGCCAGGGCGATCCGGCCCACGCCGACGCCATCGCCCGCGCCCGCGCCTGGATCATCGGCATGCAGGGCCGCGACGGCGGCTGGGGCGCCTTCGACGCCGACAATTCGCACCACTACCTCAACCACATCCCCTTCGCCGACCACGGCGCCCTGCTCGACCCCTCCACCGCCGACGTCACCGCCCGCTGCGTCTCCTTCCTCGCCCAGATCGGCGAGGCGCCCGACAGCCCGCCCATCCGCCGCGCCATCGCCTGGCTGAAGCGCGAACAGGAACCCGACGGCGCCTGGTTCGGCCGCTGGGGCACCAACTACATCTACGGCACCTGGTCCGTGCTCTGTGCGCTCAACGCCGCCGGCACCCCGCCCGACGACCCCTGCATCCAGCGCGCCGTCGCCTTCCTGCTCTCCGTGCAGCGCGACGATGGCGGCTGGGGCGAGGACAACGAGAGCTACGCCGATGCGCCCCACGGTCGCCACAACGTCTCCACCCCCTCGCAAACCGCCTGGGCCCTGCTCGGCCTGATGGCCGCGGGACAGGCCGACCACCCGGCCGTCGCCCGCGGCATCGCCCACCTCTCCGCCACCCAGAAGCCCGACGGCGGCTGGGACGAGGAACCCTACACCGCGGTCGGCTTCCCGCGCGTGTTCTACCTGCGCTACCACGGCTACAAGCTGTTCTTCCCGCTGCTCGCCCTGGCCCGCTTCCGCAACCTCAAGCGGGCCAACGACCCCCGCGTCGCCTGGGGGTTCTGATGCCGGACTTCGCCCAGCCGGAGCCGATCATCGCCACCTGCGGCGCGCCCACGTGATCCTCCCGGTCAGCAAACATGGCCGCGCACGCGCGTTCCACGCCCGGCTGCTGGCCAACGGCACCAGTCTCACCCCCCAGGACGGCAACCGCTGAGCCGGGCACCGACCGCCGGACCGGTCATCGGCATCGTCGTCGGCCTCGCCGCCGAGGCCCGCATCGCCCGCCCCCTCGGCCCTGTCGCCATCGGCGGCGGCCTGCCCGCCGGCGCCGAGGCAGCGGCCGAGCACCTGGTGGCGCGCGGCGTGGACGGGCTGATCAGCTTCGGCCTCGCCGGCGGGCTCGACCCGGCACTGGCCGCCGGCGCCATCGTAATCCCCGCGATGGTGCTGGAGGACGGGCACGGCTTTGCCGCCGACCTGACCCTCGCCGCGCGCTTCGGCGGCGTGATGCCGATGCGCGCACTGGCCGGCGCCACCGTGCTGGCCGACCCCGACGCCAAGCGCGCCGCCCGGGCAGCCACCGGCGCTGCCGTCATCGACCTGGAAAGCGGCGCCGTCGCCCGCGTCGCCGCCCGCCATGGCCTGCCCTTCATCGTCCTGCGCGCCGTCTGCGACCCTGCCAGCCGCGCCCTGCCGCCGCTGGCCCTCGCGGCGCTGGATGCCGGCGGGCGGATCGGCACCGGGCGCATACTGGCCTCGCTGCTGCGCCATCCCGGCCAACTCCCCGCCCTGTTCGCCCTGGCCCGCGATGCGGCCCACGCCCGCGCGGCCCTGCGCGCGGCCGTCCAAACCGCCGGTCCATAGCTTCGTGCGACGGTGGGGAATGGAGTCGTCAAGAACCCTAGGAAGATAAAGACATAAGAAAAAATGTTCTTTTTTTGAAAAAAACCAAATAACTTTCATTAATTGGAGTATGGGCCGCGGTGGTGCCGCAAGCCGGATAATGAATGAAAGTCTTTTTGCTTCTTTTTCTTCAGAAAAAGAAGACCCTCCTTTCCTTCGATCGCTACACACGTCCCTTCAGGAACGCCCTCGGCCGCGCATTCCCCCAAGAGGCAAAACCGGCTAGAGCCGAGCGGGATAGCGGGGGGGAGCGAGCCATGGAACTCGGCGTAATCGGCCTGGGCCGGATGGGCGGCAATATCGTGCGGCGGCTGCATCGGGCCGGGCACCACTGCGTGGTCTATGATGCCAACCCCAAGGCGGTGGCCGATCTTGTTGCCATCGGCGCCACCGGGGCGACCTCGCTGGCCGACCTGGCGTCGAAGCTGACGCAATCGCCCAAGGCGGCGTGGGTGATGCTGCCGTCGGGCGCGATCACCGAGGCGGCGGTGGCCGAGCTGGGCGGGCATTTCGGCGCCGGCGACATCCTGATCGATGGCGGCAACTCCAACTTCAAGGACGATGTGCGGCGCGCGGCCGAACTGGCGAAGACGGGGGTGCGCTATCTGGACGTCGGCACCTCCGGGGGCGTGTGGGGGCTGGAGCGCGGCTACTGCCTGATGATCGGCGGTGACAAGGCGGCGTTCGAGCTCCTCGATCCCATCTTTGCCGCGCTGGCGCCAGGGATCGGCGATATCCCGCGCACCGAGGACCGCGGCGAGGGGCATGACCCCAGGGCCGAGCAGGGGTATCTGCATTGCGGGCCCAGCGGCGCCGGGCACTTCGTCAAGATGATCCATAACGGCATCGAATACGGCATGATGCAGGCGATGGCCGAGGGGTTCGACATCCTGCAGGGCCGCGCCTCGACCAAGCTCCCGGCCGACCAGCGCTACGACTTCAACATGGCCGATATCGCCGAGGTGTGGCGGCGCGGCAGCGTGGTGGTGTCCTGGCTGCTGGACCTGTCGGCGCAGGCGCTGACCCGCGACGGGCATCTGGAAACCTTCAGCGGTCATGTGGAGGATTCCGGCGAGGGGCGGTGGACGATCGACACGGCCGTCGAGCAGGCGACGCCGGCCGAGGTGCTGGCGGCCAGCCTGTTCGTGCGCTTCCGCTCGCGCCAGGACCATACCTTTGCCGAGCGGATGCTGTCGGCGATGCGGCTGGGCTTCGGCGGGCATGTCGAGGCGCCGAAGAAGGCCTGAGGGGCAGGGGATGAGCGATCTCGCCCGCCGCGCCGCCGCCGAGGCCGCCGCCGCGCTGGCCGAGGACGGGATGCGCCTGGGGCTCGGCACCGGGCGAACCATGGAGATGGTGCTGCGGGCGCTGGCGCGGCGGATGCGCGAGGGCGGGTTGCGGTTCACCGGGGTTGCCACCTCGGCGGCCACGGCGGCGCGGGCGCGCGCGCTGGGCATTGCGCTGGAGGAGGCCGATGCGCCCTGCGACCTGGCGCTGGACGGGGCCGACGAGGTGGAGCGCGGCAGCCTGCGGCTGATCAAGGGCGGCGGGGGGGCGTTGCTGCGGGAGAAGATCGTCGCCGAATCCGCCCGACGCTTCGTGGTGGTGGCCGAGGCGGGCAAGCTGGTGGCGCGGCTGGGGGCGTTCGCGCTGCCGGTGGAGGTGGCGGCGTTCGGCCATGCCGCGACGGCGCGGCGGGTGGCGGCCCTGGGCGGGGCGCCGGTGCTGCGGCTGCGCGACGGGGAGGCGGTGCGCACCGACAATGCCAACCTGGTGCTGGACTGCCCCGGCTTCGCGCCGATCCGCGATCCCTACACGCTGGAGCGCAGCCTGCGCGCGATTGCCGGCGTGGTGGCGACGGGGCTGTTCCTGCTGCCGGTGGAGCGTGCGTTGATCGGGCATGCGGACGGGCGGGTGGAGGTGTTGCGGCCATGATCCTGGTGGTGATGGGCGTTTCGGGCAGCGGCAAGACCACGATCGCCAAGGGGCTGGCGGCGGCGCTGGGCTGGCGGTTTCAGGAGGGCGATGCGCTGCATCCGCCGGAGAACGTCGCCAAGATGGCCGCGGGCACGCCGCTGACCGACGATGACCGCGCGCCGTGGCTGGCCGCGATTGCCGAGGTGATCGATGCCTGGCGGACGGCGGGCGCGAGCGGCATCGTCACCTGCTCGGCGCTGAAGCGGGCGTATCGGCGGGTACTGGTGGGGGATCGGCCGGATGTGCGGCTGGTGCACCTGGTTGGCGACAAGGCGCTGATCGCGGCCAGGATGGCGGCGCGGCGCGGCCATTTCATGCCGCCGGCGCTGCTGGACAGCCAGTTCGCGACGCTGGAGCCGCCGGGGCCGGACGAGAACCCGATCGTAGTGGATATCAGCCCGGCACCGGAGGAAATCGTAGCAGCTATACTGGCCAGGATATCCGTACCACTCCAATGAATGAAAGTTTTTGCTTCTTTTTTCAAAAAGAAGCGCTTGTTCTTTTTTGAAAAAAAGAACCAAAAAACTTTCGTTCACTGATGCGGCGGCGGCTTGTGTTCGCATGGCACCGCGGGCCAGATTGGCGGCGCCAACCTGGGAGTGTGCCCCGATGTCGAACCCCGAGAAGCTTGCGGCGCTGCGTGCGCGGTATCCCAATGATCGGCGCGATGAGATCGCCGATCCCGCGCTGCGGCGGGCGGCGGAGGCGGCGTTCAACACGGCGGGGCGGCGGCCGCTGCCATATGCCGGGGTTTCGACGTTCCTGGATGCGCCGTATCGGCCCGATGCGCCGGAGCTGGCGGATTTCGGCGGGCTGGACGTGGCGCTGATCGGGGTGCCGATGGATCTGGCGGTGACCAACCGGGCGGGCACCCGGCTGGGGCCGCGCGCGGTGCGGGCGGTGGAGCGGATCGGGCCGTATCACCACGCGCTGAAGGTGACGCCGAAAGCCGAGCTGAATTTCGCCGATGTCGGCGACGTGCCGTTCCGCAGCCGGTATTCGCTGCCGGAGTCCATCGCCGATATCGAGGCGTTCTACGCGCGGGTGCAGGCGGCCGGGGTGAAGCCGCTGTCGATCGGTGGCGACCATTCGATCAGCTATCCGATCCTGCGCGCGCTGGGGCGGGATCGGCCGGTGGGAATGGTGCATATCGACGCGCATTGCGACACCTCGGGCCCGGCCGAGGGCAGTCGGTTCCACCATGGCGGGCCGTTCCGCCAGGCGGTGCTGGACGGGGTGCTGGACCCCGAACGCTGCATCCAGATCGGCATTCGCGGCTCGGCGGAGCTGCTGTACGAGTTCAGCTACACCTCGGGCATGACGGTGATCCATGCCGAGGAGGTGGACACCATGGGGATGGCGGCGGTGATCGCGAAGGCGCGGGCCGTGGTGGCGGACGGGCCGTTCTATATCACCTTCGACGTCGATGGGCTGGACCCCGCCTATGCCCCCGGCACCGGCACGCCGGAGGTCGGCGGGCTGACGCCGCGCGAGGCGCAGGCGATCCTGCGCGGGCTGCGGGGGCTGGACGTGATCGGCGGCGACGTGGTGGAGGTGGCGCCGCAATACGATGCCAACACCATCACGGCCCAGGCGGGCGCGATGATGGCCTTCGAGATTCTTTCGCTGATGGCACTCGTCGGGAAATAGCAGATGGACGCGCCGGTTCCGCTGCCGCGCCAGGCCGTGCACCTGAGCTTCGAGCCTGGGCCGTACCGCATGGCCATGGGGCTGGTGGCGGCGGACCCGGACGAACTGATCGAGCTGGACGAGCAATACCCGGCCGAGATGGCGGAGCGGCGGCGGCTGCTGGCGGTGCGCCACGGCGACGTGTTCGCGGCCCTGCCGGGCAGCGAGGCGGCGCGGCGGGAGGTGCTGGCGGTGCTGGCGAACTTGCTGCCGCGGCGGTTTGCTGCCTGGTTCGGGCGCGACGGGGCGCGGCTGGACAACCGGCTGACCGGGGAAAGCTGGGACCTCGATGCCTTGCCGCACGATCCGCTGGAGGTGGCCGGCCGGCTGGTGCAGGAGGATCTGTGCCTGCTGCGGCTGACGCCGGACGGGCCGGTGCTGGATGCCGCCGTGCTGTGCTTCCCCAGCCGGTGGAGCCTGGCGGAAAAGCTGGGGCAACCCCTGGCGATGATCCATCGGCGGGTGCCGTTCTACGGCGAGCGGCTGGCGCGGCCGGTCGATCGGCTGATGCCCAACCTGCGCGACGGCAAGCTGGTGGTGCGGTTCAACTGGGGCATGACCGACGATCCCGCCCTGTACGCCGACTCGCGCAAATTTCGGCGCGAGCACAACCCCGAGGTGACGGCGGCGAACGCCGGGGAGAAGGTGTGGCTGCGGGTGGAGCGGCAGACCCTGCGGCGGCTGCCGGCGAGCGGGGCGGTGCTGTTCGGCATCCGCACCCATCTCTATACCGTGGGGCGGCTGGCGGCCGATCCCCGGGTGGCCGGCGATCTGGCCAGTGCGGTGCGGGGATTGCCGGAGGAGATGGCGTTGTACAAGAGCATTCCGCCGTTTCGGTCGGCGCTGTTGGAGTATCTGGATGGGAAGAAAGGCGTTCTTTTTTGAAAAAAAGAACCAAAAAACTTTTACTCATTTAGGATTTACTTAAATTAAAAAAGTCTTTTTGCTTCTTTTTCTTCAGAAAAAGAAGACCTTGCTTCATCTCTTCGACAAGAAGGACCGAGACATGCGCATCGTCGATGCCCAGATCCACATCTGGTCCAGCGGCACGCCCAGCCAGGACCATCGCGCGGTCCCGGTGGTGACGGCGGAGGAAATGCTGGAAGGCATGGACCAAGCCGGGGTGGCGGCGGCGATCATTCATCCGCCGGGGTGGGATCCCAATGCCGCCGCGGTGGCCGAGGCGGCGGTGCGGGCGCATCCCGGCCGGTTCGCCATCCTGGGCAGTTTCGCCCCGGACCGGCCGGAGAACCGCGGGCGCGTGGCGGGATGGCGCGACCAGCCGGGGATGCTTGGGCTGCGCTGGGCGCCGCTGCATCCGGCGGCGCGGGCGCTGTTCGAGTCCGGCGCGATGGACTGGATCTGGCCGGAGGCGGAGCGGCATGGCGTGCCGGTGGCGCTGCTGGCCGGGCCGGTGCTGGGGAAATTCCGTGCCATCGCCGAGCGGCATCCCGGGCTGAAGCTGATCATCGACCATTGCGGGCTGGTGCGGCTGAAGCAGGACGCGGCGGCGTTCGAGCACCTGGACGAATTGCTGGCCCTGGCGAAGCTGCCGAACGTGGCGATCAAGGCAACCGGGGCGCCAGGGTATTCCACCCAGCCTTATCCCTACCGCAACCTGCATGACGGGCTGCGGCGCATCTTCGATGCCTATGGGCCGGGCCGGTTCTTCTGGGGCACCGACATCACCCGCATGCCGTGCAGCTGGCGCCAATGCGTGACGCTGTTCACCGAGGTGCTGCCGTGGCTGGCGGGCGAGGACCTGGAGCGGGTGATGGGGCGCGGCATCTGCGCGTGGCTGGAATGGCAACCGGCATGAGCGACCATCTGCTGGTGCTGAATGCCGGCTCCTCCTCGCTGAAATTCGCCGCCTACACCGTGGCGGGGGCCGCACCCGTGGCGCGCTTTGCCGGCCAGGTGGAGGGGATCGGGGCGGCGGCGCGGTTCACCGTCCGTGACGCCGCCGGGGCGTCACTGGCGGCGCGGGATGAAGGCAGGCTCGATCATGGCGGCGCGGTCGGGCTGGTGACCGGCTGGCTGGAGCGCGCGATCGGCGGCGGGCGGGTGGCGGCGGTGGGCCACCGGGTGGTGCATGGCGGCGCCGACTTCGCGGCACCGGTGCAGGTGGACGCGACGGTGATGGCGGCGCTGCGGGCGCTGGTGCCGCTGGCCCCGCTCCACCAGCCGCACAACCTGGCCGGCATCGACGCCGCCGCCGCGCGCTTCCCCGGCGTGCCGCAGGTGGCGTGCTTCGACACCAGCTTCCACCGCAGCCAGGCGTGGGAGGCGCAGACCTTCGCCCTGCCGCCGCGGTTCTACGACCAGGGCATACGGCGCTACGGCTTCCACGGCCTGTCCTACGAGTTCATCGCCCGGACCCTGGCCGCCGAGAACCCGGCACTGGCCGCCGGGCGGGTAGTGGCGGCGCATCTGGGCAACGGCGCGTCGCTGTGCGCCATGCACGGTGGGCGCAGCGTGGCCACCACGATGGGCTTCACCGCGCTGGACGGCGTGCCGATGGGCACCCGCAGCGGCGCGCTGGACCCCGGCCTGGTGCTGCACATGATCACGGCGATGGACATGCGCCCGGAGGAGGTCGCGCATCTGCTGTACCACGAGAGCGGACTGAAGGGCATGTCCGGCATCTCCCAGGATGTCCGCGCCATCGAGGCGGCCGGCACCGAGGCCGCCCGGCGCGCACTGTCGCATTTCGCCTGGCGGGTGCGCCAGGCGATCGGCGCGCTGGCGGCCAGCCTGGGCGGGATCGACGCGCTGGTGTTCACCGCCGGCATCGGCGAACACGCCGCCGGCATGCGGGCGCGCATCTGCGAAGGATTGGACTTCCTGGGCATCGCCGTGGACCCCGCGCGCAACGCCGCCCACGCACGGGATATCGCCACCGATGCCGCCACCACGCGGGTGCTGGTGGTGCGTACCGATGAGGAAGGAATGATGGCGCGGCATATGCTGGATGTGTTGGGGAGGTAAAAGGAAGGATGTTTTTTTTTGAAAAAAAGAACCAAAAAACTTTTATCCGTAAGACGCGCGCCGTTGCAACGATTTGAATATTATCAAAAAGTCTTTTTGCTTCTTTTTCTTCAGAAAAAGAAGTCCTTCCTTGATCGCCGCGCGCGCCTACAGCAGCAGGCAGGTTTCGTCGAACCAGAACCGTGGCCCGCGCGGTCTTTCGGCCGCCGGGTCGCCGTGGCCGAGATTGACCAGGAAGTTGGATTTCCAGCCCCGGTCGGACAGGAATTCGGCATCCACCTTGGCGTTGTCGAAGCCGGACATCGGGCCGAGGCCGAAGCCGAGCGCGCGGGCGGCGAGCATGAAATAGGCGCCTTGCAGGGTGCCGTTGCGAAAGGCGGTTTCCTCGGCCAGCGCGGGGTTGGAGGTGAACCAGGGCTTGGCGTCGGTGTGCGGGAACAGGCGCGGCAGGTAGTCGTAGAACTTGGGATCATAGGCGACGATCACGGTGACCGGCGCCAGCATGGTCTTGGCCAGGTTGCCGGCCGACAGCGCGGGGCGCAGGCGGTCCTTGGCGGTCTGGGTGCGCAGGAACAGGAAGCGCGCCGGCGAGGTGTTGGCCGAGGTGGGGCACCACTTCATCAGCTCGAAGATGGCGCGCAGGTCGTCATCGCTGACCGCCGCACCGGTGAAGCCGTACTGCGTGTGCGCGGCGCGGAACAGCTGGTCCAGCGCGCTGTCGTCCAGCGGCGTGCCGGCGCGCGGCGCCGGCTCGGGGGTGGGTTCGCGCTCCGCCTCCGGCGGCACGGCGGCGGTTTCGGTCACGGCCGCCGCGCCTTCGACGCCGCCGGCGGGTTTCGGCTCGGGCGGCGTCGGCTCGTTCAGTGCCGCCTCGGGCGGCTTGGTCACGTCTGATGGCATCAATACATGACCTGCTCGACGCTCACCACCTCCGGAACGTAATGGCGCAGCATGTTCTCGATGCCGTGCTTCAGCGTGGCCGAGGAGGACGGGCAGCCGCTGCACGCACCCTGCATGTGCAGGCGCACGACGCCGTCGCGATAGCCGCGGAACACGATGTCGCCGCCATCGCCGGCCACCGCCGGGCGGACGCGGGTGTCGAGCAGCTCCTTGATCTGGGCGACGATCTCGGCGTCGGCGGCCTCCACATCCTCGTCCAGCTCCTCGGCGTCGGATTCCACCACCGGGCGGCCGGCGACGAAATGCTCCATGATGGTGCCGAGGATTTGCGGCTTGAGGGCCTGCCAGGCGATGGCGTCGGTCTTGGTCACCGTGATGAAGTCGCCGCCCAGGAACACGCGGGCGACGCCGGGCAGGGTGAAGATGGCAGCGGCCAGCGGGCTGCGGTCGGCGGCCTCGGCGCTGGCGAAGTCGGCGGTGCGGCTGCCCATCACGTCGCGCCCGGGCAGGAACTTCAGGGTGGCGGGGTTGGGCGTGCCTTCGGTCTCGATGAACATGGATCACCTCAAGATGCGCGTGCGGGGGGTCCAAAGTGGACCCATACAGTCCGGTTGGTCTTACATCGTCCGACCACCCTCTTTTGGCAAGCCCTGGCGTGGGCTGGCGGGGCGCAGGCCGGGCATGAATTTTCCTGGCGGATGCGCTAAACCGCGGTCCATGACCCTGTCCCGCCGCCTGTTGCTGGGTGCGCTCGGCACCCTGCCTTTGACCCGCCTGGCCCAAGGGGCGGCGGCGCATCGGCTCACCATCCTGCACATGAACGACTTCCATGCCCGCCACGAACCGGTGGACGCCCGCGCGCTGTCCTGCGCGCCCGACCGGCCGGCCTGTTTCGGCGGTGCCGCGCACCTGGCCAGCGCCATCGCCATCGAGCGGGCGGCCGCCGAGGGCGACGGGCGGCACGTGCTGCTGGTCGATGCCGGCGACCAGTTCCAGGGCAGCCTGTTCTTCACCGCGTGGAAGGGCGAGGTGGAGCTGGCGGTGATGCACGCGCTGGGCACCGAGGCGATGGCGGTGGGCAACCACGAGTTCGACCAGGGGCCGGCCACCCTGGCCCGCTTCGTGCGCGCGGCCCGCTTCCCGGTGCTGTCGGCCAATATCGACGCCGGCGACGACCCCGACCTGCGCGGCGCGCTACGGCCGCATGTGATGGTGGAAAAGGCCGGGCTGCGCATCGGGCTGGTGGGGCTGACGACGTTGCAGGCCATGACCGGCTCCTCGCCGGGGCCGCTGGTGCGGTTCGGCGATCCCGCGGTGGCGCTGGCGCGCTCGGCGGCGGCGCTGCGGGCCGAGGGCGCCGGGCTGGTGGTGGCGCTGTCGCATCTGGGCTGGGACGCGGACCTGGCGCTGGCCGGGCAGGTGGCCGGGGTGGATGTGCTGGTGGGCGGGCACAGCCACACCCTGTTGTCCGACAGCGAGCCGGGCGCGGCGGGGCCGGCGCATCAGGCGGTGTCCGGGCCGGCAGGGCGGGCCGTGGTGGTGCAGGCCGGCGCCTATGGCCGCTATCTCGGGCGCCTGGACCTCGACCTCGCCGCCGACGGCGCGGTGCTGGCCTATGGCGGGGATTGCCGGCATGTCGGCCTGGCGCTGCCGGAGGAGCCGCGCGTGGCCGCCATCGTGGCGCACTACGCGGCGCAGCTGGAGGGCGTGCGCCGGCGGGTGGTGGGCCATGCCCCGGCCCCGGTGGCCAACACCGCCTGCCGCATCGACGAATGCGCGCTGGGCAGCTTCGTCGCCGATGCCATGCTGGCCTCGGTGCACGGGGCGGAGGTGGCGCTGATGAACGCCGGCGGCATCCGCACCGGGCTGCCGGGCGGCGAGCTGACCCTGGGCGACGTGCTGACCATGCTGCCGTTCGGCAACACGGTGGCCACGCTGAGGCTGTCCGGCGCCGACCTGCGGGCCGCGATCGCCAACGGCCTGGCGCGGATGGGCGCGGGGGCGTTTCCCCAGGTGGCCGGCCTGCGCATCACCTGGAACCGGCTGGCGGCACCCGAGGCGCGGCTGGTGGCGCTGGAAGTGGCCGGGCCCGGCGGCTTCGCGCCGATCGACCCGGCGCGGCTGTACCTGGTGGTGACCAACAACTTCCTGCGCGGCGGCGGCGACGGCTATGGGATGCTGCGCGACCGGGCGGTGGCGCCCTACGATGCCGGGCCGGGGCTGGACGAGACCGTCGCCGCCGCGATCGCCGCCGGTGGCGCCTTCGCGCCGCGCAGCAGCGGACGCTTCATCAGCCGGTAGGGACGGAGTGCCATCGCGCCCGGCGGAACCGCTCGCAAGCAAGGAGTCTTCTTTTTCTGAAGAAAAAGAAGCAAAAAGACTTTTCATGAATTGATCTTATCCTAAACGGATAAAAGTTTTTTGGTTCTTTCTTTCAAAAAGGAACCCCTTCCTGCATATCACGCCGCCCCCACAGCCAAAGGCGACTCCACCCCCGCAATCCCCGCGATCCACAGGCGCGCGATCCCGCCCGGTGCGCTATGCTGCGGCGATGAACATGATCGACTCGCCAACCCCTCTGCTGGGCCTCTCCCAGCGGCTGCCGCCGACCAACCTGCAGGCCGAGCAGGCGCTGCTGGGCGCGCTGCTGGCCAACAACAAGGCCTATGAGCGGGTCAGCGAATTCCTCCGCCCCGAGCATTTCGCCGACCCCGTCCACGCCCGGATCTATCTGGCGATCAGCCGCCGGGTGGAACAGGGCCAGCTGGCCGACGCGGTCACCCTGAAGGCCGAGTTCGAGCATTCCGGGATGCTGGACGAGGTCGGCGGCACCGCCTACCTGGCGCAATTGCTGACCGCGATGGTCGGCATCATCAACGCCGGCGAGTACGGCCGCGCCATCCACGACGCCTGGCTGCGCCGCGAGCTGATCGAGGTCGGCGAGACGCTGGTCAACAACGCCTTCGGCGCCGAGCCCGAGCTGAACGGCGAAGGCCAGCTCGAGGCCGCCGAGCAGACGCTGTACGACCTCGGCGCCAATGGCGTCAGCGATGGCGGCTTCGTCACCTTCGAGCGCGCGCTGACCGATGCGCTGCACACCGCCGAGCGGGCCTTCCACCGCCCGGGCGGCGTCGCCGGCCTGACCACCGGGCTGCGCGACCTGGACAAGAAGACCGGCGGCCTGCACCCCTCGGACCTGGTGATCCTCGGCGGGCGCCCCGGCATGGGCAAGTCGGCGCTGGCCACCAAGATCGCCTTCGGCGCGGCCCGCGCGCTGCTGGCCGAGGCGCGCGAGGCCGGGCCGGACGCGGTGCCCAAGAGCTCGGTGGCGATGTTCTCGCTGGAAATGAGCGCCGAGCAGTTGGCCACCCGCCTGCTGTCCGAGGAATCGCGCATCTCGGGCGACCGCATCCGCCGCGGCGACATCGCGCAGAAGGATTTCGACCGCTTCGTGGCGGTCAGCCGCGAGATCGGCTCGTTGCCGCTGCATATCGACGACACCCCGGCGATCACCATGTCGGCGATGCGCACGCGCTGCCGCCGGCTGATGCGCACCAAGGGGCTGTCGCTGGTGGTGGTCGATTACCTCCAGCTGATGCGCGCACCGGCGGGCACGCGGCCGGAGAACCGGGTGCAGGAGATCAGCCAGATCACCCAGGGGCTGAAGGCGCTGGCCAAGGAGCTGAACGTGCCGGTGCTGGCGCTGGCGCAGCTCAGCCGCGCGGTGGAAAGCCGCGAGGACAAGCGCCCGCAACTGGCCGACCTGCGCGAATCCGGCTCCATCGAACAGGACGCCGACGTGGTGATGTTCATCTACCGCGACGAGTACTACCTCCAGCAGCGCGTGCCCAAGCAGTTGGGCTTCGACAACGACGAGAAATTCCACACCGCCGTCGAGAAGTGGCAGCGCGACATGGAGGCGGTGCACAACCGGGCGGAACTGCTGATCGAGAAGCAGCGCCACGGCCCGACCGGCAAGATCGACCTGTTCTTCGAGGGCGAATTCACCCGCTTCGCCGACATCGACCTGCACCATGACGAAGGACGCTGATCCCGGCCTGGCGCGGCTGGACATCGACCTGTCCGCCATCGCCGCCAACTGGCACACCCTGGTCGCGCGCCACCCCGGCGGCCCGGTGGCCGGAGTGCTGAAGGCCGACGCCTACGGGCTCGGCGCCGCACAGGTCGCCCCGGCCCTGCATGCCGTCGGCTGCCGCCATTTCTTCACCGCCCACCTGGCGGAGGCGATCGCCATCCGCCCGATGTTGTCGGGCGCGATGCTGGCGGTGCTGAACGGCCTGCCGCCGGGCAGCGAGGCCGCATTCGTCGCGCACGATATCCTGCCGGTGCTGGGCACGCCGGACGAGATCGCGCGCTGGTCCGCCCTGGGCGCGCGCCTCGGCCGGCGCCTGCCGGCGCTGCTGCACATCGACACCGGGATGAACCGGCTGGGGCTCGACCCCGCGGCGCTGGCCGGGATCGCGGGCCGGCTGGACGGGATCGCGCTGCGCTACGTGATGACCCACCTGGCAGCCGCCGAGGTGGCCGACGATCCGATGAACGCCCGCCAGCGCGCCCGTTTCGCCGCCGCCTGCGCCGCCCTGCCCGGCGTGGCGCGCAGCCTCGCCAACTCCTCCGGCATCTTCCTGGGCGCCGAATATGGTTCCGACCTCGCGCGGCCCGGCGCGGCGCTGTACGGCATCAACCCCACGCCGGGCCGGCCAAACCCGATGCGCCCGGTGGTGCGGCTGCGCGCCAGGGTGCTGGCCCTGCGCGACGTGCCGGCGGGAGAGGGCGTGGGCTACAACAGCACCTGGGTGGCCCCGCGGCCAAGCCGGATCGCCACCGTCGGCGTGGGATATGCCGATGGCTGGCTGCGCAGCCACTCCGGGCGCGGCCACGCGAATTTTGACGCCGCCCGCCTGCCGCTGGTAGGGCGTGTGTCCATGGACCTGACCACGTTTGACGTAACCGACGCGCCTGGACTGGGCGCGGGCGACTGGCTGGAGCTGATCGGCCCCGGCCGCAGCGCCGACGATGTCGCCGATGCCGCCGGCACCAACGGCTATGAGGTGCTGACCAGCCTCGGCCGGCGCTACCGCCGCGTGTGGCGGGCATGACCCCGCTGCTGGACCTGGTCGCCGCCACCGGGCGCGGCACGCTGGGCGCCTGTGCCGCCACCGGGCGGGTCTCGCTGTTCGGCCTGCGCGGCCTGTCGCACATCCTGCGCCCGCCCTTCTACGGCCGCGCCTTCCTGCGCGCGCTGGTCGAGGTCGGCTATTACTCGCTGCCGGTGGTGGCGCTGACGGCGGTGTTCACCGGCATGGTGCTCGCCCTGCAATCCTCCATCGGCCTGTCGCGCTTCTCCGCCGACAGCGCCATCGCCTCGCTGGTGGTGCTGTCGATCACGCGCGAGCTGGGCCCCGTGCTGGCCGGGCTGATGGTGGCCGGGCGCGTGGGGGCGGCGATGGCCGCCGAGATCGGCACCATGCGGGTGACCGACCAGATCGACGCGCTGACCACGCTGTCCACCAACCCGATGAAATACCTGGTCGCCCCCCGCCTGCTGGCCGGGCTGGTGGCGCTGCCGCTGCTGGTGGTGGTAGCCGATATCCTGGGTGTGATGGGCGGCTTCATCATCGCGGTGGCCAAGCTGGGCTTCAACCCGACGACCTACCTCGCCAACACGATGCAGTTCCTGGAGACCGGCGACGTGGTCTCGGGCCTGGTGAAGGCCGCCGTGTTCGGCCTGATCATCACGCTGATGGGCTGCTACCACGGCTATCACAGCCGCGGCGGGGCCCAGGGCGTCGGCGCTGCCACCACCTCGGCGGTGGTGGCGGCCTCGGTGCTGATCCTGGCGCTGGACTACGTGCTGACCGAATTGTTCTTCACCAAATGAGCGCCCCGACCCCGAAAATCCGCCTGCGCGGGGTGACCAAGCGCTTCGGCGACAAGCTGGTGCTGGACGGCATCGACCTGGACGTGGCGCCGCGCAGCTCGATGGTGGTGATCGGCGGCTCCGGCTCCGGCAAGTCGGTGCTGGTCAAGTGCATCCTCGGCCTGATCACGCCGGACGAAGGCAGCATCGAGATCGACGGCCAGGACGTGCTGCGCATGCCGTCCGATGCGCGCGACGCGGTGCGGGCGCGCATCGGCATGCTGTTCCAGAACGGCGCGCTGTTCGACAGCATCTCGGTGGCCGAGAACATCGCCTTCGGCCTGCTGGCGCTGAAAAAGGCCACCCGGGCCGAGGCACGCAAGCGGGCGGACGCGGTCTTGGCGCAGGTCGGGCTGGCGGCCAGCGTCGGCGACCTGTCCCCGGCCGAACTCTCCGGCGGCATGCAGAAACGCGTCGCCCTGGCCCGCGCCATCGCCGCCACGCCCGATATCCTGTTCTTCGACGAGCCGACCACGGGGCTGGACCCGATCATGGGCGCGGTGATCGACGGGCTGATCACCGAACAGGTGCGGCGCATCGGCAGCACCGCCATCGCCATCACCCACGACATGGCCAGCGCCCGGCGCATCGGCGACCGCGCCGCGATGATCCACAAGGGGCGCATCGTCTGGGAAGGCCCGGCCGAAAGCCTGATGGACAGCGGCAATCCCATGGTGGACCAGTTCACCCATGGCCGACGCGAAGGGCCGATCCAGATGGAGTTGCGGCGCTAGTGGTCCGATGCTGACAGGCGGACGGCCCTGTCAGCA
>JADLHF010000067.1 GCA_020848935.1 Acetobacteraceae bacterium
GCCCTGGCCTAATCTTACCTAGGGAGCACACTGCATGACCCAGCCGCCCTTGCCGCAGATGCCGTCGTTCCGCCTGGATGGGCGGCATGCCTTGGTGACCGGGGCCGGCCGGGGTATCGGGGTGGCGATTGCCACCGCGCTGGCCCAGCAGGGCGCGCATGTCCACCTGGCGGCCCGCAGTGCCGGGGAGGTTGGCGCGGTGGCGGAGGCATTGCGCGCGGGGGGCTGGCGAGCCAGTGCGGTGGCGCTGGATGTGACCGATGTGGCCGCGGTGCAGGCGGCGGTGGCGGCGTTGCCGGTGTTGTCGGTTCTGGTCAACAACGCCGGCACCAACCGGCCGAACCCGATCACCGAGGTTTCGCTGGAGGATTTCGATGCGGTGTTCGGCCTGAACGTGCGCGCGCTGTATGCGGTGACCCAGGCGGTGGTGCGGCGGATGCTGGATGCCGGCACGGGCGGCTCGATCATCAACATCACCTCGCAGATGGGCCATGTCGGCGGGCTGCATCGCACGCTGTATTGCGGCACCAAGCACGCGGTGGAGGGCATCACCAAGGCGCTGGCGCTGGAGCTGGCGCCGCGCGGCATAAGGGTGAATGCGATCGCGCCGACCTTCATCGAAACCTCCATGACCCGGCCGTTCTTCGCCGTGCCCGGCTTTCGCGATCAGATGCAGGCGCGCATACCGCTCGGCCGGCTGGGCCAGGTGGAGGACATCATGGGTGCCGCGGCCTATCTGGCCAGTGATGCCGCGGCGCTGGTGACCGGCACCTCGCTGCTGGTCGATGGCGGCTGGACGGCGCAGTAACGCCGAACGTTTCGCTGCAAGATCGCGCGGCCATCCGGAGTTTCGCCATGCCGACACGCCAGGACCCGAAATACCACCTTCAGCCCAGCGACGAACAACTGCTCCGCGATCTGCGCCGCGCCCGGCGCAAGCAGCGCGACCACGATGCCGCCGCCGCGCGCCGCATCGGCCGCTCCACCGGGCAGCGCTTTGCCGACGCCGTCACGGGCATGGTCGGCTCATGGCGGTTCATCCTGATCCAGTCGGTGCTGCTGGCGCTGTGGATCGTCGCCAATGTCGCGGCCTGGATGGCGCACTGGGACCCCTATCCGTTCATCCTGCTGAACCTGGCGCTGTCGTTCCAGGCCGCCTACACCGCGCCGTTCATCCTGATGAGCCAGAACCGGCAACAGGAGATCGACCGGGTGGCGGCGCTGGACGACTACCGCATCAACGTCAAGGCCGAGCTGGAGATCGAGCTGCTGCACCAGAAGATCGACTCCCTGCGGGAACAGGAGGTGCTGGCCCTGACCCGTGCGGTGCAGGAACTGGCCGAACTGCTGCGCGCCGAGCGCCGCGCCGGCGATGCCACGGCGGGCTGACGGCGCTCGATCCTGGTGAATGAAATTTTTTTTGTTCTTTTTTTCAAAAAAGAACAGCGCTTCTTTTTGAAAAAGGAAGCAAAAACTTTCGTTCACTTTATCCAGATCAATCGAACATTGCCGCGATTGCGGCGGGGTCGACGTCTTCCACCCGCGCAGGGTTCCATTGCGGCTTGCGGTCCTTGTCCACCAGGGCGGCGCGGACGCCTTCGTGGAACTCGGGGTGGAACGCCACCTTGCGGGTCAGCCGCAGTTCCTCGTGCAGGGCGGCGCGCAGCGACATGCCGGCGCCGCGGCGCAGGATCTCGAAGCTCCAGAACACCGAGGACGGCGACACCGCGCGCAGTTCCTTCAGCGTGGCGGCCGCCCAGTCGCTGCCCTCGGCTTCCAGCGCCTTGAAGATAGCCGGCACCGAGCCGGCGCCGAAGCAGCGGTCGATGGTGTCGCGCTGCGGCGCCAGGGTGAAGGCCGGCAGCGCCTGGGCAAAGCCGGCCACGCAGGCCGCACCGTCGGCGGCCAGCGCGTCGCGCAGCGCCGGCAGGTCGTCCTTGCGCACCAGGTGGGTGGCCAGCCCGGCATGCACAGCATCCGCCCCACCCAGCCGCGGCCCGGTCAGGCCGAGATACAGGCCGAGCTGGCCGGGCATGCGCGGCAGGGCGTAGCTGCCGCCCACGTCGGGGAACAGGGCGATGATCGTCTCCGGCATGGCGAACAGGCTGGTCTCGGTGGTGACCACCATGCGGCCATGCACCGACAGCCCGATGCCGCCGCCCATGCAGAAGCCATCGACCAGCGAGATATAGGGCTTGGGGTATTCGGCGATCGCCGCGTTCAGCGCGTATTCCTCGCTGAAGAAGCTCTCGATCGGCTCGGGATTGCCGGCCAGCGCCGCGGCGCGCACCGAGATCACGTCGCCCCCGGCGGAATAGGCGCGCCCGCCGGCGCCCTCCACCACCACGGCCTGCACCGTGGGGTCGTCGCGCCAGTTGTCGAGTGCGGCGCGCATGCGCCGGATCATGTCCAGGTCCAGCGCGTTCAGCGCCTTCGGCCGGTTCAGCAGCAAATGGCCGATCCGGCCCTGGCGGGTGGCGACGACGCTGGTATCGGACATGCGGGCAGCTCCTGCGATGGGAGGGCCGATATAGTCGATCCCCCCCGCCTGCGAAACCGTGCGCGCCGCAAAACCGCGCGCCCCGCTGCTATTTGCGTTGCGACATCGCCAGCAGCGTCGCCAGCAGGCGCAGCGCCCGGGTTCGCCCGGCCAGCTCGCCGCGCGCCGTCTCGCGCAGCGCCAGCGCCGTGCGCTCGGCATTGCCCGGCCGCAGCCGTACGGCCACCAGAACCAGCGAAAGCCCAACCACCAGGTCGGCCGCGGTGACGATGCCGAGCGCCGTGATCCAGCCGAGCTCGCGGGTCAGCGCCGCCACCGCCAGCACGTGCAGCATGGCCAGCGCCGCGCACAGGAACACCACGCCGCCCAGCAGCAGCCCGCCGCGCAACGCGCCGCGCCGCAGCATCAGCCGCCAGCGCAGCCGCTCGGCCTGCGTCATCACGCGCACCAGGGCGAGCATCCCGCTCACCGCCATGGCAGCTTGCCGGACGGGCGCCGCAGCGCCTCAGCGGCTCAGCCGGCCCAGCACGAAGCCCAGCAACGCCCCGCCCAGCGCGAACAGGGCGGTGGCAACCGGCTCCTCGCGCGCCTTGGTGGTCAGCGTGTCGATCTCGTTGACGGTGGCGCGGCGCGCCTCGCGCACCATGCCGGCGGCTGTGGCCCCGCTGTTCTCCAGCAGCTTGTCCAGTTGTTCGCGCAATGCCGCAACCTGTGCCGAAAGGTCCTGCGGTGCACCATCGGTGTCGATACGAGTGGCCATATGAGATGATCCCTGTGTTGCCGGCGACGTGCCTATCCGTGCAAATGGGGATGCCACCGGCCGGTCCCAAGGAGAATCATGCATCCCTACGTTCGCTTCGATCACGTTCGCCGGAGCTTCGACGGCGCCGTCGACGTGGTGCGCGATTTCTCGCTCGATGTGGCGCGCGGCGAGTTCCTGACGCTGCTCGGCCCCTCCGGCTCCGGCAAGACCACCACCCTGATGATGCTGGCCGGGTTCGAGCGGCCGGACAGCGGCGAGATCCTGTTGCAGGGCGAGCCGATCACCCGCCTGGCGCCGCACAAGCGCAATATCGGCGTGGTGTTCCAGAGCTATGCGTTGTTCCCGCACATGACGGTGGCCGAGAACGTCGCCTTCCCGCTGGAGGTGCGCGGCCAGTCCCGTGCCCAGCAGCGCGAGCGGGTGGGCCGCGCGCTGGACATGGTGCGCCTGTCCGACCTTGCCGACCGCCTGCCGGCCCAGCTTTCCGGCGGCCAGCAGCAGCGCGTCGCCCTGGCCCGCGCGCTGGTGTTCGACCCGCGGCTGGTACTGCTGGACGAGCCGCTGGGGGCGCTGGACCGCGCGTTGCGCGAGGAGATGCAGGCCGAGATCCGCCACCTGCACGCCGCCCTCGGGGTCACCATGCTCTATGTCACCCACGACCAGGCCGAGGCGCTGCGCCTGTCGGACCGCATCGCGGTGATGGCCGGCGGCGTGCTGCGCCAGGTCGGCACGCCGCAGGAGCTGTATGAAACCCCGCACGACGCCTTCGTCGCCGGCTTCCTGGGCGAGAGCAACTTCCTGCCCGGCGAGGTCAGCCAGGTCGAGGACGACACCGCCATGGTGCGGCTGGATTGCGGCGTGATGGTCGAGGCGCTGGCCGGCACGGTTCAGCCTGGCCAGCGCTGCCAGGTCGCGGTCCGCCCCGAGCGGATTGCGGTGGCGGCGATCTCGGCCGAGGAAATGGGCGAGGGCGCGCTGCCCGCCACCCTGCTGGAATCCACCTATCTCGGCGACCACGCGCGGCTGCTGCTGCGCGTCGGGCTGCCCGGCTTCCCCACCGCCGAGATCGCGGTCAAGCGCCCCGCCGGGGTGCCCATGGCGGGGCTGGCGCCGGGGCTGCCGGCTTCCCTGGCCTGGCAGCCGCACCATGCCCGCGCCTTCGCGCCCCCCGCCGCGCCGCCGTCAGGGCGCGCCGCGCGGTGAGCGGCAAGCTTGACCCGAACGGCGCCATGCTGCACGGGAAGGCCTCAGGTGCGACCAGGCGCGACACGAAAGTGATCCGAGACAACAAACCGCCATCGACGCCGCCGCCGCGCGCCCAGGCCTTGCGCCGTGCCGTGGCGGGCATGTTCGTCCTGGCCCTGATGCTGGTTGCCGCCCCGGCCAAGGCCCGTGACCTGGTGGTGGCGCTGCACGACATGCTCGCGCCCGGCTCCCTGCGCGACGCACTGATCCGCCCCTTCGCCGATGCCGCCGGCATGGCCGTCGATGTCCAGTCATGGGGGCGCGGCCCCCCGTTGCGGGCGCGGCTGGAGGCGCAGCCGGACTGGGACGTGGTCTCGCTGACCGGTGCCGACCTGCTGGCCGTCTGCGAGGCCGGCCTGGTGGAAAAGCTCGACTGGGGGGCCCTGGGCGGGCGGGACCGGCTGCTGCCCGGCGGCGCCAGCGATTGCGGCCTGGGCCTGGGCCTGCCTGCCCTGGTTCTGGCCTGGGATCGCGACAAGCTTCAGGGCGCGCCGGGCTGGGCCGAGTTCGGCGACGTGGTCAAGCTCCCCGGCCGCCGCGGCCTGCGCAAACAGGCGCGCGGCACCCTGGAGATCGCCCTGATGGCCGATGGCGTGCCGCCCGGCGAAGTCTATCGCACCCTGCGCAGCGATGCCGGCATCGACCGTGCCTTTCGCAAGCTGGAGCAGCTGCGCCCCTACGTCGTCTGGTGGCAGGACGAGGTCGAGGCGGCCCGCCTGCTTGCCTCCGGCGAGGTGCTGATGACCAGCGCGCCCGCCAACACCATCGCCGAGGCCAACCGCCAGGATGCGCGCAACTTCACCGTGCAATGGGCCGGCGCCGTCACCAGCCAGTTCGCGCTGGCGATCATCCGCGGCACGCCGAACCAGGCTGCCGCACTCCGCCTGCTGGCCTACGCCGCCGAGCCGGCGAACCAGGCCACCCTGGCCCGCGCCACCACGATCGGCCCGCTCGCCCGCGGCGCGCTCGCCCCGCTGGAGCCCGAGGCGCAGGCCATGATGGCCACCACCCAGGCCGCCCTGGCCGCCGCCCTGCCCGCCGACGAGGCGTTCTGGCGCGACAACCTGCTTCGCCTCACCCAACGCTTCGATGCCTGGCTCCCCCGCTGATCCCCCCCCATCCGGCGCCACCCTGGCCATCAGCGAGGCCGGGGGCGCCACTGTGCTGCGCTTCGCCGGCACGCTGGATTCGGTGGCCAGCGGCACGCTGTGGCTGCGCGCCACCCGCGCTGCCGCCGGCAAACCCGCCGTGGTGCTCGACCTCGCCCAGCTTGCCGGCTGCGACACCACCGGGGCGGCGCTGCTGGCCGAGCTGGCCGAGAGCGACGGCGCCGAGATCCGCGCCGCCGGCCCGCAGGTCCAGGCGCTGCTGGACCGCGTGCAGGCCATCGGTCCCGCGCCGCCGCCCCCGGCGCCCCCCGCCCTCACCTGGCGCGAAGTGCTGCGCGGCGGGCTGGTCGCGGCCCTCGGCGGCGTTGCCTTCCTCGGCGAAACCCTGGTGGCGCTGGTCCGCCTGCCGGCCCGCGCGCGGCAGTTCCGCCGCGCCGACCTGCTGCGCACCGCCGACCAGGCCGGCGTGCAGGCGGTGCCGCTGATCGTGCTGCTGGGCACGCTGATGGGCCTGATCCTGGCCTTCCAGTCGCTGGTGCCGATGCAGCGCTTCGGCGCCGACATCTTCGTGGCCAACCTGGTGGCCATCAGCCTGATCCGCGAGCTCGGCCCGCTGCTGGCCGCGGTCATCCTGGCCGGGCGCACCGGCAGCGCGTTTGCCGCCGAGATCGGCACCATGAAGGTGAACCAGGAGATCGACGCCCTGGCCACCATGGATATCGACCCGGTCACCATGCTGGTGCTGCCGCGCATGCTGGCCGCCATGCTGGTGATGCCGGCGCTGACCGTGCTGCTGGAGATGTCGGGCCTGCTGGGCATGACCTTGGTGATGGTCGGTGCCGGCTACCCGCCGGTGACCGTGGCCAACCAGGTGGCGCAATGGGTGCAGCCGGCCGATTTCTTCGGCGGCCTGTCCAAGGCGGTGGTGTTCGGCGCGGTCGTGGCCGGCATCGGCTGCCGCGCCGGGCTGGCCACCGGCAACGGCCCGCGCGCCGTCGGGCTGTCGGCAACCTCGGCCGTGGTGGGCGGCATCGTGGCCACCATCGTGCTCGACGGGCTGTTCGCGGTGGTGTTCTACCGGCTGGGCATATAGGATGAGGCAAGGGCAGCAAAAAAGACTTCTTTTTCTGAAGAAAAAGAAGCAAAAAGACTTCATTCGTTGTTCATCGCGTGGCACCGGCATACGCCCAGTCGCCAGGGAATGAAGTTTTTTGGTTCTTTTTTTCAAAAAAGAACGCGCTTCCTTCCCTTTCATGCCAACCAGAAGCCCCCCACCCATGGACCAGCCCACCCCCGAACCCGCGATCATCATCAACGGCGTGACCCAGCAATTCGGCCCCCGGGTGATCTTCCAGGACGTGTCCTGCACCATTGCCCGCGGCGAGGTGTTCGTCATCCTCGGCGGCTCCGGCTGCGGCAAGTCCACGCTGCTGCGCCAGATCGTCGGCCTGCTGCCCCCCAGCGCCGGCAGCATCACCGTGCTGGGCCACGACATGTATGCCGGGCGCGGCGACGTGCTGACCCGCATCGGCGTGATGTTCCAGGCCGGCGCGCTGTTCGGCTCCATGACCCTGCTGGAGAACGTGATGCTGCCGCTGCAGGTCTATACCGACCTGCCCGAAGCCGCCTGCGCCCGCGTCGCCCAGGTCAAGCTGTCCCTGGTCGGGCTGGGTGATTTCGGCCGCTTGATGCCGGCCGAGATTTCCGGCGGCATGGCCAAGCGCGCCGCCATCGCCCGCGCCCTGGCGCTGGACCCGCCGCTGCTGTTCCTCGACGAGCCCTCCGCCGGGCTCGACCCCATCACCTCGGCCGGGATCGACCAGCTCATCCTTGACCTGCGCCGCGATCTCGGCACTACCTTCGTTCTAGTGACCCATGAGCTCGCCTCCATCCTCGCCATCGCCGATCGCTGCCTGATGCTCGACCGCACCGCCAAGGGCGTGATCGCCGAGGGTGACCCGCGCGTGTTGCGCGACGAAAGCACCCACCCCACCGTGCGCGCCTTCTTCCGCCGCGAAGCCGAACAGCTCCCGGCCGAGCCGGCCAAGGCGGCCGCGGCATGAGCGGCACCTACCTGCGCGTCGGCCTGTTGCTGGTGCTCAGCGTGGCGCTCGGCATCGCCCTGGTGCTGTTCCTCGGCCGCAACCGGGTCAGCAACGGCGTGCCCTACGAAACCTATTTCACCGAAACGGTCCAGGGGCTGGACGTCGGCTCGCCGGTGAAGTTCCGCGGCGTGCAATTGGGCCAGGTCACCGAGATCGGCCTGGCCGCCGCCTCCTACGCCGAGGCCGCCGGCATGGTCCGCGACGCCGGCAACCGCCTGGTCGTGGTGCGTTTCGTCGTCGATCCCGGCAAGTTCGGCCAGGCGCCGCAGACCGACGACGCGGTGAAGGCCGGGCTGCGCGTGCGCCTGGCCGCCCAGGGCATCACCGGCCTGGCCTATCTCGAACTCGATTTCGTCGATCCCGCCCGCTTCCCGGCCGCCCCGGTGCCATGGACCCCGAAAACCGCGGTGATCCCCTCCATGCCCAGCACCATCGCCCAGTTCCAGGACGCCGCCCAGGCGCTGGCCGCCAAGCTGCAGGAGGCCGACATCCCCGGCCTGGTCGAGGCGCTGCACGGCCTGGTCGCGGATGCCCGTGCCCAGATCTCCGGTGGCAGCCTGCAACAGACCCTGGCCGAGGCCGCAGCCCTGATGAAAACCCTGCGCGCCGGCGCCGAAGCCGCCGACATCCCGGCCATGGCGACCGAGCTGCGCGAGACCGTCGCCGCCCTGCGCAACCTGGCTGGCGGCCAGCAGAGCCGCGACCTGATCGCCGCCACCACCAAAACCGCCGAACGCCTCAGCGAGGCGGTCAGCCGCCTACCCACCCTGATCACCACGCTGGAAGCCGCCGTGCGCCGCGTCAACAACGGCACCGCCGACGCCCAGGCCGAATTGCTGCCCGCCCTGCGTGATGCCCGCGCGGCGGCCGCCAGCCTGCGCGACACCAGCGAAACGCTGCGCCGCTACCCGTCCTCGATCCTGCTCGGCGCCCCGCCGCCGCGCACGCGGCAATAATCGTGGCAACCAGCATGTCCCCCATGATCAAACGCCGCCTTTTCCTCGCCGCCCCGCTGCTGCTCGCCAACTGCGGACTTTCGGAACGGCCCTATGCCGAGCGCCGCCAATGGCCGCTGGTCGCCCGCCGCCCCACCCGCCAGCGCCCCCGCCCCGGTGCCCCTGTGCTGCTGGTGCGCGGCCTGCGCGCCGGCCCCGGCCTGGACCAGCGCGGCCTGCAAAGCCTGCAAGCCGACGGCTCGATCCGCAGCGATTTCTACGAGGAATGGGCCGCCCCGCCGGCGCTGGCCGCCGAGGAGGCCCTGCGCCAATGGCTCGCGGATTCCGGCCTGTTCAGCGCCGTTCTCGCCCCCGGCAGCCGGCTGGAAGCCGACCAGGTGCTGGAAGGCGAACTCACCGGCCTGTGGACCATCCCCGCCACCAGCCAGGCACATTGCGCCATCGGCGCCACCGTCGTCGCCCAGCGCGGCGCCACCACCCGCGTGCTGCTGCAACAACGCTTCGCCGCCGAAGCGCCCATGGCCGGCACCTCCTCGCGCGAAGCGGTCGAAGCCCAGTCCGCCGCCATGGCGGCCGTGCTGGCGCAGATCGAGGCGGCCTTGCGGTGACAGGAAGAATCTTCTTTTTCTGAAGAAAAAGAAGCAAAAAGACTTTTATCACTTTGCCGCGGAGGGTCGACGGCCAACATCGCGACAGGAATAGAAGTTTTTTGGTTCTTTTTTCAAAAAAGAACGCGCTTATACCAGCCCGCATAAAGGTTGACCCATGAAGCATGGGTCAACGCGGGCTGGCATGAGTCTTTGCTTTGCGCGCGGCCACCGGCCAGCCCCGCGCGCGATACCAGCCCGCGAAACGGCCGGAAGAGTCGGCCATTTCGCGGGCTGGTATTACTTCTACCCTTCCACTCCTACTCCCCGCGCCACCAGGATGCGCCAGATCTCCTCGGCGTTCTCGGCGAAATCGAACAGCTTCAGGTCATCGGCGCCGATCATGCCTTCCTCCACCATCGCCTCGAAGTTCACCAGCCGCCGCCAGTAGGCCTGGTTGAACAGCACGATCGGGGCCTTCGGCATCTTGCCGGTCTGGATCAGGGTCAGCAGCTCGAACAATTCGTCCATCGTGCCGAAGCCGCCGGGGAACACCACCAGGGCCCGCGCCCACATCGCCAGGTGCATCTTGCGCATGGCGAAATAATGAAAGCGGAACGACAGCTCCGGCGTGGTGTAGCGGTTCGGCAGTTGTTCGTGCGGCAGGGTGATGTTGAAGCCGATGCTGGGCGCGCCGGCCTCGTGGGCGCCGCGGTTGGCTGCCTCCATGAAGCCGCCGCCGCCGCCGGTGGCGATCACGTTGTCGTGCCAGCGATGGCGCGGCGCCAGCGCCCCTCCGCGTTCGGAGGCGATGCGGCCGAACTCCCGCGCCGCCTGGTACCAGCCGAGCTGCCGGCGCATCCGCGCCAGGGCGGCAAGCTCGGCATCGCTCTGCGCCATGATCTCGGCCGCCTCCACCTGCTCCGGCGAGGCGGCGCGGGCGCTGCCGAACACGATGATGGTCGAGCGCACGCCCCAGTCGCGCAGCAGCAGGTCGGCCTTGGCGTATTCCAGGGCGAAGCGCATCGCGCGCAACTCTTCGCGCAACAGGAACGGCGTGTCCTCCACCGGCAGCCGGTAGCTGTGGGAGCGGGTCTGCGGGCTGTCCGCGGGATCTTCCGGTTCGGCCACGTTCGTCAAGCCACTGCGCGGTGCAGGCTGTCCACCAGGCGGTCCACCTCGGCCAGCGTGTTGTAGTGGACCATCGCGGCGCGGACCACGCTGTTGCCCTCGGCCAGGCCGAGATTTTCCACCAGCCGGCGCGAGTGGAAATCGCCGTAGCGGATGCCCAGCCGATCGCGATCCACCTGCGCCACGATCGCCGCCGAATCCCGCCCGGCGACCTTGAAGGCGATTGTCGGCACCCGCACCGCCGGGTCCAGTGTGCGTTCGCCGATCACCCGGATGTCGTTGCGTCCGCACAGGAAGTCCAGCAGCCGCTCGGCCAGCGCCGCCTCGTGGCTGGCGATGTCGGCGAAGGCGCGGTCCAGGGCCGGACGGCCAGCGCCGCCGCCCAGCCCTTCCAGGTAATCGACGATTCCCGCGGCACCCCAGGTCATCTCGTAGCTGGCATTGCCCGGCTCCAGCTTCGCCGGCACTTTGTCGCGGCCGTAGAAGTAGTGGTACAGCCCGTCCAGCTCCAACAGCCTGTCGTGCTTGCCGTACATCACCGCCAGATGCGGGCCATAGGTCTTGTAGAAGCTGAACAGGTAGTAATCCACGTCCCAGCCCGCCACATCCAGCGCGCGGTGCGGGGCATAGGCCACCGCATCCACCACCAGCTCGGCGCCGGCGCCATGCACCCGGCGCGCGATCTCGGCGATCGGCATGATCGTGCCCAGGATGTTGGAGGCGTGGGTGACCGCCACCAACCGCGTGCGCGACCCCAGCAACCGGTCCAGCGCCGCCAGGTCGGGCCGCATCGTCGCCCGATCGATGCGCCATTCGCGGATCACCACCCCCGCCCGCTCCAGCGCCCGCCACGGGCCGATATTGGATTCGTGGTCGAAATCGGTCACCACCACCTCGTCGCCCGGCCGCAGCCGCCCGGCCATTGCCTTGGCCAGGAACTGCGCCAGCACCGTGGTCGAGGGGCCGAACACGATCTCCTCCGGCCGGCGCGCCCCCAGCCACAGCGCCACCCGCGCCCGCGCCTCGGCCATCCGTGCGGAAGCGCGCCGCGAATGCACATAGCTCGCGCCGGTCTGCACGCTGGTGGTCAGCAGGTAGTCCGCCACCCGATCGGCCACGGACTTGAGCACCAGCGAGCCGCCGGCATTGTCGAAATAGCCGAAGCCGTCGGCCAACGCCGGAAAGCCGGCACGAACGGCAGAGAGGTCCAGGGTCATGGCGCGCCTTTCGGATGCGTCGCCCAGGCTACCCCTGTTGGCCGCGGCTGCGAAGCATCGGGCGGGACGCATTCGTCCGTCATCATCGCCGCCGCGGCGGCATCACAGTCGATTCACATTGGCATAACGTTTGCACAAGCTTCCCTGCCCGGTGAGCTTCCCTGCCCGGTGAGCTCCCCTGCCCGGTGCCTTGCCGCCTTGGCATTGCCGGGCACCAATTCCTGCCGAACCGATGGCACTGCTGCGCCGAAGCCATGTCCGTTCCACCGAACCGCCAGCGCGCCCGAAGCCGGGGCGTCCTGGCCGCCACCCTGCCCCGGCATTGCACGCCCACCGCGCCGCCTGGCGCAAGAGGCAAAAACCCAGACATTTCAGATATTCATCCGACTGGAGCGTTCAGAGTGAGTCTTCAATTCCAACCCCCGAACCCCCTTTGCGGCGCCCTCGCGCGTGAAATCGCCGACGCCGCCCGCGAATTGGCCTGCCGCATCGACCTCGGCGAATTCGACGATCTCGACAAATCCCAGATGGACGAGCTGCGGGTCCTGTCCGACATGATGCTCCATTGGGCCGCCGTGGCCCAGGCGATGGAGGCCCGCCTCGCCGTGTTGCCCTACACGCTGACGGATACGGGCGGCACCACCTCTCTCGCAATCTGCAATTAGCCCCTGGCCCGTTCCGCCGGCGCCTTTTTTTGCGTCGCAATTTGCAAGACCGGGCAGCCGCCCCCTGCATTCCTCAACGAACAGGTATCCCAACCGATGCGCATTTTGCTGACCAGCCTGGGCGCGATGCCGGCCAATGATGTCGAAGCCCTGCTCACCTCGCACGCCATCGCCGTGGAGCACATCCCCTCCGCCGAGCACGCCCAGCTGTACGCACGGACCTATTCATTCGATATCATCGTGCTGCACCTCGCCTCCGCATCCACCGCCGCCATCGATCTCATCGGCCGGCTGCGCGCCATCGAAGGGCGCTCCACGCCGGTGATGGTCGTCGCCCGCCAAATGGCCGCGTCGGACCAGGCGCTGCTGCTCGACGCCGGCGCCGACGACGTGGTGATGCTGCCCAGCGACGGGAAGATCCTCTGCGCCCGGCTGCGCGCCGCGGTTCGCCGCACCGTCGGCTTCACCCGCTCGGTGCTCCAGGTCGGCCCGGTGGAACTCGACATGGCCGGCCGCTCCGTCACCGTCGCCGGCCAGCCGGTGCACATGAGCGCCACCGAATTCCGCCTGCTGGAACTGCTGCTGCTGCGCAAGAACAGCGTGGTGCGCAAGGAGACGATGCTCCACGCGCTCTACGACAACGACGAGCCGGAGATCAAATCGGTGGACGTCATGATCCACCGCCTGCGCAAGCGGCTGGCCGGCGCCGGGCTGGACTCCTTCATCGCCACCGTCTGGGCCGCCGGCTACATCGTGCGCCAGGCCGACGAGCCCGCCGTCACCCCCACCGCCGCGCTGCCGCCGCACCCGCGGGGCGCCACGCCCGCCCCCCGCCGCATCGCCGGCGCGGTCACGCAGTAACATCCGCCCCGCGCCAGGCCGGGATTGCCGCCGCGGCCGCCACCGCCGAAACTCCCGATGCTTCAGGGAGAACACCGCCATGGCCGCCGCACCCACCACCACTGCCCCGCCGCACCCGGGACCCGACGCCGCCTGGCGCAACCAGGTCGCCCTGGTCACCGGCGGCGCCCGCGGCATCGGCGCCGCCACCGTCCGCCGCCTGGCCGCCCGCGGCTGCGCGGTGGCGATCAACTACACCAGCCGCCCCGACGCCGCCGAGGAACTCGCCCAGCAAGTCGTCGCCGCCGGCGGCAGGGTCATCACCGCCCAGGCCGACGTGGCCGACGAAGCGGCCGTCCGCGCCATGGCCGCGCGCACCGAGGCCGAGCTCGGCCCCATCACCATCCTGGTCAACAACGCCGGCATCGCCTGGCCCGCCACCCTGGAAAGCTGGGAGCCCAAGGGCTTCGCCCGCCTGCGCGCCGTCAATGTCGACGGCATGATCCACGGCATCCGCGCCGTCATGGCCGGCATGAAGGCGCGCGGCTACGGCCGCATCGTCTCGGTCTCCTCGGTCGCCTCCTTCGGCAACACCGGCTTCATCGGCAACCATTTCTACGCCTCGACCAAGGCCGAGGTGAACGTGCTCACCCGCCGCTTCGCCTACGAGCTCGGCCAGCACGGCATCACCGTCAACGCCGTCGCCCCCGGCCTCACCCGCTCCGACATGACCCAGGCCGGCCGCACCGAGGCCGAATGGCAGGCGCTGCAGAAGACCTTCGCCGCCTTCACCATCCTCGGCCGCGCCGGCGAGCCCGAGGAAATCGCCGCCGCCATCGCCTTCCTCGCCGCCCCCGAGGCCAGCTTCATCACCGCCCAGGTGCTGACCGCCGACGGCGGCCGCACCGACTACATCGGCCACGGATAGCAGGAACGGCCCGGCCACCCTCCTGGCCTTGCCGTCCTTCCCGCCGCACGATCGCAACGCCACGCCCAGCCAACGAGGATTCCGATGACCGAACTCTGGCAGCTCGACGCCACCGACCTTGCCCATCTGATCCGCACCGGCCGCGCCTCCGCCACCGAAGCGACGAAATCCGTCCTCGCCCGCATCGACGCCGTGAACCCCGCCCTCAACGCCATCGTCCGCCGCCTGGACGACGAGGCGCTGGCCGCCGCCACCGCCGCCGATGCCGCGCAGGCCCGCGGCGACGCCCTCGGCCCGCTCCACGGCGTGCCCGTCACCATCAAGGTCAACACCGACCAGAAGGGCCACCCCACCGACAACGGCGTGCCCGCCTTCCGCGACAACATCGCCCACGAAGACGCCCCCCTGGTGAAGAACATGCGCCAGGCCGGCGCCGTCATCGTCGGCCGCACCAACACGCCCGCCTTCTCCATGCGCCTGTTCACCGAGAACACCCTGCACGGCCACACCATCAACCCGCGCGATCGGCGCCACACCGCCGGCGGCTCCTCCGGCGGCGCCGGCGCGGCCACCGCCGCCGGCTTCGGCCCCATCCACCACGGCAACGACATCGCCGGCTCCGTCCGCTACCCCGCCTACTGCAACGGCGTCGTCGGCCTGCGCCCCACCCCCGGCCGCATCCCCTCCAACAACCCCTCCGCCCCCGGCGGCCGGCCAATCGGCGGCCAGCTGATGGCCGTGCAGGGCCCGCTCGCCCGCTCCGTCCGCGACGCCCGCCTCGGCTTCCACGCCCTGGCCGCCGCCGACCGCACCGACCCCCGCTGGGTGGACGTGCCATACCAAGGCCCGCCCGCCCCCCGCCCGGTCAAGGTCGCCCTGATGGCCGCCCCGCCCGGCGCCATCACCCACCCCGCCCTCATCGCCGCCACCCGCACCGCGGCCGCCCACCTCGCCCGCGCCGGCTACGCCATCGAGGAAACCAACCCCCCCGACTTCGCCGAAGCCGCCGAACTCTGGAACCGCATCGCCGGCACCGACGTCCTGACCGCGCTCGCCCCCAACATCGCCAAATACGGCGACCCCGACACCCAGCGCTCCTTCGCCGGCTGGCAATCCGTCGCCCCCGCGCTCGACCTCGCCGGCTACATCCAGGCCCTGGCCGACCGCGACTGGCTGATCCGCCGCTGGCTCGATTTCCTCGCCGACCACCCGATCATCCTGATGCCCTCCTCCTGCGACCTCCCCCACCTCGCCGGCGCCGACACCTCCATCGAGGGCAAGGCCCACGTCATGGCCACCAACCCCCAGCAGATCGCCATCCCCGTCCTCGGCCTGCCCGCCCTCCAGGTCCCCGTCGGCCAGTCGGGAAAACTCCGCCTCGGCGTCCAGCTCGTCGCCGCGCGCTACCGCGAAGACCTCATCCTCGAAGCCGGCGAAGTCATCGAGGCGGCCGAAGGCGCCATCCCGCCCGTCGATCCCGGTTAGCAAGCAAGGCGTTCTTTTTTGAAAAAAAGAACCAAAAAACTTTCTTGAATGGAAAAGTCTTTTTGCTTCTTTTTCTTCAGAAAAAGAAGACCTTCCTTTCCTCACCCAAACCCAAAGCCCCCATGCCCCACCAGGTCGCCTACCTCCTCATCAGCGGCGCCGCCACCGCCGCCTGCGCGCCCGACATCCTGCGCGGCCTGGTCCGCCTCGGCTTCCCCACCGTCATCTGCATCCCCAGCCCAAACACCGCCCGCGTCGTCGCCTTCAACGACCTCGCCGCCATCCCCGGCGTCACCCTCGCCGAATCCTACTTCGACGCCGCCATCCGCCCCCGCCCACCCCACGGCGTCGTCCTCTTCGCCCCTTGCAGCTTCAACTCCCTCAACAAACTCGCCGCCGGCATCGCCGACACCCTCACCCTCGCCGTCGCCGCCGAGGCCATCGGCCGCCGCACCCCCGTCATCGTCGCCCCCTCCCTCAACCAGCCCCTGCTCGACCACCCCATCGCCCAGGCCTCGCTGCGCACCCTGCCCACCTGGGGCGTCACCCTCGTCCCCCAGCAGGCCACCGAAACCGGCCCCCGCCTCGCCCCCACCGAAACCCTCCTCGCCGCCATCGCCCCCCACGCGCCAAACGGTTGACGCCGCCCCGCCCGCGATGGACCCTCCCCCAATCATCGGGAGCACGCATCCATGGCGATCGAACTGACATCCGGCCTGGTGGAATACGAAACCCGCGGCCCCATCGGCTGGCTCGTCTGGAACAACCCCACCAAGCTCAACGCCCTCTCCCCCGGCATGTCCGAAGACGCCCTTTCCGTCATCCAGGCCTACGCCGCCGACCCCGCCATCAAGGTCGTCATCATGCGCGGCGCCGGCACCAAAGCCTTCATCTCCGGCGGCGACATCAAGAGCTTCGACAAAACCCGCGCCAACGCCGAAGCCGCCCGCGCCAGCCGCGCCATCCCCGGCCAGCTCCGCCAGGCCATGCTCGACCTCGAAAAACCCCTCATCGCCATGATCTACGGCTACTGCTTCGGCGGCGGCCTCGGCATGGCGCTCAACGCCGACCTCCGCTTCGCCGCCGAAGGCTCCCAGTTCTCCGTCCCCGCCGCCGTCCGCGGCATCGCCTACGCCCCCTCCGGCCTCAAGCAACTCGTCGATCTCGTCGGCCCCTCGGTCGCCAAGGACATCATGTTCTCCGCCCGCCGCCTCCCCGCCGAAGAAGCCCTGCGCATCGGCCTCATCAACCGCATCATCCCCGCCGACGACCTGGAAGCCGAAACCACCGCCTACGCCGAAACCCTCGCCCGCAACGCGCCCCTGTCCATCCGCGCCTCGAAATTCTTCATCAACCAACTCGGCCTCGAACGCGCCCAACGCGACGACGCCCGCACCGCCGCCATGATCGACGAAGCCGAAAACTCCGAAGACTTCCGCGAAGCCACGCGAAGCTTCGTGGAAAAGCGCAAGCCAGTGTTCCAGGGAAGGTAGCAAGCAGTTCTTTTTTGAAAAAAAGAACCAAAAAACTTCCAATCACTAAGTAAAACCCCCTCTCCCCTTGGGGGAGAGGGCCGGGGTGAGGGGTGAGCCCCCAAACTCAGCCTCGATCACCCCCAGCCATCCAGGAGTCTCCCAAAATGCCCAAATGGACCAACCAGACCGCCCTCGTCACCGGCGGCGCTCGCGGCATCGGCGCCGCCACCTGCCGCATGCTCGCCGCCCACGGCGCCGCCGTCGCCGTCAACTACGCCCGCCGCGCCGACGCCGCCCAAGCCCTCGTCGCCGAAATCACCGCCGCCGGCGGCCGCGCCATCGCCGTCCAGGCCGACGTCGCCGACGAACCCGCCGTCCAGGCCATGGCCGCCCGCACCGAAGCCGAACTCGGCCCCATCACCATCCTGGTCAACAACGCCGGCATCGGCTGGGCCGCCACCATCGACACCTGGGAACCCAAGGGCTTCGCCCGCCTGCGCGCCGTCAACGTGGACGGCACCATCCACGCCATCCGCGCCGTCGTCGCCGGCATGCGCGAACGCCGCTACGGCCGCATCGTCAACACCTCAAGCATCGCCTCCTTCGGCACCTGCGGCTTCGCCGGTAATCACTTCTACGCCTCCACCAAGGCCGAAGTGAACATCCTCACCAAACGCTTCGCCCTTGAACTCGGCGAACACGGCATCACGGTGAACGCCGTCGCCCCCGGCCTCATCCGCTCCGACATGACCCAGGGCAGCCGGACCCCCGCCGAATGGGAAACCATGCGCGAAAACTTCGCCCGCAACGCCATGGCCGGCCGCGTCGGCGAACCCGAAGAAATCGCCCGCGCCATCACCTTCCTCGCGGCCCCGGACTCCGGATTCATCACCGCCCAGGTGCTGGCGGTGGATGGCGGCCGCAAGGACTACATCGGCCACGGCGCCTGACCCGAAGCCCCCCCATCACCAAGACGAGGGGCGTCGCCCCTCGACCCCACTGGGGCGTCGCCCCAGACCCCATCCATTTCAGCAACAACCCTGCCCACCAACGATGCAAGGCCCCACCGCAACCTTCCCTCCCCCCGCGCCTTCGCGGGGGGAGCCGGAGGGGGGCCGGCAAACCCACAAAACCCAACCCTCACCCCTAAACCCTCAACCCCCACCCCCAACTAGTGGCGTCCCCTCTCCCGCTTTGCGGGGGAGGGACAGGGAGGGGGAAGCTACGTGCAAGCAGCGATCGAGCCAAACCAATGGCTCCAGTCTGGATCCGGCCATGGGCCGGGCTCACGCGATCC
>JADLHF010000068.1 GCA_020848935.1 Acetobacteraceae bacterium
ATGGTGCCCAGGGGCGGAATCGAACCACCGACACTGCGATTTTCAGTCGCATGCTCTACCAACTGAGCTACCTGGGCGCTGTTGGCTGGGGAGGGAATAGCCCGGCGCGGGGGTTCGATCAACCCGTCACATCGCTGTCCGGATCGTCTTTTGTCGAGGTGGGAATACGGTAGGTCTCGCCGAACCATCGGCCGAGGTCGATCTGGGCGCAGCGGGGGCTGCAGAAGGGGCGTTCGCGCGGCGTGGCGGGCTTGCCGCAGATCGGGCAGGCGGTGCGGGCGGGCGGTTTGGGGTCAGGCATGCGGGATCTCCTCGATCCGCCAGGACCGTGGCGCCAGGGCGGGGTCGGCGCGCAGCGAGATGGGGTGGCCGGCGCGGGATTTGAAGGCCGCCAGCGCCATCGGGTCGGCGTTCAGGGCGGCGATGACGGGCGGGGCGGCGTGCAGCGCCAGTGCGGTGCCTGGCGTGGCGGCGGACTGGCGGGCGGCGTGGCGCAGGGCGGCCAGGCCGGTGGCGTGGGGGGGGGCGAGCAGTTCGTGCAATGGGGGGTGGATGCGGGGGCGGAGGATTTCGGCCAGGCCCAGGGCGGAGAAGCCGAGGAAGCGGGGGGAAAGGGGATCGGTGGCCAGGGCGGCAGTGAAGGCGGGGCCGAGGGCGGCGCGGCGTTTCGGGCTGAGGCCGGCGAGGTCGATGACGATGGCGCCGGAGAGGTTGCGCAGGCGGAGCTGGCGGGCGAGGGCGGGCAGGGCGGCGCGGTTGGCGGAGTCGTGGGTGCGGGATTTCGTGGCGCGGGTGGCGCTGGCGGCGGCGAGGTCGAGGTCGATGGCGGTCAGGGCGGGGGTCGGGTGGATGGTCATTCTGATGCCGCCGGGCAGGTCGGCGGCCGGCTCGGCGAGCGAGTCCAGGATCGACTCGAGCGACTCGTCGATGGCACGAGGAACGCGGTGGAGTCGGGGTTCCAGCGTGGGGCGCAGGGTGGCGGCCAGGGCGGGGTCGTCGAGTTCGATCGGGGCGTCCGGGTGCAGGGCGGCGAGGCGGGCGACGGCGCCGGGGCCGCGGGCGAGCAGGGCGACCGGGCCGGGAGAAGCGGTGTCGGCGGCCAGGCGGGGGCCCTTGCCGGCCTGGGCGGCGCGGGTGATGCGGACGGGCAGGATGGTGCCCTGGGGCTGGTTGCCGCCGGCGCTGTCGGGCAGGAAGCCTTCGGTGCCGTCGGCGAGCAGGACGAAGCTGCCGGCCAGGGCGGGGAGGTGGGCCGTGATGCGGCCGCGGTGGCGGTCGCCGACGCCGTCGGGTTGGCCGGGGCGTTCGATGGCGTAGTCGAGCGGGCCGTGGTCGTCGATGGCCACGGCGCGGATTTCGCCGGGGCTGGTGGCGACCAGGATTCTCACGGCAGCGGGAAGCCGAGGCCGCGCAGGAGTTGGGCGGTTTCGAACAAGGGCAGGCCGACGACGTTGGAATGGCTGCCGGAGAGGAAGCGGATATGGGCGGCGGCGCGGCCCTGGATGGCGTATCCGCCGGCCTTGCCGTGCCATTCGCCGCTGGCGAGGTAGGCTTCGATCTGCGGCGGCGTGAGGCGGGCGAAGGTGACGGTGCTGTCGGCGAGGCGTTCGGCCTGGCGGCCATCGGGGGCGACCAGTACGATTGCGGTCAGCACACTGTGGCGGCGGCCGGAGAGCAGGGCGAGGCAGGCGCGGGCCTGGGCTTCGGTTTCGGCCTTGGGCAGGATGCGGCGGCCGGCGGCGACGACGGTGTCGGCGGCGAGGATGAAGGCGCCCGGACGGGCGGCGGCCTGGGCTTTGGCGCGGGCAAGGCGTAGGGCGAGGAGGCGGGGCAGTTCGGCCTTGAGGGGCGCCTCGTCGATGTCGGTGGCGATGATCTCGTCGGGGGTGAGGCCGATCTGGGCCAGCAGGGCCAGCCGGCGCGGGCTGGCCGAGGCGAGGATCAGGGCCGGGCGGGCAGGCACAGCCGCGGCGGCTACTTGAACCGGAACGTGATCCGGCCCTTGGAGAGGTCGTACGGGGTCATCTCGACATTGACGCGATCGCCGGCCAGGACGCGGATGCGGTTCTTTCGCATCTTGCCGCTGGTGTGCGCCAGGATCGAATGTTCGTTGTCGAGCTTCACGCGGAACATGGCGTTGGGGAGCAGCTCCATGACGGTGCCGCTGAACTCGATCATGTCTTCCTTGGACATCAGGCCTCTTTATCTGGTGGTGTGCGGCCGTTTGGCGGCTTCGGCGGCAACATGATGATCGCGACGGGGTTGGTCAAGCAGCGCGGATGGGAGGCTGGCGCGGTGCTGGTGTGCGGGCGGAGGGTATTTGTTATGTTATCGTAATGATTTTGGCGTGATTCGATGGGGGCGCGAAAGGCCGTTTTTTGCAGGGGCGGGTGGTGGCTGGGCGCGGGGCGCATGGTGACGCGCGATGCGAGCGGGGAGTTGGGCGGTGCGCAGGGGCGGGCGTGCCGGGGGGAGGCCGGGCACGAGGCCGGCGGCGGCGTGGTCGCGGCGGTGCGCGGGGCGCGCGGGTGCGGCGCGCGGGTGCTGCGGCGTGACCGTTGGGTGGGGATGGGGGCCGCGGATATGCGGGCAAGGGGGGAGCGCGTGGTGGCGCGGACGGGGGGCGGGGGGAGCTGGCCGGACTGCCAGAGCTGGAGGAGATGCTCCAGGCGGTCGAACAAGCGAGCGAGGCAGGCCAGGATCAGGGCTTCCAGCGCCGCGGGCAGCCAGACGCGCGCCGTCGCGGCCTGGGTGGATGCGCGGAGGCTGGCGATGTCCGTGGCCAGCGAGGGTTGGTGTGATAACATTTGTGGAAAATATACATAACTCAAGGGTTCGCTGCAAGGGGTTTTGGGGGGCTCGGGAAAAAAGCGGGACACCGCGGCATGGCGGTGGCGCGGCCCCCCTCCGGCTCCCCCCGCCCAAGCGCGGGGGGAGAGAAGTATATGAATGAAGTTTTTTTGCTTCTTTTTGTTCACAAAAAGAAGATTCTTGCTTTTCTATTGATTGAGCCGAAGTGCGATGCTGCGCGCATGGGCGGTCAGGCCTTCGGCTTCGGCGAGGGTGATGGCGGCGGGGCCGATGCGCGACAGGCCGGCCGGCGTGGCGGCGAGCCAGGTGGTGCGTTTGAGGAAGTCAAACACCGAGAGGCCGGAGGCGAAGCGGGCGGTGCGGCCGGTGGGCAGGACGTGGTTGGGGCCGGCGACGTAGTCACCGAGGGCTTCGGGGGTGAAGGCGCCGAGGAAGGCGGCGCCGGCGTGGCGGATGGCGGCGAATTTCTGCTCCGGGTCGGCGGTCATGATCTGGAGGTGTTCGGGGGCGAGGCGATCGACCAGGGCGCAGGCTTCGGGCCAGTCGCGGACCAGGATGATGGCGCCGTAGGTTTCCCAGGATGCGGCGGCGATGGCGGCGCGGGGCAGGGTGGGGATCTCCGAAGCGACGGCAATGGCGACGGCTTCGGCCATGCGGGGGCTGTCGGTGATGAGGATGGATTGGGAGTCTTCGCCGTGCTCGGCCTGGGCGAGAAGATCGACCGCGATGCGGCTTGGGTCGTTGGCGTCGTCGGCGAGGATGACGACTTCGGAGGGGCCGGCGATGCTGTCGATGCCGACGCGGCCGAAGACCTGGCGCTTGGCCTCGGCGACATAGGCGTTGCCGGGGCCGACGATGCGATCGACCGGCGCGATGGTGGCGGTGCCCCAGGCCAGGGCGGCGACGGCCTGGGCGCCGCCGACGCGGTAGATTTCCGAGACGCCGGCGTGGCGGGCGGCGGCGAGCACGAGGGGGTTCAGCACGCCGTCCGGGGTGGGCACGCACATGGCGATGCGGGCGACGCCGGCGGCGCGGGCGGGGATGGCGTTCATCAGCACCGAGGAGGGGTAGGCCGCCTTGCCGCCGGGGACGTAGATTCCCACGGCGTCGAGCGCGTTCCAGCGCATGCCGAGGGTGAGGCCGTCGGGGTCGTCCAGGCGCAGATCGGCGGGGAGTTGGGCGCGATGGAAGCGGTCGATGCGGGTGGCGGCGATTTCGAGGGCTTCGCGCTGGTGGGGCGGGGCGGTGGCGATGGCGGCGTCGATCTCGGCCTCGGAGATGCGGATGCGGTCTTGGGTGAGGGGGAAGCGGTCGAAGCGGGTGGTGTACTCGCACAGGGCTTCGTCGCCGCGGGCGCGAAGGTCGGCGATGATGGCGGCGACGGTTTCGCCGACATTGGCGGTGGTTTCGCGGGCCTGGTTGAGCAGGGCGGTGAATTCGGGCTCGAAGCCGGGGGTGGTGGTGTCGAGGCGTTTCATGTCGGCTCCAGGAAATGCTTAGCGTAGGTAAGGCTGGGCTCTGCCCAGACCCGCCTGGTCCGGCGCGCGCCTTCGCGCGACGGGCCGAGCCCCTGGACCTCACGACTTAAGGAATGGGGGTCCAGGGGGCTCGGCCCCCTGGGCTTTCCTGCCTTGCTACGCGGCGGCCAGTGCGGCGCGGAAGCGGGCGATGAGGGCACCAATGGCTTCGGGGCGGGTTTTCAGGGCGGTGCGGTTGACGATCAGGCGGGAGGTGACTTTCGCGATCACTTCGGTTTCGACCAGGCCGTTGGCCTTGAGGGTGGAGCCGGTGGCGACGAGATCGACGATGACGCGGGTGAGGCCCAAGGCGGGGGCCAGTTCCATGGCGCCGTTGAGGTGGACGACATCGGCGTTGATGCCGCGGCTGGCGTAATGGCGGCGGGCGATGTTGGGATATTTGGTGGCCACGCGGATGCGCGACCAGGTGGCAGAGTCGTCGCAGCCGGCGGTGGCCGCGGGCTCGGCGACGGAGACGCGGCAGGCGCCGATGCCGAGGTCGAGCGGGGCGTAGATCTCGGGATAGTCGAATTCCATCAGAACATCGGCGCCGCAGATGCCGATCTGGGCGGCGCCGAAGGCGACGAAGGTGGCGACGTCGAAGCTGCGCACGCGCACCACGTCGATGCCGGGGTCGTCGGTGGCGAAGCGCAGGGCGCGGCTGTCCTCGTCGGCGTAGTCGGGATGGGGATGGATGCCGGCGGCGGCGAGCAGGGGCGCGCATTCCGCGAGGATGCGGCCCTTGGGCAGGGCGATGATCAGGGGGCCGGTGCTGTCCGGCTCCAGGGCTTCGGCGCGGAAGGCGGCGGTCATTTGGGGCTCCACTGCTTGGGCGGCGTCATAGCGGGTGCGCCGGGCGGTGGGAACGGGGAGGGGGTGGGGGGCTGGGGTGCGCCTGGGGAAGGAAAGCAAGATCTTCTTTTTCTGAAGAAAAAGAAGCAAAAAGACTTTTTCCATAAGCAAGGAATCACGGGCAACGCGGGTTGTAATTGCTTGGCGTCGCGCCCCCCTCTGGCTCCCCTCTGAAGAACAGGGGGAGGGAGGATTCTTAGATGATGAAGTTTTTTTGCTTCTTTTTGTTCACAAAAAGAAGAACTTTCTTGCTTCAGGCTGCAACGCGCTCGATATCTGCCCCGCAGGCGGCGAGTTTTTGTTCGACGGCTTCGTAGCCGCGATCGAGGTGATAGACGCGGTTGACGGTGGTTTCGCCGTGGGCGGCGAGGCCGGCGACGATGAGGCCGAAGCTGGCGCGCAGGTCGCTGGCCATGACGGGGGCACCGGAGAGCATCGGCGTGCCGCGGATGATGGCGGAGGCGCCGTGGACCTTGATGTTGGCGCCCATGCGGCGGAGTTCGGCGGCGTGGCCGAAGCGGTCCTCGAAGATGTTCTCGGTGATCATGCTGGCGCCTTCGGCGACGCTCATCAGCGCCATGAGCTGGGCCTGCATGTCGGTGGGGAAGCCGGGATAGGGTTCGGTGATGAAGTCGATGCCGTGCAGGCCGTTGCGGCGGCTGACGGAGAGGCCGCCGTCCTCTTCGCGGATTTCGACGCCGGCTTCGGCCAGGGTGCGCACGACGGCGCCGAGATGGTCGGCGCGGCCGCCGCGAAGGTGGACGGCACCGCCGGTGATGGCGGCCGCGCAGGCGTAGGAGCCGGTTTCGATCCGATCGGGGATGATGGCGTGGGTGGCGCCGTGCAGGCACGGCACGCCCTCGATGGTGAGGCGGTCGGAGCCGATGCCGGCGATGCGCGCACCCATGGCGACGAGACATTCCGCGAGGTTGGTGATTTCCGGCTCGCGGGCGGCGTTGGCCAGGATGGTTTGGCCGTTGGCCAGGGAGGCGGCCATGAGGAGGTTTTCGGTGGCGCCGACGCTGGGGAAGGGCAGGACGATGGTGGCGCCCTGGAGGCCCTGGGGGGCGGAGGCGAGGACGTATCCGGCGTCGAGGCGGATTTCGGCGCCGAGCTGTTCCAGGCCCTTGAGGTGGAGATCGACCGGGCGGGCGCCGATCTGGCAGCCGCCGGGCAGGGAGACGCGGGCTTCGCCGGTGCGGGCGAGGATGGGGCCGAGGACGAGGAAGGAGGCGCGCATCTTGCGGACGATGTCGTACGGCGCCTCGATGTTGGCGATGGGGCCGCCGATGGACAGGGTGCGGCCGTCATTGCCGGGAGTCGCGACGGCAACGCCGTGATTGCGCAGCAGAATCGCCATGGTCTGGATGTCGGCGAGCAGGGGCACGTTGGTGAGGACTAGGCGCTCGGCGGTGAGCAGGCCGGCGGCCATGAGCGGCAGGGCGGCGTTCTTGGCGCCGCCGATCGTGATGTTGCCGGAGAGCGGCCGGCCGCCGCGGATGCGGATTTTGTCCATGTCTGTTAGTACACCACTTTAACCGAGCCGGGGAAGTGCCACGCCGCGTTGGCCCATATATTTTCCGGCCTTGTCGCGGTAGCTGGTCTCGCAGGGCTGGTCGCCGTGCAGGAAGAGGAACTGGCAGATGCCTTCGAAGGCGTAGATCTTGGCCGGCAGCGGGGTGGTGTTGGAGATTTCGATGGTCACCTGGCCCTCCCATTCCGGTTCCAGGGGGGTGACGTTGACGATGATGCCGCAGCGGGCATAGGTGGATTTTCCTAAACAGACCACCAGGATGTCGCGCGGGATGCGGAAATACTCCATGGTGTGGGCCAGCGCGAAGCTGTTGGGCGGGATGACGCAGACCGGGGCGGTGCGATCGACAAAAGAATTCGGGTTGAACTGTTTCGGATCGACGATTGCCGAGTCCACGTTGGTGAAGACCTTGAAGGCGTCGGCGACGCGCGCGTCGTAGCCGTAGCTGGACAGGCCGTAGCTGATGACTCCCTCGCGCTTCTGCGTTTCGACGAAAGGTTCGATCATGCCCTGTTCCAACGCCATCCTGCGGATCCAGACATCGGACATCACGGCCATGGCGGGGCTCCTGCGGCGGTTGGCGGGTGCGGGGTCTAGCCGGTTGGCCGGCGGGGAGCAAACGCGATGGAC
>JADLHF010000069.1 GCA_020848935.1 Acetobacteraceae bacterium
CCGCCCGCGGCGACGTCATCGCCGCCCACGGCACGATGGGCTTCGAAGTGATCGACGCCTGCGACGCCTGGGCGGTGCGCCAGCGGCTGGCCATCACGGTCACCGGCCGCGACGGCACCGACATCGACCTCGCGTCCGACTACACCACGTGGGAGAGCAAGGACGGGCTGAAGATGCGCTTCCGCATGCGCCAGACCACCGATGACGCGGTGGTCAACGACCTCACCGGCACCGCCGAGCTGGAACGCCCCGGCGGCCCCGGCCGCGCCACCTATACCCAGCCGGCGGATACCACCCGCGACCTGCCGGCCGGCACCCTGTTTCCCACCGCGCATACCGAGGCAATCCTGGCCGCCGCGAAGGCCGGCAAGCGCTTCATCGCGCTGCCGCTGTTTGACGGCACCAGCGCCGACGGCGCCCAGGACAGCACGATTGCCATCGTGGGCTGGAACCCGCCCGCCGCCACCGCCTGGCCCGAACTCACCCCCCTTCCCAGCACCCGCGTGCGCATCGCCTTCTTCGAGCGGGAAGGCAACAAGCAGCAGCCGGAATACGAGGTCGGCATGCGCTACTGGGAAAACGGCGTCGCGGACCAGCTCAACATGGATTTCGGTGACTACGTGCTGTCCGGCAAGCTGACCGAACTGACCCTGCCGAAGCCGGGCTGCTGACGGGCAGGCAGCCGGCAAACCTGATACCGACCGGCGAAATGGCCGGAAGAGTCGGCCATTTCGCGGGCTGGCATCACTCATTGGCGTTTGGGGCACGGGCGTCGCGACACACTCCAGTGAATGAAAGTCTTTTTGCTTCTTTTTCTTCAGAAAAAGAAGGCCTTCCTATTCTCCCTGCCACTTCGCCGGGCGCTTCTCCATGAACGCCGTGCGGCCTTCGCGATAGTCCGCGCTGTCGAAGCAGGCCAGGATGGCCGCATCCACGGCCGCGCGGTTGCCAGCACTTTCGCCGGCCATCACCGCATTGACGGTCAGTTTGGTGGCGCGCAGGGACAGCGGGGCGTTGGCGGCGATGGTCTTGGCCAGTTCCAGCACGGCATCGGTGAGGTCTTCGTCGGGGACCACGCGGTTGACCAGGCCGATGCGGCTGGCTTCGGCGGCGTCCAGGCGGTCGCCGGTCATGATGATCATGCGGGCATGGGCCTGGCCGACCAGGGAGATCAGGCGCTCGACCATCTCGTAGCTGTAGGCGATGCCGAGCCGGGCCGCGGGGATGCCGAACTGGGCGCTGTCGCCGGCAATGCGCAGGTCGGCCTGCATGGCGATGCCCAGCCCGCCGCCGAGGCAGAAGCCGCGGATGCAGGCGATCACCGGCTTGGGGAACGCGGCCAGCTTCGCCCGGCCGGCCGAGGTCAGCCGGTCGTATTCCAGCTGGGCGTTGCCGTCGGCGCGGGCGGTGGCGAACTGGCTGATATCGGCGCCGGAGACGAAGGCCTTGGTGCCCGCGCCGGTCATCACCACGGTGCGGATGGTGCGGTCGGCGGCGAAGGCGTCGAGAATCTCCGACAGGCCATGCCACATCGCCACCGACATGGCGTTGCGCTTCTCCGGCTGGTTGAACGTGATCAGCCCGACGCCCTCGGACGCCTCGGCCAGCATCTTTCCGTCGGCGTATTCCGTGGTCATACGATGCCCCGATGCTTCATGTCCGCCAGCTCGGCGTCGCTGTAGCCCAGGCCGCGCAGCACTTCCATCGTGTGGGCGCCGGCGTCGGGGGTGGCGGTGCGCACGTCCTTGGGGTGGCCGACGAGGTTGATCGGCGAGGCGACGACCTCCTTGGTGCCGAGGCGGGGATGGTGCATCGGCCGCGCCATTTTCAGATGCTTCACCTGCGGGTCGGCGAACACCTTGTCGATCGTGTTGATCGGGCCACAGGGGATGCCGGCGCCCTCGAACAGCTCGATCCAGTGCTCGGCGGGCTTGGTTTTGGTGATCTCGGAAATGGCGGCGTTGATGTTCTTGCGGTCGGTGCTGCGGCCCTTCTGGCTGGCCCATTCCGGCCTGGTCTTCCATTCCGGATGGCCGATTGCCTCCGAGAAACGGTCCCACAGCCGGCCGGAGCTGGCGGCGATGTTGATGTAGCCGTCGGATGCCGGGAAAGCCCCCGTCGGGATGCCGGTGGGGTGGTCGTTGCCGGCCTGGCCGGCCACCTCGCCGTCGAACAGCCAGCGCGTGGCCTGGAAGTCGAGCAGGAAGACCTGGGTCTCCAGCAGCGAGGTGGTGACCCAGCGGCCGGTGCCGGTCTTCTCGCGCTCGAACAGCCCCATCATGATGCCCATCGCCAGCAGGGTGCCGGCGCACAGGTCGTCGATCGGGATGCCGACGCGCATCGGGCCGCGGCCGGGTTCGCCGGTGATCGACATCAGCCCGCCCATGCCCTGGGCGATCTGATCGACGCCGGCGCGCAGGCCGTAGGGGCCGTCCTGGCCGAAGCCGCTGATGCTGCCATAGACCACGCGCGGGTTGATCGCCTTGACGTCGTCGTAGGAGACCTTGAGCCGGTGCTTCACCGCGGCGCGCATGTTCTCCACCACCACGTCGGCGGTGGCGGCGAGCTTCATGAAGGCGGCATGGCCCTCGGGCGACTTGAGGTCGAGGTGGATCGCCTTCTTGTTGCGGTGCAGGTTCTGGAAATCGAAGCCGTCGCGATTGCCCGCGATGTCCTCGCCGCTGGCCGGCGGCTCGATGCGGATGACGTTGGCGCCCCAGTCCGCCAGGTGGCGCACGCAGGTGGGCCCGGCGCGGGCGAGCGTAAGGTCCAGCACGGTGATGCGGGAGAGCGGCAGCGTGGTGGCGGCGTGTGGCGCGGCATCGTTCGGCATGGTCGTCCCCCTGGGATCGCGAGGCGCGATGATCGGCCGGATGGCGGTTCCGCTCAAGGGCGGGCGCCGTTAGGCTGGGCGGATGGAAGATGGCGACCTGGCCCTGGTGATCGCGCTGGACTGCTCGGCCAGCGTCTCCCTGGAGAGTTTCGCGCTGATGGCCAGCGGCTGCGCGGCCGGGCTGCGTGACCCCGCGGTGGTGGCCGGGCTGCTGGGCGGGCGGCGCGGCGCCAGCCTGTGCGCCCTGCTGATCTGGTCCGGCCCCGGCGCGCAGGAGGTGATGGTGGAATGGACCCGCCTGGCCTCGCGCGAAGACCTGGCGACGTTCGCCGACGCGGTGGAGAACGTGCCGCGCACCGTGCGCGCCGGGGCGACGGCGATCGGCGAGGCGCTGCGGGCGTGCGAGGCGCTGCTGCTCGCCGCCCCCGCCGGCGCCGACCGGGTGGTGATCGACATGGTGGGCGACGGCAAGTCGAACCTGGGCATCCTGCCCGGCCCGGTGCGCGACCGGCTGGTGGCGGGCGGGGTGACGATCAACGGGCTGTGCGTGCTGCACGACGAGCCGGACCTGCTGGCGCACTATGCCGCCGAGGTGATCGGCGGACCCGGCGCATTCGCCATGACGTGCCAGGATTTCTCGGAGTTCGAAGCGGCGATGCGGCAGAAGCTGCGGCGGGAGATCATCGCCGCGCGGGAACCGGAGATTGGACGAACCGATACTCGGTCCATTTGAGGATTCGGAATCCTGCCGGGCTTCGGATGCGGGAATCGCCTGTGAGGGTAGCCCGGCGCGAACGGTGCCGTCGTCCAAGAGCAGAACCAACGCGTTCGCGCGCCGCACCAAGAATCGGACCAACCCCCACCGAATCGGGGCAGAAACACCTCCATTCACAGGAGCGCGCGGCACGTGCCCCACCACACACTCCAACGGACAGACGTTTTTTGGTTCTTTTCTTCAAAAAAGAACGCGCTTTCTTAAGCCTTCAGCGCCTTGCCCCGGAAGTCCAGCCAGAACGCCTCCCACGCCTCGTCGCCATCCACCTTGCGCCCGGCCTTGGCCTCGGCGGCGATGTGGTCCTTGAAGGCGGCCTGCGCCTTCGGCCAGGCGGCGATGATCTTGTTCTGCCGCGCCAGCCGCGCGACCTGCCACTTCTCGGCGGCATCGGTCCAGCGGCCCTTCTCCTTCATGTAGCGGATGGTGCCCTCGTGGAACGGCGCATCGGCGCGCGGCAGGCCGGAATGCTTCGGGTGCCACTGGTCGCCGGTCCCGGTGGCTGCCGTGATCGCCGGCATGTTCGCCTCCACCGCCGCGCACATCGCGTGCACCTCATCCGCACTGGTGGAGGCATAGGTGGTGATCATCGGGTAGCGCAGGCCGATCAGCTCCACCCCCTCCTTCGGGATCGCCGCCCCCAGGTGCTCCACCCGCGGCTCCATGAAGTCCAGCACCTCGCGCATCCGGTCCCACGCCGCGGTATCGGCGGCCGGATACGGCAGCCAGATCAGCCCGCGCGGGCTCGCCTCGATCTCGCGCATGTTGGCCGAGGTGGTCACCGAGCTGAACCCGTCCAGCTGGTTGTTGATGATCGCCGTCTTCATGGCGTTGTAGCTGCCGAACCACACCACTTCGATGTCCTTCTCGGTCAGCCCGGCGAAGGCGAGATAGGCCAGGTTCTTCACATTGACCGAGGGATTGCCCTTCACATAGCCGATGCGCCGCCCCTTGATCCCCGCCAGCGTGGTCACGCCGGTATCCTTGGCGAAGCACAGCCCGTTGGTGGTCGGCCGCGCCAGCACCGTGCGCACATCCTGCGGCCCCCATGTCGGCGCGGCGAAATCGTACAGCCCCTCGGAGGCGAAGTACAGCTCGTTGGCCAGGTAGCCATAGGTCGCGCGCCCCTGCTTCAGCGGCAGCAGCCGGCCGATCGAGGTGCCCGACGGCACGATCCGCACCTTGATCGGGTTGGTCTTCATCAGCGCCTCGGCAATCGCCGATGCCTCGACATAGCCGGACGAGCCCAGGTCATAGGCGGTCCAGACCGAGTTCGCCGGCATGTGCTGCGCCAGGGCCGGCGCCGGCAGCACCTGGGATGCGGCGGCACCCGACACCGCGGCCAACGCCGCGCGACGTGAAATGTTACGCATAAAAAACCCTCCCTCGGGCCGCGCCAGCGGAACGCGGCACATTCTTGCTTGCTTGGCGCAACTATATGGGTATGCAAGGCGGCCTAGTCAAAGCTATTCGAACAGGCGACCGCCCGCCAATCCAACGAGCAGGCGCGCATCACGGGGGAATCGCCATGGCGGACACCAGCGCGGCGCAGGCCGATATCGAACGCCTTCTCGCCCCCGAGGATGGCGGGCGCGATCGGCTGACCGGCCCGTCCTACGCCGTCGCGCTGGGCTTCGGCACCATCGGCATCGCGCTCACCGTCAACCAGACCTTCAACCTGGGCCTGCTCGGCTTCACGATGATCGACACCGCGTTCTACTACATCATCCTCGGCCTGTTCCTCTCGCTCGCCTTCCTCGCCTACCCCGCCCGCAAGGGCAATCTCGGCGCCATACCCGCCTATGACTGGGCGCTGGCCGCCGTCACCCTGGGCAGCACCCTGTTCCTGGCCTGGAACGGCGGACGCATCGTCGCCGAGGGCTGGGACATCCTGGCCCCCACCAGCGCCACCATCATGGCCGGCATCATCTGCCTGCTGGCGCTCGAAGCCCTGCGCCGCGCCGGCGGGCCGGTGCTGTTCACCCTGTGCGCCGTCTTCGCCGTCTATCCGCTGTTCTCCGAGCGCATGCCCGGATTCCTCTGGGGCCCCAGCCTCAGCCTGGAGGAGGTGGTGCGCGCCCACGCCATGGGGGTGGAAAGCATCATCGGCGTGCCGATGCGCACCATCGCCTCGCTGCTGGTCGGCTTCCTGATCTTCGGCTCCGCCCTGGTCGTCACCGGCGGCGGCGAGTTCTTCATGGCGCTGGCCACCGCCCTGATGGGCCGCAGCCGCGGCGGCCCGGCCAAGGTCGCCGTGCTCTCCAGCGGCTTCTTCGGCTCCCTCTCCGGCAGCGTCATCTCAAACGTCGTCACCACCGGCCAGATCACCATCCCCACCATGAAGCGCACCGGCTACCCGCCGCATTACGCCGCCGCCGTCGAAGCCTGCGCATCGACCGGCGGCGCCCTGATGCCCCCGGTGATGGGCGCGGTCGCCTTCATCATGGCCGAGTTCCTCAACGTGCCCTACAGCACCGTCATGCTCGCCGCCGTCGTCCCGGCGCTGCTGTACTACGGCGCCCTGCTGCTCCAGGTCGACCACTTCGCCGCCCGCACCGGCATGCGCGGCCAGGACCCCACGGAAATCCCCCGCCTCGGCCCGGTCTTCCTCCAGGGCTGGCACTTCCTGTTCAGCCTGGTGCTGCTGACCTACCTGCTGCTGGTCATGAAGCGCGAAGCCCTGGCGCCCTACATCGCCACCCTGGTCCTGCTGGCCACCACCATGCTGTTCTCCAAGCGCGGCTTCGGGCTGATCGGCCTGCGCGACCTCACGATCGACACCACCCGCAACATCATCAACATCGTCGCCATCCTCGCCGGCGTCGGCTTCATCGTCGGCTCGCTGTCCTACACCGGCGTCGGCGGCGCCTTCTCGCGCGAGCTGCTGCAATTCGCCGGCGGCAATGTCTACCTGCTGCTGATCATCGGCGCCTTCACCAGCTTCCTGCTCGGCATGGGCATGACCTCCAGCGCCTGTTACATCTTCCTGGCCATCACCCTCGGCCCCGCTTTGGTCGGCGGCGGGCTGAACCCGATCGCCTCGCACCTCTTCATCCTCTACTGGGGGCTGATCAGCTTCATCACCCCTCCCGTCGCCCTGGCCGCCATCGCCGCGGCCGCCATCGCCGGCGCCAGCTCCTGGCAGACCGGCGTCGCCGCCATGCGCCTGGGCATGGTGAACTTCGTCGTGCCCTTCCTGTTCGTGCTCAACCCCACCCTGATCCTGATCGGCGCCCCCTGGGACATCGCCCACGACGTCACCACCGCCTGCGTCGCGGTCTGGCTGCTGGCCTCGTCCTTCGAAGGCTGGCTCTACGGCATCGGCCGCATCAACCGGCCCGCCCGCGTCCTGCTGCTCGCCGGCGCCGCCGCGCTGCTCAAGCCCGGCTGGACCAGCGATATCTTCGGCCTCGCCATGCTGGTCCTGGTATACGGCGGGTATCTCGTCGCAAGAAGAAAGTGAAGGCCTTCTTTTTCTGAAGAAAAAGAAGCAAAAAGACTTTCGTTCATTGGAGTGTGCGCACCGCCCGTGCCCCAAACTCCAATGAACAGAAGTTTTTTGGTTCCTTTTTTCAAAAAAGAACTACTTCCCTGCCCCCTTCCGCGCCAGCATCTCCACCGGCGCCAGCACCCCGCCCGCGATCGCCGCCGCCAGGTTGGCGATCTTCTCCCCCGCCCGCGCCCCCATCACCAGATGCAGCCCCAGCGCCGGCGGCCCCCCCGCCTCGGCCATCCGCGCCCGCATCGCGGCAAAGAACGCCTGGGCAAACGCCGCCCGGTCACGCTCGGCGAACACCACGAACCCCGCCCCCTCCAGCGCCGCGCGATACACCCCGGGCGCCGCCACGAAATTGCCCTCCGCCTCCGACGACCACGGCACCGGATACCGGATCTCCCCCGCCCCCACCCGCATCACGTCGTAGACCGCGAAAAACCCCCCAGGCTTCAGCGCCCGATACACCGCCGCCGCCAGCCCCGCCTTGTCCGCGATGTTCATCCCCACATGCAGCAGCGTCGCCCCGTCGAACCCCGCCGCCGGCAAGTCCATCGCCGCCGCATCGCCCTGGACAAACGTCACCTGCTCGCCCATCCCCAGCCGCGCACTCAGGCTCCGCGCCACCGCGACATACTCCGCCATCACGTCCACCCCGGTGACATGGCACCCCAGCCCCGCCAGATGCCGCGCCGGCCCGCCGATCCCGCTGCCGATATCCAGCAGCCGCATCCCCGCCGTTATCCCCAACTGCCCCACCAGCTCCCGCGTCGCCTGCGCCCCGCCGACATGGAACTCGTCCACCCCCGCCAGGTCCGCCGCCACCAGCCGCCCGGGATCGCGCCCCGCCTTGCGCAACCCCGCGTCGATCGCCTGCTCCAGGCTGCCATGCCGGTAATGCGCGGCCAGTCGGTCGGTGGCGGTCATGCAACCCTCCTGCATCTGCGAGCCAGCCGCGCCATTCCAACATGGCAAGGAAGGCGAAGGAAGCTCTTCTTTTTCTGAAGAAAAAGAAGCAAAAAGACTTGATTCATTGCCAAATGGGCGCACCGCCCGCGCCAACATCCCCAATGAACAGAAGTTTTTTGGTTCTTTTTTCCAAAAAAGAACCCTTCCTTCCCCTCCCTGTTGCCCCCACGCCCGCACGCGCTACTCTCCCCCCGAAGCAGCCAGGAACCGCCCGCCGATGGACCAGACCATGCCGCCCACCATCCCCACCAACCCCGTCACCCCCGCCATCCTGGCCCAGCTCCGCGCCATCGTCGGCGACCGCGGCCTGGTCGAGCAGGACTCCGACATCAAGCCCTTCGTCACCGACTGGCGCGGCCAGCTCCACGGCCAGGCCGCCGTCGTCGTCCGCCCCGCCACCACCGAGGAAGTCTCCCAGGTCGTCCGCCTCTGCCACGAAAACACCATCGCCATCGTCCCCCAGGGCGGCAACACCGGCCTGATGGGCGGCGCCACCCCCTGGCCCGCCCACACCGGCATCCTCCTCTCCCTCGGCCGCATGAACCAGGTGATCGAGGTCGACGCCAAGGGCTACACCATGACCGTCGAGGCCGGCTGCGTCCTGCAAACCCTCCAGCAGATCGCCGCCGACCACGACCGCCTCCTGCCGCTGTCCCTCGGCTCCCAGGGCTCCTGCATGATCGGCGGCAACCTCTCCACCAACGCCGGCGGCGCCCAGGTCCTGCATTACGGCAACACCCGCGGCTTCGTCCTCGGCCTCGAAGTCGTCCTGCCCAACGGCGAAATCTGGAACCGCCTGCGCGCGCTCAAGAAAGACAACACCGGCTACGACCTCAAGCACCTCTTCATCGGCGCCGAAGGCACGCTGGGCGTCATCACCAAGGCGGTGATAAAAGTCTGGCCCAAACCCAGGGACGTCGCCACCGGCTGGCTCGCCGTCCCCTCCGTCCAGGCCGCCGTCGATCTCCTGGCCGAAAGCCACTCCCCCAGCGGCGACAACGTCACCAGCTTCGAACTCATGCACCAGCTCGGCCTGAACGGCGTCTTCAAACACGTCGCCGGCACCCAGGACCCCCTGCCCCAGGCCCGCAACCGCGAAAGCCCCTGGTACGTCCTCACCGAATGGTCCTCCACCCGCACCAAGCAGGAAGGGGCGGAAGGCATGGCCGAACGCATGGAAACCTTCCTCGCCGAAGCCATGGAACGCGGCCTGGTCGAAGACGCCGTCATCGCCCAGTCCGAAGCCCAGGCCCGCGCCATGTGGCACATCCGCGAAGGCCACGCCGAAGCCAGCCGCGGCGAAGGCCCCGGAATCAGCTACGACATGTCCGTCGCCACCAGCAAAATCCCCGCCTTCGTCCA
>JADLHF010000070.1 GCA_020848935.1 Acetobacteraceae bacterium
CTAATATCAGCCGTCGGAGTTATTGACCGATAGAAGGCAAGGAAGGTCAGGGTTCTGCCGTGGACCTGCCAAGGGCAATGCCCTTGGAACCCTTCACTTTATTATGATTGAGGTCCAAGGGCTCGGCCCGTCGCGCGAAGTCGCGCGCCTCGGATTCAGTTCAGCCGCCGCTGCGGCACCACCTCGTTCTCCACCAGGGTCAGCCGCGGCGGCCCAACCGGTAGGGGGGCGGCGGCCATGCTCTCCACCGGCGCGATCGCCGGCACCGTGCGCGCCTTCGGCACCGGCAGCGTGGTGCGCATCAGGGCGGCCAGGAACGAACGCCCCCACAGCGCCGGGGTGCGATTCTCGATCGCCGCCCACAGCCGGTTCCAGCGCTCCTGCCGCTCCCCCAGCTCCATGTTCAACGCGGTATCCATCGCATCGGCCATCGCGTCGGGGTCGTGCGGATTGACCAGCAGCGCATCCGGCAATTGCCGCGCCGCCCCGGCGAAGCGCGACAGCACCAGCACGCCGGGATCCTCCGGGTTCTGCGCGGCGACGTATTCCTTGGCCACCAGGTTCATGCCGTCACGCAGCGGCGTCACCAGCCCCACCCGGGCAAGCCGCATGAACCCGGCCACCGTGTTGCGATCGGTGTTGCGCGAGACGATGCGCAGCGGCTGCCAGTCGGCCTCGCCCAGATCGGCATTGATGCTGCCCGCCTCGGCATCCAGCGCCGCGCGCAGGGTGCGATAGCTCGCCACGTCCTTGCGGCTTTCGGCAGCGATCTGCAGCATCGTCACCTGCCGCCGCAGCCCGCCATTGCGCTCCAGCAGCACCCGCAGGCCGGCCAGCCGCTGCATCAGCCCCTTGGTCGGGTCCAACCGGTCGATGCCCAGGATCAGCTTCTGCCCGTCCAGGCTGCGCCGCAACCGCTCGCCATCGGCCGAATACGCCATCCGCGCCGCGGTGCGGGCAAACGCCTGCGCCTCGATCTCCACCGGGAACACCCCCAGCTTGATCCGCCGCCCCTCGAAGATCAGCGCATTGCTCGGCAGCCGTTGCGCCCCGGCCAGGGTCACCGCGGCGGCAGCGAAATTCGCCACATCGTTGTCGGTCTGGAAGCCCAGCATGTCCGCGGCCAGCAGGTCGCGCACCAGGGCCGCCACCTCCGGCGCCGCCGCCAGCACGTCCGGCGCGGCAAACGGAATATGCAGGAAGAACCCGATCGGGCACTTCACGCCCCGCGCCCGCAGACAGGCCGCCAGCGGCATCAGATGGTAGTCATGTATCCAGATGGCATCGGTCGGCCGCAGCAGCGGATGCAGCGAGGCCGCCAGCCGCGCATTCACCTCGCGGTACACCCGCGCGTCTCGCCGGTCGAAGCGCATCAGCTCCGGCATGGTGTGCAGCAGCGGCCACAGCACCCCGTTGGAGAAATTGTTGTAGTAGCGGTCGTGCTCATCCTGGGTCAGATCGACGGTGGCGTAGTCGACCCCGTCAGCACTCTCCACCCGGCCCAGCGCCGTCGTGGGCCCCTCGGTGATCGCCCCGCTCCAGCCGAACCACAGCCCGCCGCGCTTCTCCATCAGCCCGTCCAACGCCACCGCCAACCCGCCGGCGCGCGGCCCGGCCGAAGGCAGGGGTACCCGGTTCGACACGACAACCAGGCGGTTCATGCAGGCTCTCCCAAAGGGGGTGGCACGGTTCAACCATCAGCCTGCACCCCAGAAGTGGCGAGATAACGGCAAAGCGCGGCGGCGACAAAAATATCTTTACAGCTCATGGCGCTATTTTCCCCTCTGGTCACGGCGCGCCATGAATGGAATGCTGCCGCCATGGACAAGCAACTCGCCGAAACTCTGACCGGGTGGCGCCGGCACCTCCACGCCCATCCCGAGCTCTCGCTCAACGAACGCAACACATCATCATTCGTCTGTGAACGTTTGAAAGAATTGGGAATTCCGTTCACGCCCGGTGTCGGCGGCCACGGCATCGTCGCCACCATCAGCCGCGGCAGCTCCAACCGCAGTGTCGGCCTGCGCGCCGACATGGACGCACTGCCGATCACCGAGACCACCGGCCTGCCCTATGCCTCCACCAACCCCGGCGTGATGCATGCCTGCGGCCATGACGGCCACACCACCTCCCTGCTCGGCGCCGGCGCCCTGCTGATGGCCGACCCGAACTGGACCGGCACCGTCCACCTGGTGTTCCAACCCGCCGAGGAGGGCGGCGGCGGCGCCCGCAGCATGATCGACGACGGTCTGTTCACCCGCTTCCCGATGGAGAGCATCTACGGCTACCACAACTGGCCGGGCCTGGAGGCCGGCACGGTGATGGTCCACGAAGGCCCGGTGATGGCTGGCGGCGGGCGCATCGAAATCGCCATGCAGGGCCTGGCCGGCCACGCCGCCCTGCCCCACCTCACCCGCGATCCGATGCTGGCCGCCGGCCACGTGCTGGTCGCCCTACAATCCATCGTCGCGCGCAACGTCGATCCGCTGGACACCGCCGTGGTCACCATCGGCACCATCGAGGGCGGTCGCGCCGCCAACCAGATCCCCGCCACCGTCACCATGCGCGGCACCCAGCGCTTCTACCGCGACGAGGTGCGCGACCTGCTGACCGAAAGCATCACCCGCGTTGCCAGCGGCATCGCGGCGACCTTCGGTATGACCGCGGATGTTTCGGTCATCACCGGCATCGGCCCGACGGTCAATCACAAGCCCAATGCCGCCCTGGCGGTCGAGGCCTGCGAGCAGTCCGGCATCAAGGTCCGCACCGACATGCGCCCGGCGATGACCGGCGAGGATTTCTCCTGGTACCTGCGCGAAAAGCCCGGCGCCTTCGTCTGGATCGGCAACGGCCCCTCCGAGCCGGGAAAGGACCTGCACAACGACGCCTACAACTTCAACGACAGCATCCTGCCCAGCGCCGCGGGCTTCCTGGCCGGGATCGCCCGGCGCGCCCTGCGCGGCTGATGCTTCGGCCCCGGCCCCGGCCCCGGCCCGGCCCCGGCCCCAGCACAGTCTCCTGCCCGGGGCCACCCGCGCCCGCTATACCCGGCCGCGCCCATCCCACGGCCGGCGCGGCGTCGGCGGGCCACCGGCCGCCAGCGTAAAGCGTGCGGTCTGAAGCCCGGCCGCCGCAAACCCCGCGGCCGTCAGTGCAGCTGGCCCCTCGGCCACCAGCCTCGCCGCCCGCCGCCGCCAATCCGCCACCTCGTGCTGGCGCGTGTCCGCCGGCGCCGCCCGCACCGGCGCATCCGCCAGCCCGCAGGGCGGCGCCCAGGCCAGGTAATCCGTCCACGCCTCGCGCCGCCACAGCGTCGGCCCCGCCGGCATCGCGCTGTCACGCTGCAGCACCAGCCGCATACGATCACCGCTGGCCGAAATCCGCGTGCCCATCCGCCCGCCTTCCGCCCCGCGCCACCGCAACGGTTCCAGCGCCAACAGCACCACCGCGTCATCCAAGGCCAGCGCCACCGCCGCCCATTCCAGCACTGCGCCCCCCTCCGCCAGCGCAAACCCGGCCACGCTCAGCATCTCGCCGCCGCACGCCAGCGCCGGCAGCAACCGCGCCCCACCCGCCGGCAGCAGCAGCGGCCGGCGAACACCCGTCCCGGTCAACGCCGCCACCCCCTCCCCCACCGCCTCCAGCCGCAGCGCAGCAGGGGCGGCACGCGCCGCCCGCGCCAGCAGCAGCGGCGCGGCACACACCAGGGCACGGCGGAAAAGCGTCATGGCGGCATCATCGCCGCCGCCGGTTAAGACCGGCTTACGGCGGGACCTACGGGCTGGCGCAGCGACTCATGCAAATGGTTCAACATGCGCCAGTGCACCAGCCTGATTTGATGCACCGATTCTGCCGACAGGCTGAAGTGCCTGTCAGCATCCGACCACCAGCTGCCTATCTGACGATGCGGCCGGGATTGAGGATGCCGCGCGGGTCGAAGGCGTCCTTGACCCGGCGCGAGATGCGCGCCAGCGGCGCCGGCTCCGGCGGCACCACGTCCACGACCGCACGCAGCGTTTCCGGGGCGCGGAACAGGGTGAAGGTGCCGCCGGCGTCGCCCGCGGCGGCCACGACCACAGCATGCGCCTCCGCGGTTGCAGGCCCGGCGGCCCACACCAGCCCGCCGCCCCAGTCGAGGAACCAGGCGGCGCCGAACCCGCGCTCCAGCGCGGCCGCCACACCCGGCCCGCGCGACGGGCGCACCGAGACGCGCCAGATCGCGCCCTGCATGCCGGCAAATGGCGCGCAGTCGCGAATCGCCGCCCAGGCGGTGCGGCTCGCAATATCGTTCAGCACCATGGCAGCGCCGAATGGAGCCAGGTCCGCGCGCAGCCGCTCGCTGCGATAGGCCACCGACGGGGCAAAGTCCTCCAGCCGCGCCAGTGCCACCGGCCCGGCGCCGACGCCTGGCACGAACCCGGCCAGGGCTGCCGGCAAGTACGCCGCCCCGGAAACCGCATAGGGCGAGCCCAACGCCGCCGCCAGTGCCGCCACTGCGCGCGTCGGATCCAGCCCACGCAGCACCAGCGTGGCGCGCTGCGCGGCCGCCGGCAACACCTTCAGCGTGACCTCGGTCAACACCCCCAGCGTGCCGTAGCTACCCGCGAACAGCTTGCACAGGTCGAGCCCGGTGACGTTCTTGAGCACCCGCCCGCCGGATCGGATCACCTCGCCCGCCCCGTTGACGGCGCGGATGCCCATGACATGGTCCCGCATCGCCCCCCAGGCGACGCGGCGCGGGCCGGACAGGTTGGCGGCCACCATGCCGCCGATCGTCTGTGGCTGGACGCGATCGAACAATCCCGTAAAATCCGGCGGTTCTGCGATGATGTGCTGCCCTTTGGCGGCCACCGCCGCCTCCAGTTCGGCCAAAGTCGTGCCGGCACGCGCCGAAATGATCAGCTCCGACGGCGAATACAGCGTGATCCCGGTCAGATTCGCCGCCGACAACCCGCGCGCCGCCTGGACGGGCCGCAGCAGCCCCGCCTTGCTGCCGCGCCCGGCCACGGCCAGCGGCTCGCCGGCATCATGGGCGGCGCGGATCGCTTCGACAATGCCGGCCTCGTCGGACGGCGCAAGGGCATCGCTCATTCGGCCGCCAATCCCTTGAGCGGGAACACCTTGTTGGCGTTCAGCAGCCAGCCGGGGTCGAACGCCGATTTCACCCGGCGCTGCTGGTCCAGTTCGACTTCGCTGAACTGGACATGCATCAGGTCGCGCTTCTCCACCCCCACCCCGTGCTCGCCGGTCAGGCAGCCGCCGACCTCCACGCACAGGGTCAGGATCTCGGCGCCGAATTTCTCCGCTTTTGCGAAGCTGGCGGGATCGTTGGCATCGAACATGATCAACGGATGCAGGTTGCCGTCGCCGGCATGGAAGATGTTGGCCACCTGCAAGCCGTAGCTGGCGCTCATCTCGCCGATCCGGCGCAGCACGTGCGGCAGTTGCGAGGTGGGGATGGTGCCGTCCATGCACATGTAGTCGGGCGAGATGCGGCCCACCGCCCCGAACGCCCCCTTGCGCCCCTTCCAGATCGCCGCCGACTCCTCGGCCGACTGCGACACCTTCAGGCTGATCGGGTCATGCCGGGCGCAGATCGCCTTGATCTGGTCCAGAAGGAAATCCTGCTCGGCGACGCTCCCCTCCACCTCGATGATCAGCATCGCCTCGGCATCCAGCGGATAGCCGGCCTTGGCGAATGCCTCGCAGGCGTGGATCGCCGGCCGGTCCATGAACTCCAGCGCCACCGGGATGATCCCCGACGCGATGATCGAATCGACGCAGGCGCCGGCCACCTCGTTGCTGCGAAACGCCGCCAGCATCGCCCGCGCCCCCTCCGGCCCGCGCAGGATGCGCACCGTCACCTCGGTCACCACCGCCAACTGCCCCTCGCTGCCGGTCAGCAGGCCGAGCCAGTCATAGCCCGCGGCATCCAGGTGGGCGCCGCCGATATCCAGGATCTCGCCCTCGACCGTCACCACCTTCAGCCCCAGCAGGTTGTTGGCGGTGACGCCGTAGCGCAGGCAATGCGCGCCGCCAGAGTTCATGTTGACGTTGCCGCCGATCATGCAGGCGAGCTGGCTGGACGGGTCCGGGGCATAGAAGAACCCCTGCTCCGCCACCGCCTGGGTGATGCCGATATTGGTCACCCCGGCCTGCACCACCGCGCAGCGGTCGGCATAGTCGATGTCGAGAATCCGGTTCATCCGCATCAGCCCGACCACCACCGAATCCGCCATCGGCAGCGCGCCGCCCGACAGCGAGGTGCCGGCGCCGCGCGGCACCACGCGCACCCCCTCGGCGTGGCAGAACGCCATGATCGCGGCCACTTCCTCGGTCGTGCTCGGCAGCACCACGGCCAGCGGCACCTGGCGATAGGCCGCCAGCCCATCGGTTTCGTAGGGCTTCAGCCGCAGGGGCTCGGCGATCACCGCGTCGTCCGGCAACAGGGCGCGCAATCCGGCGACGATATCGTCGCGGCGGGCGAGGATGTCGGCATTGGCGGCGGGCTGGGGCAGCATGGCGGGCCTCCGGGATCGCGGCGCACTGTGCGGAGGTTGGGCGGCGGCGGCAAGGTTCAACCGCCGCGGCAACACCGCGGCCCACCATCGACCGACCCACCATCGACCGGTCCACCAACGCCAGGCGCGCCCCGGAGGTCCCCCGGAGCGCGCGCAAGACAGCCGCGTGGCTCGCGAAAGCGAGCCGCCGAATTCAGCCCTGGCGGGCCTTCATGCGCGGGTTCTTCTTGTTGATCACATACACGCGGCCATGGCGGCGCACCACGCGGCAATTCTTGTCGCGCACCTTGGCGGACTTGAGACTGTTGCGGATCTTCATGGCATCAGGCCTTCAGCGCCCGCAAGCGGGCAGGAACGGGAGGCGGCGGAGTAGAGGGGCGGAGGGGGATTGTCAAGCACGCGGGCCCTGCGCCTCGCCCTCGGCCACCAGCGGCGTGGCCGGGCCAATGGCATGCCAGCGCATCAGCCGGATGCGCCCGGAATGCATCAGACGGATACGCCGCGTCCACAGCTCCGCCTGTTCCACCACCGCCGCGGCACGCTCATGGTCCGGCCGCTCGCGCGCCATCAGGCGAACGAAATGGCGCCAGCCCAGCACCGCCAGGCGCATGTGCCGTGCCGAGATATCCTCCACCACCCGCACGTCGAAACCCAGGCGCGACAGTCCACGGGTCACGGCTTCGGGCTCCGGCAGGCACGGCCGGCGCCCTTCCAGGCGACACCACATGGCGATGGCGGGGTCATCGGGGTCCAGCGGCTCGGTCGTGACGGTTTCCGACAGCACGATATGGCCGTGCGGGCGCAACGCACCGGCAATGGCTGCCAGCGCCGGGGCGGGCGGCGCATCGCGGATCGCGTCCAGACCCAGGGCGTGGTTGGCCAGCCGGGGCCGGAATCGCGGCGCGGCGGGATCCCACGGCGCGACCGTGGCGCGCTTCGCCAGTGCATCGCCGGCGCGCTGGATGCGCCGCGCGGCCAGCACGGCAAGCTCGGGATCAGCCTCGAACCCCGCGACCCAAATGCCGCGCTCGGTCGCCAGCGCCTGTGCCGGTCCACCCGCGCCGACGCCGAGCAGCAACAGGGTGGAGGCTGCCGACAGCCCGATCGGTGTCGCCAGGCGCAGCACCTCGTCGGCCCCGCCGGGGTTCAGGAAGCCACTGCCCCAGAGTTCCTCCGCCACCGCCAGGCGCGAGGCCGGCCATGTCGGCGCAGCCGCAGGCTCTGGTGTGGCCGCAGAGTCGGGCATCGCCGGAACGTCGCCGCCCGGTTCGGCGCTGGCGGCATCGGGCGGTACGTCGGCGTCGCTGGCTTCAGGCGGCCCGGGATGGCCGCGCCGCAGCCAGGTGCGCAACGCGGCAAAATGCATGTAACGGCCCCATATCAGGTCGCCACCACAATGGCATACGGCGATGAACGAAGCGTTGACCGCTGCATGCTTGACGCGGGGCCGCGCGAGGCCGATCTCCCGCGGGCAAGAAGGAGGCGGGATCATGCAGGCTGGCACGCAGGACAGGGCGGGGGGCGCCTATGCCATGGCCGGGTTCCTGGCGACCGCGTTCGCGGTGGTCGGGCTCACCGGATTGCTGGCCGCCTATATCGCCCCCCTGCCGCTGGAGCGCGCCATCGCCCGCGAGGCGGTGCTGGACAGGGCGCTGGCCGTCGCCCAGGCCGGCGACGCCGCGGGGCTGGAGGCACTGCGGCCAAGGCTGGGCGAAAGTGCGGCGATCCTGCCGCCCCCGGGCAGCGGCGCGCCCAGCGCCGGCTTTGCGGGCCGGGTCGCCGCCGAACGGATCGCGATGCGCGAACGGCTCATGGCGGAGGCGGCGGCGACCGGCCAGCGCCTGCGCGCCCTGCTGGTGGTGGTGACGATCGTTGCCGCCGGCTTCGGGGCGGCGATGATGCTGGTCAGCCGGCGGGTTGTCGCGGGCGGCAGGCCGGGCTAGAGAACCTTCATGCTCGTCGCGATGACCCGCAAGCCGACCAAGAAGCCCCCCTTTCGGGTGTCCCTGGTTCGCGCGCGCTGAGCTTCCCCATCGCCACGTTCCACAGGCCCCGCCGCACCGCACGGGGCCTTTTTCATGTCTGGCCCCCTCCCCCCCCAACCGCCGCCACGAGGAGACCGAAGATGAGCCCCGACGATCAGCATTCCCTTCCCGCCGCCGCCCGCAGCGCCGCCTCCCGCCCCCCCACCGTGGCCGTGGTCGGCGCCACCGGCGCGGTCGGCACCGAGATGCTGCGGGTGCTGGAGGCGCGCGGCTTCCCGGTCGGCGAATTGCGGCTGCTCGCCTCGCGCCGTTCCGCCGGCACGACGATGGCGTTCCGCGGCGCCGAGGTCGCGGTGGCCGAGCTGGACGAAGCGGCATTTGCCGGGGTGGATATCGCCCTGTTCTCGGCCGGCGGCGAACGCTCGCGCCGGTTCGCGCCGGCCGCGGTGGCCGCCGGTGCCGTGGTGATCGACAATTCCTCCGCGTTCCGCATGGCGCCGGACGTGCCGCTGGTGGTGCCCGAGATCAATGCCGCCGCGCTGGCGGGCCACACCGGCATCATCGCCAACCCCAACTGCGCCGCCATCATTTCCGGCCTGCCGCTCTGGGCGCTGCACCAGGCCAACCCGATCCGCCGCGTCATCATCACCACCTACCAGTCGGCCTCCGGCGCCGGGGCGGCGGCCATGCAGGAGCTGATCGACGCCACCCGCGCCTACCTGGCGGGCGACGAGCACACCCCGACGGTGATGCCGCACCCCTATGCCTTCAACCTGTTCAGCCACAATACCGAGATCGATCCCGACACCGGCTACAACGACGAGGAAACCAAGGTCATCCGCGAACTGCGCAAGATCTTCGCCGCGCCGGATCTGCGGGTGACCGCCACCTGCGTGCGCGTGCCGGTACTGCGCGCGCATTCGATCGCGCTGAACGTCACCTTCGACCGCCCCATGACCCCGGCCGCGGCCCGCGAGATTCTCGCCGCCGCCCCGGGATTGAGGCTGGTCGACGATGCCGCGCGCAACCATTTCCCGATGCCGAACGAAGCCAGCGGCGCGGACGAGGTGCTGGTGGGCCGCATCCGCGAGGATGTCTCCGACGGCTCCGGCCGCTCGCTCGCCCTGTTCGTCGCCGGCGACCAGTTGCTGAAGGGCGCCGCGCTGAATGCGGTGCAGATCGCCGAGCTGGTGCGGCAGCGCTAACGCCGCCGGCGCGCGCCTGCCTGGCCGGATTGGGGCGCCATGCCCGGCAACGGGACCTGACCCGGCCGGCCCGCCGCCATTGGCACCAGCGCGTGCAGGCCGGCCCGCGCCGGGTACTTCACCGGGCCTTAACCGAAGCCGATGACAACTCGGGGTCTGATCCCTGGGGAATGCCGCATGTTCGGCCGGCTTGCGCGACGTGCCACCACCAAGACGATGCCGGAGCCCATTGCCGGTGCTGCCACGCCCGCCGTTCCCGCTGCGCCGGCCAGCCCCGCCCGGACGTCTCCCGCCGTGCCGGCGGGCGAGCCGCCGTCAACCGGTGCGCCGGCCGAGGCGCTGGCGCGCGAACGGCTGCGCGCATTTGCCTTCGCCGCAGCCGACATGCTGGTGGAAACCACGCCCGACGGCACCATCACCTTCGCCAGCGGCGCGTTCGAGGCTTATTTCGCCGTTCCGTCCTCCGCCATCATCGGACGGCGCATCGCCTCCCTGCTCTCCCCGGCCGACCGTGCCACCCTGGCGATGGCCCAGGCGCTGGTGCCGGTACGCGGCCGGCTGGCGCCGATGGTGCTGCACCTGGCCGACGCCGCGCGCAGCCCGATGATGGTGGCCGCCCGGCTGGCAACCGGCAACGCCCAGCGGCTGTGCTTCGCCATCGGCCCGGTGCCGTTGCCGCCCAGCAACGCGAACGAAGCGCAGAGCCAGGCCCTCGGCGACTTCGCCCGCGAGGCCGAGGCATTGATGGCCACCGGCAATACCGGCCCGCTGGGGCTGGTGGAGGTCCAGGGCTGGGCCGACGTCAAGCACCGCCTGAACGCCTTGGAGCAGCAGCGGTTGCGCCAGGGCATCGGCGCGCTGATGGGCGAGTCCGGCAAGGGCGCGCGCGGCAGCGAGCTGGCCGAGGGCCGGTTCGGCGTGCTCGGCATGCCGCATAGCGGCATCGACACGCTGGTGCGCAAGCTGGACCAGTTCCTGTCACGCTCCGCGGCGCGCAACATCGCGCGGGCCAGCGGCACCGAGCTGAAGCTTGACGCCTCCGGCATGGCCGCATCCACCGCCCATCGCGTGCTGCGCTACGCCGTCTCCCGCTTCACCGCCGAAGGCACGGCGGGGGTCACCGCGGTGGGTGGCGCCGGCGGGTTGTCGGGCATCCTGGCCCAGGCTGAAATGCGCACCCAGTCCGTGCGCGCCGCGCTGGCCGGGAACCGCTTCCGCCTCGCCTTCCAGCCGGTGGTCTCGCTGGAAACCCGCGCGGTGCACCATTACGAGGCGCTGCTGCGCCCGATCGCCACCCCCGGCATGCCCACCGGCAACACCCAGGAATTCGTCACCTTCGCCGAGGCGGTCGGCCTGGCCGAGGTGATGGACCTCGCCGTGATGGAACAGGCATTGATGGCCCTGCGGGCCGCGCCCACGGCCTCGGTGGCGGTGAACATGTCCGGCCTGTCGGCACAGAGCGAAGCGTATCGCGACCGGCTGTTCGACCTGCTGGAACAGATGCGCGCGGTGATCGGCCCGCCCGAGGCCGGCCGGCTGCTGGTGGAACTGACGGAAACCTCGGAGATCGAGGACATGGCCAGCGCGGCGGCAACCGTGATGCGGCTGCGCGAGCGCGGGGTGAAGATGTGCCTGGACGATTTCGGCGCCGGCGCCGCGGGCTTCCGCTACCTGCAGCAATTCCCGGTGGATTACATCAAGATTGACGGCGCCTTCGTGCAGGCGGCCGGCAACGGCCCGCGCGCGCGCAACATGGTCGCCTCGATGGTCGAGCTGGCCGGCGCCGCCGGCGCCCAGACGGTGGCCGAGATGATCGAGACCGAGGAACAGGCCGTCCTGATGCGCGAACTCGGCGTGCACCAGGGTCAGGGCTGGCTGTTCGGCCGCCCCGGCGGGCTGCCCGGCGCCAAGCGCTAGCGCGCCATCTTCGTCCCGAGCCACGCCACCGCGCCGCAGGTTGAGCGGAATTCATCCCGCGAACAGGGGTGGCGGCGATACCACCGCACAAAATCCTGCGATAACCCGCATCTCGCCCACCGGCCATTCCGTGCCGGGGTTGTTGCCGGAGTATCCTGATGCGCGGCCTGTCTGCCCTGGTTGCCGATGTCTGGCGGCTCGCCCGCCCCTACTACGTCTCCGATCAGCGCTGGTCGGCCCGCCTGCTGCTGGGGCTGATCATCGCGCTGGACCTCAGCCGCGTCGGCATGACCGTGGTGCTCAGCTTCTGGAACCGTGCCTTCTACAATGCGCTGCAGGACAAGGACTGGGACAGCTTCATCCACCTGCTGCTGTTCTACAAGCGCACCGAGGACGGCATCCTGCCCGGCTTCATCCTGGTCGCGGCGCTGTACATCATTGTCGCCATCTACCGCACCTATCTCAGCCAGTGGCTGGAGATCCGCTGGCGGCGATGGATGACCGAACGGCTGATCGACGACTGGCTGGCCCACCGCGCCTATTTCCGCCTCAGCCTGCTCAGCCACGCCGAGGGCGCCGGGCACGAGGACGACCCGATGCGTCACAGCGCCGACAACCCGGACCAGCGCATCTCCGAGGATGTGCGCGATTTCGTCCAGAACACCCTGGCGATCGGCCTCGGCCTGTTGTCAAGCATCGTGTCGCTGTTCAGCTTCCTGGCCATCCTGTGGGGCCTGTCCGGCGTCTTCACCCTGTTCGGCGTCTCGATCCCCGGCTACCTGGTGTGGGTGGCGGTGATCTATGCGGTGGCCGGCACCTGGCTCACCCATATCGTCGGCCGGCCGCTGGCCATGCTCGATTTCCTGCAACAGCGCATGGAGGCGAATTTCCGTTTCGCACTCGCCCGCCTGCGCGAGAACGTCGAGGGCATCGCCCTGCACCGCGGCGAGGCCGCCGAGGGTGCCGCGCTGAAGCAGCGCTTCGCCGCCCTGGCCGACAACTGGTGGGACATCATGTGGCGCACCAAGAAGGTGATCGCGCTGACCGCCGGCTACAATCAGGTCGGCAGCGTGTTCCCCATCGTGGTGGTGGCACCCCGCTTCTTCTCCGGCGAGATCACCCTGGGCGCGCTGACCCAGACCGCGGGCGCCTTCGGCCGGGTGGAGGACTCGCTGTCCTTCTTCATCAACACCTATCGCTCGCTCGCCTCCTGGCGCGCCACCGTCGGCCGCCTGGCCGGCTTCCGCCGCAGCATCGATGCCGCCCACGCCGCCGCCAATGCCGGCGAAGGCGTGGCGGTGGCCGAAGGCACGAATTCGGACTGGCAGATGCATGACGTGTCGCTGGACCTGCCCGATGGCCGGCAACTGCTGGCCGACCAGGACATGTCGCTGGCGCCGGGCCAGTCGGTGGTGTTCACCGGCCGCTCGGGCGGCGGCAAGTCCACCCTGTTCCGGGCTCTGGCCGGCATCTGGCCGTTCGGCAACGGCACGGTGGAACGCCCGCCCGGCAGCCACATGTTCCTGCCGCAACGCCCGTACCTGCCGCTGGGCACGCTGCGCGGCGTGGTCGCCTACCCCGCCGACCCCGCCGCCTACGACGACGCCCAATTGCGCGCCGCGCTGGAAGCGGTCGGGCTGGGGCACCTGGCCGCGCGGCTGGACGAGGACGCGCCCTGGGCCCAGCGCCTGTCCGGCGGCGAACAGCAGCGCATCGCCGTCGCCCGCGCCCTGTTGGCCCGGCCGGACTGGCTGTTCCTGGACGAGGCCACCGCCAGCCTGGACCCGGAGGCGGAGGCGCATCTGTACGCGCTGCTGCGCCGCCATCTGCCGGACACCACCATCGTCTCGATCGCCCACCGCGCCACGGTGGCGGCCCTGCACGAACGCCGCCTGGTGCTGGAGCCCGGCCCCGCCGGCGCCGGCCAGTTGCGCGAGATGGCGGCCCCGGTGCCATGACCCTGCCACGACGCGCATTGCTGGCGGCATTTCCCGCCAGCCTGCTTGCCGGTCCCGCGCGCGCCCAGGACCGCGCCGCCGCCACTCCAAGTGCTGCCCCGCGCCCGACGCCCGCGAAGCTGCCGCCGCCGCAGACCCGCTCCCACACCCTGGCGCTGCCCGGGCGCAGCCTGTCCTTCACCAGCACCGCCGGCAGCGTGACCCTGACCGACGGCCAGGGCGCGCCGCAGGCGGAGCTGGCCTTCATCGCCTATACGCTCGATGGCGCCACGCCGGGCCAGCGCCCGGTGACCTTCGCCCTCAACGGTGGGCCCGGCGCCGCCTCGGCCTGGCTGCACCTCGGCGCCCTCGGCCCCTGGCGGCTGGCGCTGCATGACGCCCACCCCTCGGCCCCGGTGCGGCTGCTGGACAATGCCGAGACCTGGCTCGACTTCACCGACCTCGTCTTCCTCGACCCCATCGGCGCCGGCTACAGCCACCTGCTGTCCGCCGGCGAGGAGGCCCGCAAGCGCATCTGGTCGGTCGCCGGCGATATCGAGTCGATCGCCGGCGCCATCCGCCGCTGGCTGGTCCAGGCCGGACGCATGGCGTCGCCGAAATTCCTGGTCGGCGAGAGCTACGGCGGCTTCCGCGGCCCACGCCTGGCGCGCAGCCTGGCGCAATCGCACGGGGTGGGGCTGGCCGGGCTGGTGCTGGTCTCCCCGGTGCTCGATTTCGGCGGCCGCAGCAACGCGCTGGAGCCGCTGTACTGGGCCTTCACCCTGCCCACCCTGGTCGCCGCCGCGCGCCACGCCACCAGCCGCGCCGCGCTGGTCGATGCCGAGGCCTATGCCGCCGGCGCCTACATGGCCGACCTGCTGGCCGGTGCCCAACCGGATGCCGTGGCGCGGCGCAGCGAACGCGTGGCCGCCCTCACCGGCCTCGACCCCGCCCTGGTGCGCCGCCATGGCGGCTTGGTCGATGGCCCGATCTTCATGCGCCATGCCCCCGCCGGGCGCCTGGCCAGCCTGTACGATCTCGACGTCTCGATGCCCGCCCCCGACCCGGCCGCGCTGTACGACCGCCAGCCCGACCCGGTGCTGGACGGCCTGCGCGCGCCGCTGACCGCCGCGATGCTGGACCTCTACGCCACCCGCCTGGGTTGGCGGACCGAGGCACCGTACCAGCTGCTGAACGATGCGGTGAACCGCAACTGGGACTGGGGCAGCGGGCGCACCGCGGCGGAATCGATGAGCCATCTGCGCACCGCGCTGGCGCTGGACCCCGGCCTTCGCGTGGTGGTCGCGCACGGGCTGTACGACGTGGTCACCCCGTATTTCCGCAGCGCCCTGCTGCTGGACACCATCGAGCCCGCCGCCGGGCGCGACCGCGTGGCGCTGCACGCCTGGCCCGGCGGGCACATGTTCTACAGCCGCACGGCCGGCCGTGCCGCCCTGCGTGCCGCCGCTGCACCGCTCTACCCGTGACACCGCGCCGCCCCTCGCCCCCCGGGCAACCGCTCGCGGCGGCGTCGCGGCGGCCACGCTGTCGGCGGCTGACGCGGCCAGCAGGGAAACGTCGCGTCAAAAATCCGAACTGTCTTGCGGCGCGTTCCCACTCAGGCATATTCGTAGCATAATGTTGCTGCCTCTTTCACCGCCGGTATGGACCCGCTGACCGCCACCCTGGTGGCGTTCCTGTGCCTCGCCGCCTCGGCGGCGACCGGCATGGCGGTGCATGGCCACGCGCACCGCCGCGCGCCGCGCATCGCGTTCCCAATGGCGGTGCGCGTGATGGTCGTGACGCTGCTGCTGCTCGCCGGTGCAGCGCTCGCGCTGGCGACCCAGGCGGTGCGCACGACCTTCCGCGACGCCGACGCGCGGCTGCACGACTTCACCAACGATGTAGCGTCACTTGACCGCGCCTTGCGCGCCATCGGCGAGCCCGGCGAGGCTGCGCGCCTGCTGCTGTTCCGCTTCACCGAACGGCGCGCCCGCGAAATGTTCCCGACGCGCGGCATCGGCCTGCCGGTCGAGTCGGAGTCGGGCGTCGCGATGCGCGAGGCCCTGGCGGCGGAAGTCGCAGCCCTGGCCGCCCGCCCCGAGTTCGGTCGCAGCGGGGCCGTCGCGGCTCAGGCGATGGAGAATCTGGAGCGCGCCTGCACCGCCATCCACGAGAATCCCGCGCCGGAACTGCCGCGCTGGTTCGCGGCCGCCTTGCTGGCCTGGCTGATGCTCGGCCTCGGCCTGCTCGGCCTGCTCGGCGGCCCGCGCGGCACCATGGTGGTAGCGATGGTCGGCCTGGCCACGCTGCTGGCCGGCGGCGTCTACCTCGTCGAAGGCGCCGCAGCGCCGCTCGGCACCTCGCTGCTGCTGTCCCAGGCGCCGCTGGACAATGCGCTGAGCACCATCACCGAATAGCCCGCCGGCCGGTTGCGTCCAGGCGTCGCGCCCAAGCGCCGCGCTTGTGCGGCGCCGGCGATGCCGCGACACTGCGCCCCGGTTCCGATCAAGGAGGCCCGCGATGGCACTCGACTTCTCATTCAAACGCGTCGTGGTGTGCGGCGGCAGCCGCGGCATCGGCCGGGCGATTGCCCACGGCTTCGCCCGCGGCGGCGCCGCGGTGTCGATCTGCGCGCGCGGCGTGGCCGGGCTGGAAGCCACCCGCGCCGAGCTGGCCGCCCACGGCCACGCCACCCACGCCGCCCCCTGCGACCTTGCCGACGGCGCCGCGATCGCCGGCTATATCGCCGCCGCCGCCACCGCCCTTGGCGGCATCGACGTGCTGGTGAACAACGCCTCGGGCTTCGGCATGGCCGATGACGAGGCCGGCTGGGCCGCCAGCATGCAGGTGGATATCATGGCCGTGGTGCGCGCCAGCCATGCCGCCCTGCCCCACCTGGAGGCCGCCGCCGCCGCGTCCGGCAGCGGGGCATCCGGCGGTGCCGCGATCGTCTCGGTCTCATCCATCTCCGCGGTGCGCGCCTCCACCCGCTCCGCCCCCTATGCCGCGGTCAAGGCGGCGGTGAACAGCTACACCGCCAGCCAGGCCGCTGGGCTGGCGGCCAAGAACATCCGCGTCAACGCGGTCGCCCCGGGCTCCATCGAATTCCCCGGCGGCACCTGGGAAAAGCGCCGGCAGGAGGGCTCGCCGGTCTATGACGCCGTCCGCCGCGCCATCCCCTTCGGCCGCCTCGGCCAGCCCGAGGAAGTCGCCGACGTGGTGCTGTTCCTGGCCTCGCCCATGGCCCGCTGGGTGACCGGACAGACCATCACCGTGGATGGCGGCCAGCTGCTGTTCAGCTGACCGTCATCCCGGCGCGGCGCCCATGCTCGATCATGTCCCGATCGGCGCCCGCAATGTGGCCCGCGCCCGGACCATGGCCCCACCCACTACGCCGCCTTCGCCATCGACCCCGACGGCTACCGCATCGAGGCGCATACCAAAGCCGGCGAGTGGCCCGATGCTGACAGGCCCTTCAGCCTGTCAGCTGAATCGGCCCACCAAATCAAGCTGGTGCACTGACGCATGTTGCACCATCCGAGTGAGTCAGTGCACTAGGGGCTGATCGCCGCCAGCCCCCTCAGGTTGCCGACAGGTGGCAGGCAGTGACCGTCAAGGTGATGTTGTTCAGCCCCAGCGGCAGAACGCTGCCCAGCCAGTGCGTGCCGGTGATCATCACCCGCGCGTACTGGCCGCTGGCGCCGTTGCAACCGGTCGCCTGCGTGACGGTCACGTCGCTCGCGGCAACGATGCCGGGGAACACCCACTGCCCCGCAATGGCCGCTGCATAGCTCGCCGGCACGGCGCAGGCCGGCGCCGCCAACGCCACGCACCGCGCCGTGGCGCTGGCGGCTGCCTGTAGCCCGCTGCGGGTCCAGCTCACCACGCCCGCCCCGATCAGCCCCAGGGAAACCACGACCATCAGCGCGCCGGCGGCAGCGAACTCCACCGACACCACGCCGCGCCGATCCCGCCGCATCGTCACCGCACCATCACCGTGGCCACGTAGCTCAGCACCCGCAGGCCCGGCCCGCTCACCGCGGGGAACAGCGGAGAATATGCATAACTGCCCGAAATCGTGAGGTATTTCGACGCCACTGCGCCGTCGGAACACGTGGCGGTGCACGCCATTGCCGCCCCCAGCGTGCGCGGCGTCCCCGCTGGGCAGTAACACGCCGCCGCCGATACCGTGGCCGTAGCCCCGGAAAGCCCCGAACTCGCCGTGGCCACTCCGCGCAGCGCATCTGCCGACACCCCGGCACCGGCCTTGGAGGCATACAGCCCGGCATTGGCCACCCCCGCGGCAAGCTGGGCATGGTGGCGCAGCACCAGACCGAAATCGACGATATTGCCCAGCAGAATCAGCACCACCGGAAACGCCAACGCCAGTTCCACCGCGGCCGCGCCGCGCTGCCCCGCGCTTCTGCGTGCCGCCCGGCAGCGTATCGCGCGTCCTCCCGCCGGCCTCACCGCACCAGCGCCACGTTGGCCGTGCCGCTCGGTGCGGGCGTGCCGGCAGAGGCGTTGATCCCCGCCGAACCCGCCACATAGATGGTGCTCGCCACCACCCGGAACGCGCGACCCGCGGCCGCGTTCATCTGGATGTTGTTGGTCAGGTTCAACGCCCCGCACTTGGCATAGAACGCGCCGGACATGGTCAGGGTGGAGCCGCCGGCCATGGTATTGGCCGCCGCCACGCCGCTGGCCGGACAGCTCTGCCAGAACAGGATATCCGCCGTCGGCCCGCTCCCCGGCGCGGTCAGGGCATAGGTGTTGGAGTAGTTGGTCCAGCTGATCGCCCCGGGATTGCCGCCATTGCGCCCGATCAGCACGAAGGACACGCCGTTGGCCACGGTGATGTTGGAGTTGTTGAAGGTCAGGTTGCCGTTGACCACGTAATAGATCCCCGGCGCGAACTGGTCGCTGGCGCCATTGCCGCCGATCGCGGTGTTGCCGCAGAACACCCCGCCATTGGCCGCGCTGAAGCTGCGCGGCGTCGCCTGCCAGGCGGTGTAGGACTGGTTCACCACATTGGTCGCCGACGGCGACACCCCGCTGACCGTGGCCGCGATCGGCGGGATGCAGCAGGCACCGTAGCTGGCATTGACCGCGCAGCCACTCTGCGACGGCGCCGGCACCGCCATGGCGGCGAACGGATCGGCCTGCGCGGTGCCGCCGGGCGAGACGCAGGAATTGTTGGGGATGGTCGGCGAAACGGTGTTCGAGCCGCTGTTGGACAGGCAGACCTTGCCGGGAGTGGAGATCGACGCGCCGTTCAGCGTGCCGCTGTTCAGGTAGATCGCGGCGTTGGCGCCGGTGCCGGCGGCGCTGGAATTGGCGAATATGTCGCAGCCTGGCGCGGTGATGCGCCCCATGTTGTCCACCTTGATCGCCGCCTTCGCGCTGGCATGCATCGCCAGCACGCAGGTGCCCGATCCGGCGCTGCCCGAAGGCAGGTTCCACGCCTCGGCAACGCCGGTCGCGTTCACCGTGCGCGCGGCGACCCCACCCAGCATGCCCGAGAACGCCAACGCCATCGGGCGGGCAACGCTGACCGTGACCGCCTTGTAGCTCGGATTGGTCACCCCGTTGCCCAGCACCACGGTGGCCTCGCCGGCAGTGAGCGTTCCGGTCGCCGCGTTCCAGCTGCGCACCGCCGCCACCCCGGCCACGCCGTTCATCTGCGCCACGTCGGCGGCAACATTGGCGGCACGCTGCGCATCGACATCGCGCCCGTACGACATCGCCCCGGCCTGGGCACCGAGATCGGCGGCAAGCTGCGCGCCCTGGCGTGCCAGCACAGCCTCGCTGACATTCACCGTCACCGCAGCCGCGGTCAGGAACATCGGCAGTGCCATCGCCACCCAAACCGAGACGCTGCCGCGCCGCGCCATCGCCCCTGGCCGGCGCCGGGGATTGCTCCGCGGCGCCACCGCGATCGATGCGTCCGACATCGTGGCACTCCCATTTCTGCCGCAGCCTGCGGCCGGCACTGAATGATCCGGCCCCGATCGTTGCATGCCACTCCTTCCAATCCTGTTACCGCTCGGGACCGCATCGCCACGACAGGCGCGGCGCCCATGGCCCAGGAGCCCGCCCGGCCGATCCGCCGCCGCCGTGGCGATGGGCTTGCGCGCGCCCCTCCCGGCGCGTGACACTGCGTCATGACCTGGTCCATCCTCGCCCGCGACCCCACGACCGGCACCCTCGGCGCTGCGGTGGCGTCGCGCTTCTTCGCCGTCGGCGGGCTGTGCATCCATGTCGAAGGTGGTGTCGCCGCCCTGGCCACACAGGCGCTGGTCAACCCGATGTACGCGGTCCACGCCATGCCGCGCCTGCGTGCCGGCGAGGATGCCGCCGCCGTGCTCCAATCCCTGGTCGCCCCCGACCCGGTTCGCGACCAGCGCCAGTTCCACATCCTCGACGCGGCCGGCCGCATCGCCCAGCACACCGGCCGCGACTGCGTCACCTGGGCCGGGCACGTGCGCGGCCATGACGTCTCGGTGGCCGGCAACATGCTGGCCGCCCAGGGCGTGGTCCAGGCAACGCTGGAGGGTTACCTGCGGGCCACCGGCAGCATGGCCGAGCGGCTGCTCAGCGCCATGGAGGCCGGCGAGGCCGCCGGCGGCGACAAGCGGGGCAAGCAATCCGCCGGCCTGAAGATCTGCACCGCCGACCCCTACCCCGACCTCGACATCCGCTCCGACGACCACCCGGACCCGCTGGCCGATCTGCGCCGCCTGCACCGCATCAGCCTGGAGCGGTACGCGGTATTCCGCCGCTTCCTGCCCGGCCGCGACAATCCCTGGGGCGAGGCCAACCGGGCCGTGATCGATGCCGCCATCGCCCGCGACGGCGTGGCGCCAACCTGACTCAATTTCTCACCAATGGGAACCAACATGCGGAAATTGCTGTTGAACACCGCGCTCGCCGCGGGCGCCCTCCTCGCCCTCGCCAGCCTTCCCGCCGCCGCCCAGCCGGCAGCGGGCAATCTGCGCATCGGCCTGGCCGAGGACCCCGACCTGCTCGACCCCACCTTGGGCTCCAGCTATGTCGGCCGCGTCGTCTATGCCGCCATGTGCGACAAGCTGTTCGACCTCGACGAGAAGCTGAACATCGTCCCGCAACTCGCCACCGGCTACCGCTACGAAAGCCCGACCAGCCTCGTCATCACCCTGCGCCCCGGCGTGACCTTCCATGACGGCGAGAAGCTGGATGCCGAGGCCGCGAAGTACAAGCTCACCCGCGACCTGACCATGAAGGGCAGCATGCGCGCGGGCGAGATCAACGCCATCCAGGCGATCGACGTCATCGACCCGCTGACCATCCGCCTCACCCTCAAGCAGCCGGCCTCCCAGCTTCTCGCCCAGCTCACCGACCGCGCGGGGATCATGATCTCCCCCAAGGCCGCCGAGGCGGCCGGCGACAAGTTCGGCCTCGCCCCGGTCTGCGCCGGCCCCTTCGCCTTCGAAAGCCGCGTGGCCCAGGACCGCATCGTGCTGAAGCGCTTCCCCGCCCACTACGACGCCGGCAATTACCATTTCGAGCGCGTCACCTATCTGCCCATCCCCAACTCGCCGGTGCGCCTGGCCAACCTCAAGGCCGGCAGCCTCGACCTGGCTGCCGTGGCCCCCAGCGATGTGCCGGCGGTACGGGACGACCCGAAGCTGGTGCTGGCGATGTGGGACGCGCTTGGCTATGTCGGCATCAACTTCAACGTCGCCAACGGCCCCGCCGCCAACACCCCGATCGGCCAGAATGCCCTGATCCGCCGCGCCTTCGAACGCGCCATCGACCGCAAGGCGTTGATCGACGTCGTGTTCGGCGGCCTGTTCACCCCCACCGCCCAGGCCAACCCGCCAAGCTCGCCATTCTACGTCCCCGAAATCCAGCCGCCGGCCCGCGACATCGCCAAGGCCCGCGCCCTGCTGGCCCAGGCCGGCGTCACCGGGCGCGTGGCAGTGGAACTGACCGTCACCAACTCGCCCGAGGCGCAACAGGCCGCCGAAGTGATCCAGTCGATGGTCGCCGAGGCCGGCTTCGACCTGAAGCCCAAGGTGATGGAGTTCGCCTCCTCGCTGCAGGCCGGCTACAAGGGCGAATTCCAGGCCTACATGATCGGCTGGTCCGGCCGCTCGGACGCCGACGGCAACATGTGGGCGCAGATGCATTCCAAGGGCACGTTCAACTACGGCCGCCACAGCAATCCCGCCATGGACCAGCTGCTGGACGACGCCAGGGTGGCCACCTCGGTTGCCGACCGCCGCGCCATCTACGCCAAGGTGTGGGAGATCCAGCGCCAGGACCTGCCGCTGATCTACCTGTATTCCGGCAAGAACATCATGGGGATGCAGAAATACCTTGCCGGCTTGAAACAGGTGCCCGACGGGCTGATCCGCCTGGGCGGCGTGCGCTTCACACCGTAAGCAAGCGTGTTCTTTTTTGAAAAAAAGAACCAGAAAACTTTTGTTGCCTTGCGACACCGCGCAAACGAATGAAAGTCTTTTTGCTTCTTTTTCTTCAGAAAAAGAAGAGTCTTTCTTTCTTTAGGACCACAGCATGCGCCAGATGACCATGGTGGGCTTCCTCCAGGCCCAGAACTGCACCAACCTGGCCATGTCCTGGCGCCACCGCGACAGCCGCACCGACTTCATGTCGGCCGATTTCTACCAGGAGATCGGCCGCACCCTGGAACGCGGCAAGTTCCACCTCGGCTTCTTCGACGACCGCCTCGCCCTGCCCGACCGCTACGGCGGCGACCACGCCCATGCCATCGAGCACGGCATCCGGGTGGTCAAGCTCGACCCGGTGGCCTGCCTGATGGCGATGGGCATGGCCACCACCCGTCTCGGCCTCGGCGCCACCTGCTCCACCACCTATTACGAGCCGTTCCACGTCGCCCGCCAGTTCGCCACCGTCGATCACCTCACCGGCGGCCGCGCGGCATGGAACGTGGTGACCTCGCTCAACGAGGGCGAGGCCTGGAACATGGGCCGCGAGGAGGTCGCCGAACACGACAGCCGCTACGACCGCGCCGACGAGTTCATGGAGGTGGTGCTCGGCCACTGGAAATCCTGGCAAACCGACGCCCTGGTGCTGGACAGGCAATCCGGCCTGTTCGCCCACCCCGAAAAAGTCCGCCGCCTCGATCATCGCGGCGAGAACTTCAACTCCCGCGGCCCCTTCACCGTGCCGCGCACCCCCCAGGGCCATCCGGTCATCATCCAGGCCGGCCAGTCCGGACGCGGCCGCCGCTTCGCCGGGCGCTGGGCCGAGGTGATCTTTGCCGGCGGCGGTCCGCTCGCAGTGCAGCAAAAAGGCTACACGGCGGTGAAGGACGAGATCGCCGCCGCCGGGCGCGACCCGGACCAGGTCCATCTCTGCACCCTGGTCCACACCGTCTGCGCCGCCACCAGGGCCGAGGCCGAGGACAAGATGGCCTATATCGACTCCCTGCCGCTGGAGATCGACGCCCTCTCGCTGCTGTCCGAGGCGCTGAACTTCGATTTCGCCACCAAGGGCATGGACGAACCCTTCAGCGACGCGGAAATGGCCAGCATCGGCGGCATCCAGACCATGCGCGACCGCGTGGTCCAGGCCAGCGGCACCAGGAACCCCACCACCCGTGACTTCATCGCCATCACCGGCCGCGGCCGGCCGCACGGTGCCCTGGTCGGCGGGCCGAAGGAAGTCGCCGACCAGCTGGAGGAGCTCTTCGTCAACCGTGCCTGCGACGGCTTCGTTGTCGGCGCCACCCATGTCCCCGGCGCCTATGCCGATTTCGTTGACCACGTGGTGCCGGAACTCCAGCGCCGCGGCCTGTATCACAAGGACTACAAGGGAAAAACCCTACGGGAAAATCTCGGAATGGCGATCCCAGGGTAGCAAGCAAGCGCGTTCTTTTTTGAAAAAAAGAACCAAAAAACTTTTGATTCCTGGCCGGGCGCCATGAATGAAGTTTTTTTGCTTCTTTTTGTTCACAAAAAGAAGACTCTTCCTTATCTCCAGTCCGGCCGCATCACCAGCAACAGCACCAGCATCACGCCAGCCGCGATCGCCGGCACCGCCACCGGCAACAGCAGCAGCATGCCCAGCCGCTTCCGCCCGCGCATGCGCACCGCCCAGCCCGCCCACGGCATGGTGAACACCACGCCCAGCAGCGCCGCCCAGATCAGGATGTTGAACGAGGTCACGCTGCCATCGGCCAGGCCGATGACGAAGAAGGTCAGCGCCACCAGCGCGGCGGCGACGTTCAGCGCGAACAGCGTGGCAAACAGCACCATGCCCCATCCTATCGCCGCCGCGCAGCCATGGCGACAGCCCCCTTGAGCCGGCACGGGTTCCCTGCGCATGCTTGCCGCCGGCGTATGGAGGAACCGACATGGACGATCCCGGCCAGCCCGTGGCCTACATGGAGCGAACGCGCGCCTACTACCGCGCGCTCGGCTACAAGGCGGATTATGTCTGGGCACACCACGACGACGTGCCCTTCACGCGTCTCGCCAAGCCGCTCGCGGCGTCCCGCGTGGCGCTGCTGACCACCGCCAGCCCGCTGGACGCCAGCAACAAGGACGCGAAGGGCTGGCGCCATGTCTGGTCCGCCCCGGTCGATCCGGCGCCGGACAAGCTCGACACCCACGACCTTTCCTGGGACAAGGAAACCACCCACACCAACGACCGCGAGAGCTTCCTGCCGCTGGCCGCCGCCCGGCGCCTGGCGGCCGAGGGCCGCATCGCCGGCCTCACGCCCCGCTTCCACGGCGTGCCGACCGAATACAGCATCCGCAAGACCCGAACCCAGGACGCACCCGACGCCCTCACCCGCCTGCACGAAGACGGGGCCGACGCCGCCATCCTCTGCGCCCTTTGACCGGTGTGCCATCAGACCGTGAGTCTGATCGCCCGTCACCTGGAACAGAACGGCATCCCGACGGTGGTCATCGGCTCCGCCCGCGACATCGTGGAATATTGCGGCGTGCCGCGCTTCGTCTTCACCGACTTCCCGCTCGGCAACCCCGCCGGCCTGCCCTGGCAGCCGGACATGCAGCGCGCCATCGTCGCCCAGGCGCTGGACCTGCTGGAAACCGCCACCGCGCCGCGCACCACGGTGGTGGCCCCCTTCGCCTGGAACGGCGATCCCGGCTGGCGCAGCGTGTACAACCGGGTCACCCCGGAGAATGCCGACGCCCTGCGCGCCCTGGGCGATGAACGCCGGCGCAAGATGCTGGCGCGCAAGCCGGTCAAGGACTGATCCGCCGGGCCCTGCCTGGAAATTTTGCCTTCTATAAGCAATTTTTCCTTGCAACCCATGTCCGTTAATGTTAGTAACGGTCATGCCCGCCCTGCAAACATCCCTGGCCCAGGCCCTTGGCGATGCCATCACCGGCATCTGCGCCATGATCGCGCATTTCGCCAGCCGCGGGCACCGCGACGCCGCGCTGCTCGCCCTGGTCCATGCCCGCCTCGTCCGCCTCGTGCTCCGCTTCGACCGGCTGGCCCAGCGCTGGCAGGCCAACACCCTGCCCCCGCCCCGCCCCTCGCGCGCCGGCCAGCCCCGCCCCGCGCCGGCAGCACCCGCACGCCGCATGCCGGCCGGACGCGGCTGGCTGGTGGCGCTGGTGCAGCCCACCGTCCGCTTCTCCGGCCTGATCCAGGGCGTGCTCGACTGCCCCGACACCCGCGCCCTGGTCGAAGCCGCCCCCCAGGCCGGCCGGCTGCTGCGCCCGCTCTGCCGCGCCCTGGCCATCGACCCGCCCGCCTGGCTGCGCCTGCCCGGCACACCCGAACCGCCGCCGCCGCGCCCCAGCCCGGCCCGCCGCACCTGGCCGCCCAGCCTCGTGGCCCCCGCCCCGATCGGCCCGTTCCCCACCCCGCCCTACCGGCAAATTTTCGGCTGAGCAGGTTTTGTGCCGACGCGCGTCCTATTTGTTACGCTATCAAAATTACTCCAGGCCCAGCGACCCCGCCACGCCATAACCCCGCGCCAGCTCCACCAGCTTGCCCCAGGTGGCATCCTCCACCTCGATCCCCTTCGCGGCGCGTTCCTGCTGCTTCAGGTGCTCGATCTCGCCGGGATAGAACACCCCGGGCGAACCGATCGCCGGCCTGGTCGCCTTCAGATACTGCGCGAATTCCGAAACCTCGCGCTTGAAGGTCGCCAGCGGCCGGAACGCAGCAACGTTGAACACCGCCATGAAGCAGCCATCGTTGTGCCGCCCGGTCGGGTCGATGCCGAAGCCCAGCCCGGTCAGCAGCCCGCACAGCACCTCCACCATCGCCGCCAGCCCGGTGCCCTTGAACCCCTCCGAGCCGCCCAGCGGCAGCAGCGCCCCGCCCTGGCGGAAACTGGCCGGATCGGTCGTCGCCGTGCCGTCCTTGGCCACCACCCAGCCCTCGGGGATCGCCTGCCCGCGCGCCGCCGCCAGCGAAATCTTCCCCGCCGCCACCGCGGATGTCGCCATGTCCAGAAAGAACGGCCCATCGAGGTCGGACGGCACCGCGATCGAGATCGGATTGGTCCCCAGCCGCGCCTCGGCCCCGCCATAGGGCGCCACGTGCTTGGGCGAGCGCCCGGAATCCGCCGTGCACAACCCGATCATCCCGGCCTCGGCGGCCATCAGCGAATACCCCGCCAGCCGCCCGATATGCCCCTGCCGCGACACCGTCGCCGCCGCCACATTCGCCGTGCGCGCCTTCTCGATGGTCAGCTTCATGGTCCGCTCATTGGCGACGTAGCCGAACCCCCAGTGCCCATCCACCACCGTGGTGGTCGGCGATTCCTGCGTGATCTCCCACTTCGCGCCGGGCACGATGTGCCCCGCCCTGATGCGGTCGATGTAGCCGGGAATCTGGATGATCCCGTGGCTGTCATGCCCCGCCAGGTTGGCCTCGATGCAATGCCGCATCACCGTCGCGGCCTCCTCGGCCGGCGCCCCGGCCCCGATCAGAAGCGCCGTGCCGATCTCGCGCAGCCGGTCAGCCGAATGAAGTGCCATCGCTCTGGTCCCCTGGTTTCAAGCAAGACTCTTGTTTTTCTGAAGAAAAAGAAGCAAAAAGACTTCATCCATCTGGACCGCGCCTGCCGACGCACCGAACCCGAATGGATAGGAGTTTATTGGTTCTTTTTTTCAAAAAAGAACCGCTTCCTTCCTATTCATTCTTCCGCCGCCAGGCACTCATCTGCACCGCCGAGCTATGCACATGCAGCACCACCGGCCGGTCCTTCACCGCAAAGGCCTCGGCCACCTTCGCCCCCACCTCGGCCTCGCTGCCAATCGTGATCCCCTCGGCGCCAAAGCTGCGCGCCCAGGCGGCAAAATCAGGGTTCCGCAAATCGGTCGCGGCGTTGTACGGCCGGCCGGGATAGCGCACGATGTGGTGCATGCTGATCGTGCCGTAGCTCTTGTTGTCCGACACCACGATGATCGGGTTCACCCCGTACATCCGCGCTGTGGCAAGTTCGTTGCCGGTCATCAGCGCCCCGCCATCGCCGCAAAACCCCACCACCTGGCGGTTGCGATCGCGCAGGCACGCCGCCACCGCCATCGGCACCCCCGCCCCCATCGCGCCCACCACCGAGGACAGGAATGCCTGCCCAGGCCTGAAGCCGATGTAGCGATGCAGGAACGACGAGAAATTGCCGGCATCCGACGTCACCGCGGCATCCGGTGCCAGGTGCCTGGCAATCTCGCACACCACCTGGGCGAAGTTCACCCCATCGGTCGTCGGCAACCACTCCGGCGCCATCAACGTGCGATGCACCGCGTTCAACCCCGAAACCCAGCCGCGCCGCTTCTCCGCCCCCGCCGGCGCACCGCGCGCCAGCAGCGCCCGCAGCACCGCCAGCGGATTTGCCGCGATCCCCAGATCCGGCCGCCACACCCGGCCGACCTCGTTGGGATCGGGAAACACATGCACCAGCGGCAGTTGCGGCGACGGTGCGGTGGGAAAGCTGTAGGACTGGCTGACGGTATCGGTCAGCCGCTCCCCCAGGCTCACCAGCAGATCGGCCTTCTTCATCTCGCCGATCTGCGCCGCCGGCACGCGAATGCCGACATAGCCGCCATAGTTCGGATGCCCGGCATCGAACAGCGTCGGCCGGCGATGCGTCGGACTGACCGGCACCACCCATTGCTCGGCAAACCGAACGAGATCATCGAACGCCGTGGGATCGGCCACCGCATCCGCTGCCATCGCGCCCCCGACATAGATCAACGGCCGTTCCGCCGCCGCGATCATCGCCGCCAGCCGGTCCAGGTCCTCGGCCCGCGCCCCGCCATGCACCTTCGGCCGCGGCGGATCGACCGGCGCATCCGTCACCTCGTCGAACAGATCCTCCGGCAGGATCACCGCCACCGGCCCCGGCAGCCCGCTCTCGGCGACATGAAACGCCCGCGCGACGGCCTCCGACGCCGTCTCGGGCTCGTTCACCTCGATCACCAGCTTGGTGATGTCGGACAGCAGGCGGGAGTAGTTCTGCTCCTGCAACGCCAATCGCCCGAAATCCTTTCTTTCCACCTGCCCGACCAGCAGCACCAGCGGCGTGGCGTCATGAAACGCCGAGTGCACCGCCACCATGGCATTGGACAGGCCGGGCCCGCGCGACACCACCGCCACCCCGGCCCGATCGCGCAGCCGCCCATCGGCCACCGCCATGAACGCCGCCCCGCCCTCGTGCCGACAAACCACCAACTGGATGGAGTTCTTGTCCGCCAGCGCATCGGTCAGACCGAGATAGCTCTCCCCCGGCACGCAGTAGATGATGTCGACATCGTGCGCTTCCAGGCTGTCGGCGAGCAGGCGCGATACGGTGCTGGCCATGGGTGGACGGACTCCCGGGTTCTTGCGTCGGAGAGTGTGCGTCCGCTACTGCCGGCCGCCAACCCCACGCGTCACGCCGCCGCCCGCGCCAGCATGCTCGCCGCCACCGCCTCGGCCACCCGGATCCCATCCACCCCCGCCGACAGGATGCCGCCGGCATACCCCGCGCCCTCGCCAGCCGGATACAGACCGGGCGTGTTGGAACTCTGCAACCCGCCATCCCGCGGCATCCGCAGCGGCGACGATGTCCGCGTCTCCACCCCGGTCATGATGGCGTCAGCCATATCAAACCCCGGGATCGTCCGCCCGAACGCCGGCAACGCCTCCCGGATCGCCGCGACGGCAAAATCCGGCAGGCATCGCGACAGATCGGTCAGGTGCACGCCGGGCTTGTAGCTCGGGATCACGCTGCCAAACGCCGTCGAGGCCCGTCCCGCCAGGAAATCCCCCACCAGTTGCCCCGGCGCCGCGTACGTTCCACCGCCGGCCTGGAATGCCAGGCTCTCCCAATGGCGCTGGAACGCGATCCCCGCCAACGGCCCGCCGGAATAATCCGAGGGATCGACCCCCACCACGATCCCGGCATTGGCATTGCGCTCGTTGCGCGAATACTGGCTCATCCCGTTGGTCACCACGCGGCCCGGCTCGCTGGTCGCTGCCACCACCGTGCCGCCCGGGCACATGCAGAACGAATAGACGCTCCGTCCATTCTTGCAGTGATGCACCAGCTTGTAGTCCGCCGCCCCCAGCAGCTCATGCCCCGCCGACGC
>JADLHF010000071.1 GCA_020848935.1 Acetobacteraceae bacterium
CGCCGACGCTGGTGATGGTCCTCTCCGTCCTCTTCCTCCCCGGCTTCGCCCGCGTCACCTATGCCGAGGTGCAACTGGTCCAGGAACTGGAATACGTCGAGGCCGCCCGCGCCATCGGCGCCACCACGCCGCGCATCCTGCTGCGCACCATCCTGCCCAACGTCGCCGGCCCGATCCTGGTCCAGCTCTCCCTGGCCGTGGCCGCCGCCGTGGTGCTGGAAAGCGGCCTGTCCTTCCTCGGCCTCGGCGTCGTCCCGCCCGCCCCGTCCTGGGGCCTGATGATCCGCGGCGCGCGCACCACGCTGGAACTCGCGCCCCTGCTGCTGCTGTGGCCCTGCGCCGCCTTGACCCTGACGATCCTGGCGATGAACCTGCTGTGCGACGCGCTGCGCGACGCGGTTGATCCGCGCACGTCACGCCACTCCATCCCCCGCTCCACCCCCTGAGGAACGCCCGAACATGGCCAGCCACACCAGCCCCAAGGTCCACATGGGCACCCTCACCGGCGACGAGGGCCGCGCCATCTACGCCTCCAACCCGGTGATCCTGCTGCCGATGGGCAGCCAGGAGGACCAGGGCCCGCACGCGCCGATGGGCGACTACCTGCTGGCCGAGAAGATCGCCGAACTCGCCGCCCTGCGCGCCACCGGCATGGGCACCCCCACCCTGGTCGCCCCGGTCATCCCCTTCGGCGGTGCCGATTTCTTCGGCGCCATGGTCGGCGGCATCGCGCTGTCCGAGGCAACGCTGACCGCGGTGATCCGCGAGATGTTCGCCAACCTGCACCGCCACAACCTCACCCGCCTGATCGTCATCAACGGCCATGGCGGCAATGTCGGGCCCATCCAGGTGGCGACCCGCGAAGTCCATCGCGCCACCGGCATGCTCATCCCCAGCCTGTACCTCTGGCGCATCGGCTACGGCCTGCTGCCCGGCATCATCGGCGCCGAGAAATCCGCCGCCGTCTCCGGCCACGGCGCCGACCCGCTGACCAGCATCGGCATGCACCTGTTCCCCGAACTGATCCGCCGGGACATGATCCCGGCCCCCACCAGGCTGAAGCGCAACGCCGCACTCGACCTGCCCTACACCGCCCTGGGTGCGGCCAGCTTCGACGGCGCGGAGATCGGCCTGCCGACCGAGTACGACGAGGTCTATACCAAGGGCGTGGCCAAGGGTGACCCCAACCTGTCCTCGGCGGAAACCGGCGCCGCGCTGACCGAACAGCTGGTGACGATCACGGCGAAGTTCGCGGTGCATTTTGCCGGGCGGGTGGGGTAGGAAGGAAGGTCTTCTTTTTCTGAAGAAAAAGAAGCAAAAAGACTTTCGTTCGTTTTCGTATGGTGGCACGGCCGGCGGCCACGCTTAAACGAATAAAAGTTTTTTGGTTCTTTTTTTCAAAAAAGAACATTCTTCCAACCCAATTCCGTCCCCCACCATCAGACCAGTTGCCAATCGGGGATGCAGCGGCGGCGCGAAGCTGCTCAAATGCGCATCTGACAGGCAACCGCCCCCGGGGGTTCACCATGACCGCAACCGAACACGCATCCGTTTGCACGCTGGACTGCCCGGACACGTGCAGCCTGACCGTCACCGTGGACGACGGCCGCATCACCAAGGTCCGCGGCTCCGCCGCGCTGGATTACACGGCGGGCGTGATCTGCAACAAGGTCGCCCACCACACTGCCGAGTTCGTGCACGGCAAGCGCCGCATCCTGCACCCGCTGCGCCGCACCGGCCCGCGCGGTTCGGCAGAGTTCACCCGCATCACCTGGGAGGAGGCGCTGGACGAGATCCACCAGCGTGTGACCGCGGTGGTGGACCGCTGGGGGCCACAGGCGGTGGCACCGCTGAACTATGCCGGCCCGCACGGCATGCTGGCCGGCGACAGCATGTCGCTGCGCTTCTTCCACCGGCTCGGCGCCAGCCAGCTGTTCCGCCGCGCGCTGTGCGGCGGGGTGCGCAGCGAGGCGTGGCTGGCCACCTACGGCGCGGCGCCCGGCATCGGGCCCGAAGCGGCGGCGGCGGCGCAGTTGAACATCGTTTGGGGCAACAACGCCACGGTCACCAACCTGCACCTGGTCCGCCAGCTGCGCACCGCCAAGCGCGCCGGCGGGCGGCTGGTGGTGGTCGACCCGCTGCGCAACAAGATCGCCGAACAGGCCGACCTGCACCTGGCCCTCCAGCCCGGCACCGACGTGGTGCTCGGGTTCGCCCTGGCGGTGGAGCTGGAACGCCTCGGCGCTCACGACCACGCCTTCATCGCCGAGCACGTCAGCGGCTACGCCGAATACATGGCGCGCGCCCGCGCCTGGACCGTCGAGGCGGCTGCCGAAACCTGCGGCGTGCCGGCATCCGCCATCCGTACCCTGGCCGGCTGGATGGCCAAGGCCAACCCGCTGGTGATGGCGCCCGGCAACGGGCTGGAACGCGGCCGCAACGGCGGCAGCGGGGTGCGCGCGGCCATTGCCCTGCCGGCGCTGCTGGGCAAGCTGGACGCCCGCAACGGCATCGTGCTCGGTGCCGGCCACGTCTTTCCGCGCACCCCCGCCCGGCTGACCCGGCCCGACCTGCTGCCCGCCGGCACCCGCACGCTGAACATCCTGGATATCGGCCGCCATCTGGAGCGCGACGACATCGCCCCGCCGCTGCGCGCGCTGTTCATCTACAACCACAACCCCGCCGTGGTGCACCCCGACCAGAACCGCATCCGCCGTGGCCTGCTGCGCGAGGACGTGTTCACCGTCGGCATCGAGGTGACGATGACCGAGAGCATGGGGTTCTGCGACATCATCCTGCCGGCCGCCTCGCAGTTCGAGTATCACGATCTCTACGGCGCCTATGGCCAGCACCACCTCCAGCGCGCCGCCCCGGTGATCGCGCCGCTCGGTGAATCGTTGCCCAACACCGAGATCTTCCGCCGCCTGGCCGCCCGCTTCGGCTTCGACGAGCCGTGCTTCCGGACCAGCGACCAGGACCTGATGGACGAGGCGCTGGATGTTGACAGCCCGCGCCTGCACGGCGTGCGGCCCAGCGAAATGGCGGCCGGCGAGGCGCTGCGGATGACCACGCCCGACGGCCGGCCGCTGGTGCTGTTCGACACCGTCATGCCCGCCACCCCTTCCGGCAGGGTCGAATTGGTATCGGACGTGATGGCGCAGCGCTGGGGGGCCGACGCCCGCGTGCCCTCCTTCCGCCCGGCGGCGACGCGCCATCCGCTGGTGCTGATCTCGCCGGCCTCGGACGCGCGGGTCTCCTCCACCCTGCTGGGTGCGGGCGGCGATCCCGGCGAGGCGTCGCCGCTGCTGATGCACCCGCACGACGCCGCCAGCCGCGGCCTGGAGGGCGTGGACGAGGTGCGGGTGTTCAATGATCTCGGCGAGGTGATCCTGCCATTGCGGATCACCGACGCGGTGCCGCGCGGCGTGGTATCCTCGGAAAAGGGCGCCTGGCTGGCCACCAGCCGCACCGGGCAGACCACCAGCGCGCTGGTCAGCGCCGATGCCCGCGCCGATCTGAGCGAGGGCGCGTGCTACAATGACACCCGTGTGGAGGTGGCTGCCGCCTGACATCCCTCGTCGCCTTCGCGGTTGAACTGCTGGCCGGTTTCAGGCTTGATCGCCGGACAAGAACCGGCCGAAGCCGGACCAGGGAGTGGACCATGAAACGATCCATCGTGGCGCTGTGCGCGGCCGTGTTGCTTCTGGGTGGCTCGATATCGGCACGGGCGGCTGGCGCCGATACGGCGTTGATCGAGGCGGCGCGGCGCGAAGGGGCGCTGGCCTGGTACAGCACGCTGATCGTCAACCAGATCACCCGGCCGCTGTCGCTGGCCTTCGAGAAGAAGTATCCGGGGATCAAGGTGCAGTATTCCCGCGCCACCAGCAGCGACGTGGCGCTGAAGATCATCAACGAGGCACGCGCCGGGCGCATCCAGGCGGACGTGTTCGACGGCTCCAATACCATCTTCCCGTTGCAGGATGCCGGGCTGGTCGAGCCCTACCTGGTCGATTCCGCGCGCGGCTACCCGGCCGAGTTCCGCGACAAGGGCGGGCTGTGGACCACGATGAACCTGTATTTCCTCACCGTCGGCTACAACACCGACCTGGTGAAGGGCGCCGACATCCCGAAATCCTATGACGACCTGCTGAACCCGAAATGGGCCGGCAAGATGGCCTGGACCACCGATCCCACCGCCAACGGCCCGCCCGGCTTCATCCAGAATATCCTGGCGCTGAAGGGCGAGGCCAAGGGGATGGAGTACCTCAAGGCGCTGGCCGCCCAGAAACCCGTCAACATCCCCGCCGCCCAGCGCGTGGTGCTGGACAAGGTGATCGCCGGCGAGTTTCCGATCGGGCTGATGACCTTCAACCATCATTCGGCGATCAGCGCCGCCAAGGGTGCCCCGGTGGCCTGGGCGCGCACCGAGCCGCTGGTGGCCAGCGCCAACCTGATCAGCATCGTCAAGGGCGCACCGCATCCCAACGCGGCCAAGCTGTTCGTGGAATACGTGCTGTCCGAGGAGGGGCAGAAGGAGGTCGCCAAGGCGCTGTACCTGCCCGCCCATCCCG
>JADLHF010000072.1 GCA_020848935.1 Acetobacteraceae bacterium
AGCCAGTCCGACCCCTTGACGGTGTCGTACATGTGCCAGCGCCAATCGTCCTCGCCCATGTTGCCGAGTGCGGCGCCGATGCCGCCCTGGGCGGCCACCGTGTGGCTGCGGGTCGGGAAGACCTTGGTGATGCAGGCGGTCTTCAGCCCGGCGGCGCCCATGCCGAGGGTGGCGCGCAGGCCGGAGCCGCCGGCGCCGACCACCACCACGTCGTAGGTATGGTCGATGATGTTGTAGGCGCCCAGGGAAGGCTTGGTGACCGCGTTCATCTGCAACCGATCCTTTGGGCGCGCGCGCCCGCTCCGAAATTCAGCCCGTGAAGGCCAGCTTGAGCACCGCGACCACCGCCGCCAGGGCCAGCAGGGCCGTCGCGCCCTTGGCGGCCAGCAGCCAGGCCACCCGCGGCCGCTCGGCATGCACGTAGTCCTCGATCACCACTTGCACACCCAGGTACATGTGCTGGAACAGCGCCACGATCGTCGCCAGCAGCAGCGTCGCCGTCACCGGCCCCGCCGCCCAGGCCGCCACCGCGGCGCGCGGCGCGCCGATCAGCCCGAAGATGCTCACCACGAACCACAGCGACAGCGGGATCAGCGCGATCGCCGTCACCCGCTGGCTCTTCCAATGCTGCGTGCCGGATTTCGCCGCCCCCAGGCCGCGGGCACGCCCCAGCATCGAGCGCATGATGACAACCTGCGGCGTCTTGCTGTCGGCCATGTGCGATCCCTCAGCGCGCGACGAACACGAGAATCCAGGTGAGCACGGTCAGCACGACCGTGCCCGCCACCACCGCCCACCCGCTGGCGTGCGCCGTCGGCAACTCGAACCCGTAGCCGAAATCCCAGGCCAAATGCCGGATGCCGTTGCAGAAATGATACCACAGGGCGGCGGTCCAGCCGACCAGCATCAGCATGCCGATCCACGAGCCGATGAACCAGGTTGCCGTGGCATAGGCCGCATCCGAAGCTGCCGCCGCCGCCAGCCACCACACCATCAGCACCGTCCCGGCCGCCAGCGCCATCCCGGTGGCGCGATGCACGACCGATGTGACGGTGACGATCTGCGGCTTGTAGATCTGCAAATGCGGCGACAACGGCCGACGCACCAGCTTGCCGTCCGAGGTCCGGCCCACCATCAGCGCATCGCGCACGTCCGCCATGAAGCACAAACTCCTGAATCCGCCCGTAATGCCATACTCTTGCCCCGGCCGGGGGTCAACGCGAAGGGCCTCCGGGAAAAGCAAGGCAGGCACTCTGTCCGACGGGTATCAGCCCATTCGAGCGCCGGCTCGACGCGGCGCGATCCGCCGCAGGGATGCCCGACGGATCATCATGTCCGATCGATCCTTCTCCGGCGTCCGCGCGCGGTGCGGCCGGCGTTCGACCTGTTTCGCCCGGCCATGGCCGGAAGCCTGCCCCCTCCTCACCGAGGAGCCGCGGCGCATCCCGTCAATCGGCGCGAGACAACGGGCAAGGGGCAGTCGCTGGTGTTGCCGGCACGATCCACGGGAGAACTTGGCGGACCCGAATGGATTCGAACCATCGGCCTCTGCCTTCGGAGGGCAGCGCTCTATCCAGCTGAGCTACGGGTCCGTCGGCGCTTCTTAACCTGAATGCCCCGGCGGCGGAAGGCCTAACGCGCGGCCGAGACCGGGGGGGTCGCCGCCAGCCATGCCGCTGCTGCCGCCTCGCCCCCCGACGGCAAGGCGCCGGAGGGATCGCGCAGCCAGGCCAGGATATCGCCGATCACCGCCGCGCGCCCGAGGTCGCGCAGCAGCAGGTGATAGCCGTTCGGGTAGAAGCTGCGGCGCACGCGCTTGCCGGCCAGCGCCAGCCATGTCGCCCGCGTCGCGGCCGGTGGTATGACCATGTCCTTCGCGCCGTACAGGAACAGCGCCGGCAGCGCCCCCCACTGCCGTGCCGCGGCCAGCGCCAGGTCCATCATATCCACCAACCCGCGCAAGGTGTCGAACCGCGTCGCCTTGATCGTCAGCGGATTGCGCCCCAGCGCGCGCAACGCCTCGACATTGTCCGACGCCACGATGCGCACCCCCGGCGGCGGCCGGCTCACCGTCAGCCCGGGCGCGAAGGTGGCCACCAGCCACAGCCCGCCCTGCATGAAGATGTTCATCGCCGCCCGCCCCCACACCGCCGGCGCCAGCAGCACCATCCCGTCCCCCGGCACGCTGCCGCCCCGCGTCGCCAGGCGCATCAGCACCGCGCCCCCCATGCTCTCGCCCATCAGCACCAGCCGCGCGCCGGGATGGCGCCGCCGCAGCAGCCCCGCCATCGCCGCCGCATCGTCGGCCAGCGCATCCGCCCCCGGCCACAGCCCGCGCGCCGCCGTCGCGCCGAAGCCGCGCTGGTCCGGGGCATAGAGCGCCACGCCGGCGGCGGCGAAATCCGGCGCCGGGATCTCCCAGGCATCGCGGCTGTCATTGAACCCGTGCAGCGCCAGCACCACCGCCCAGGGCTCGCCCACCGGCCGCCAGGACCGGCACGGCAGGCGCATGCCATCCGCCATCACGAAGGCGTCGGCCACCTCCCCGGGCGCCTGCACCGGCGGCCCCGGCGGTGCCGCCCGCGGCGCGCAGCCGGCCAGCGCCGCCGCCGCCAGCAGCGCCGCCCGGCGCGTCGGGATCGGAAAGGTTGTCACCATGCCGGCCATGGCTATCATGCCGCGCCACCCCCGATACACCCCCCCGCCGCCACAAAGGACCCCGCATGCCGGACGGCATCACCACCCCCACCGAAATCATCCATGTCAACGAGCGCACCGTGGCCTGCGACGGCGGCGGCGGTGCGCTCGGCCATCCCCGCGTCTACCTGCGCATCGCCGGCCGGCAGGTGGAATGTCCGTACTGCTCGCGCCTCTACGTGCTGAACGCCGGCGCCGGCGACAGCCACGGCCACTGAGATGGGAACGGAACCCGATCAGCCCCCGCCCCACCTGATCCTGATCGACGGCTCCGGCTTCATCTTCCGCGCCTACCACGCCCTGCCGCCGATGACCCGGCCGGACGGCACCCCCGTCAACGCCGTGTTCGGCTTTTCCAACATGCTGTCCCGCCTGCTGAAGGACCATGTCGGCACCCATTTCGCGGTGATCTTCGACGCCGGCCACCTCACCTTCCGCAACCGCCTGTATGACCAGTACAAGGCCCAGCGCCCGGAACCGCCCGAAGACCTGCGCCCGCAATTCGCCCTGGTGCGCGACGCCACCCGCGCCTTCGGCGTCCCTTCCATCGAGCTGGAGGACTGGGAAGCCGACGACCTGATCGCCAGCTACGCCACCGCCGCCGTCGCCGCAGGCGGCCGCGCCACCATCGTCTCCTCCGACAAGGACCTGATGCAGCTCCTGCGCCCCGGCATCGACATGCTCGACCCGATGAAGCAGAAGCCGATCGGCCTGTCCGACGTGATGGAGAAATTCGGCGTCCCCCCGGAAAAGCTGATCGATGCCCAGGCCCTGATCGGCGACAGCGTGGACAATGTCCCCGGCGTCCCCGGCATCGGCCCGAAAACCGCCGCCCTGCTGATCCAGGAACACGGCGACCTCGAAGCCATCCTCGCCGCCGCGCCCGCGATGAAGCCCTCCAAGCGCCGCGACCTGCTGATCGAGCACGCCGAGCAGGCCCGCCTCTCGCGCATCCTGGTCACCCTGCGCTGCGACGCCCCGCTGCCCGAGCCGCTCGAAGCCCTGGTCGCGCGCGAGCCCGACCGCGAAATTCTCTCCGCCTGGCTCGCCGCCCAGGGATTCCGCAGCCTCATCACCCGCCTCGGCCTGGACAGCGGCGCCTCCGCCGCCGCCCCGGCCGCGCCGCCGCCGCCCACCCGCGCCGGCGCACAGGGCGGCCTGTTCCCCGACCCGCCCACCCAAACCGCCATCGCCGACAGCAACGGCTTCGGCGGCTACGAAACCGTCACCACGCTGGAGGCCCTGCACGCCTGGATCGCCGCCGCCCGCGCCGCCGGCACCGTCGCCGTCGATACCGAAACCGACAACCTCGACGCCATGCGCGCCAACCTCGTCGGCATCTCGCTCGCCACCGCCCCCGGCCGCGCCTGCTACATCCCGCTGCGCCACGACAACGCCGCCGAGCAGCTCGCCCCGCAAGCCGCCCTGGCCGCCCTGGCCGAGCTCTTCGCCGACGAAACCGTGCTGAAGATCTTCCAGAACGCCAAATACGACCTGACAGTCTTCGCCCAGGCCGGCGCCACCGCGCCCGCGCCGATCGACGACACCATGCTGATCTCCTTCGCCATGGACGCCGGCGCCCACGGCCACGGCATGGACGAGCTGTCGCGCCTGCATCTCGGCCACACCCCGATCAGCTACGACTCTGTCACAGGCACCGGCAAGGGCCGCCTCAGCTTCGCCCAGGTGCCGCTCGACCGCGCCACCGCCTACGCCGCCGAGGACGCCGACATCACCTGGCGCCTCTGGCACGCCCTGCGCCCCCGCCTGCGCGCCGCCAAGGCCCTGGCACTCTACGAACAGGTCGAGCGTCGCCTGATCCCGGTCCTGCTGGAAATGGAACGCGCCGGCATCAAGGTCGATGCCGACGAGCTGCGCGCGCTGTCCAAGGATTTCGCCCGGCGCATGGCGGTGATGGAGATCGACATCCACAAGCTCGCCGGCGAGCCCTTCAACCTCGGCTCACCCAAGCAGTTGGGAGAGATTCTCTTCGACAAGATGAAGCTGCCCGGCGGCAAGCGCATGAAAACCGGCGCCTGGGGCACCGATGCCGGCGTGCTCCAGGGCCTCGCCGACCAGGGCCACGACCTGCCCAACCGCATCCTGGAATGGCGCCAGCTCGCCAAGCTGAAATCCACCTACACCGACGCCCTGGTCGAACAGATCAACCCCGACACGCACCGCGTCCACACCTCCTACGCCATGGCGGTGGCCAGCACCGGCCGCCTGTCCTCCACCGACCCCAACCTGCAGAACATCCCGGTCCGCACCGAGGAAGGCGGGCGCATCCGCCGCAGCTTCGTCGCCGAGCCCGGCCACCTGCTGGTCAGTGCCGACTACTCGCAGATCGAGCTCCGCCTGCTCGCCCATGTCGCCGACATCCCGCAGCTCAAGGAGAGCTTCGCCCGCGGCGAGGACATCCACGCCCGCACCGCCAGCGAGGTCTTCGGCGTGCCGATGGCCGGCATGGACGGCGCCACCCGCCGCCGCGCCAAGGCGATCAATTTCGGCATCATCTACGGCATCTCCGCCTTCGGCCTGGCCCGCCAGCTCCAGATCGAACCCGGCGAGGCAAAGGCCTATATCGACCTCTATTTCCGCCGCTACCCGGCCATCCGCGACTACATGGAAGCGGTGAAGGAGGAAGCCCGCCAACACGGCTACGTGCTGACCCCCTTCGGCCGCCGCTGCTGGATCCCGGGGATCGCCGACAAGAACCCCGCCCGCCGCGGTTACGCCGAACGCCAGGCCATCAACGCCCCACTCCAGGGCGGTGCCGCCGACATCATCAAGCGCGCCATGGTCAAGCTGCCCGCCGCCCTGGCCGACTCCAACCTCGGCGCCCGCATGCTGCTCCAGGTCCACGACGAACTGCTGTTCGAGGTCCCGGACTCAGCGGCCAAACCTCTCGCCGAACTGGCCCGCGGCGTGATGCAGTCCGCCGCCACCCTCTCGGTACCGCTGGTGGTCGAAACCGGCATCGGGGGGAACTGGGCGGAGGCGCATTAGGGCAGGGGGGCCTTGCTCTTCCGAGGAAAACCAAGACCTTCCTTTCTCCTTCAGCCGCCAGGCATCAGTGCCCGGCATTCTCGCCGGAGAAGTCCGGCGCTTCCAGGCCGGAGGCTTCGAGCTGGGACACCAGCGCGGCCTTGAGCCGTTCCAGCCCGGCCTCGCTGCTGGCCTCGCAGCGGGCCACCAGCACCGCCTGGGTGTTCGAGGCACGCAGCAGCCACCAGCCATCCTCGGTGTTCACCCGCACGCCGTCGATGTCGCTCATCCTGGCGCCGGCCGCGCGCAGGCGGGCGGCGACTTCGGTGATGACGGCGAACTTGCGCTGGTCGTCGCAGTTGAAGCGCAGTTCCGGGGTGTTGATGACTTGAGGGAGGGCGGCCCGAGTGGCCGACAGTTTCTCGGGGCTGCGGGCGACGATGCCCAGCAGGCGGATGCCGGCGTAGAGCGCGTCGTCGAAGCCGTACCAGTGGTCGTTGAAGAAGATATGCCCGCTCATCTCGCCGGCCAGCGGGCAGGCGGTTTCGGCCATGCGGGCCTTGATGAGGGAGTGGCCGGTGCGCCACATCTCGGGCTTGCCACCGGCGCGGGCGATTTCGTCGAACAGCACCTGGCTGGCTTTCACATCGGCGATGATCGTGGCGCCGGGATGCTTTTTCAGCACGTCGCGGGCCAGGACGACCAGAAGCTGGTCGCCGAACATCATGGTGCCGCCGTCATCGACCACGCCGATGCGGTCGGCGTCGCCGTCGAACGCGATGCCGAGGTCGGCGCCGCGCCTGGCCACCTCGGCAACCAGGGCTTCCAGGTTCTTCGGCACGGTGGGGTCGGGGTGGTGGTTGGGGAACTTGCCGTCGATCTCGGGGAACAGCACGGTGTGGGTGCCGGGCAGGCGCTTGACCAGGCGCACCAGCACATCGCCGGCGGCCCCGTTGCCGTTGTCCCAGACCACGTTCAGGTGGCGGTCGCCGCCGTCCCAATCCTTTGCGAGGCGGGCGATGTACTCCTCGGAAATGTCGAGGCTGCGATCGCTGCCCTGGGCTTGCGCCACCACGTCGCCGGACGCGGCCATGGCGCCGATCTGCTTGATCTGTTCGCCGAAGAACGGCTTGCCGGACAGCATCATCTTGAAGCCGTTGTAGTCGGGCGGATTGTGGCTGCCGGTCAGCATCACCGCGCCGCCGGTCTTCAGCACCGTCGATGCGTAATACAGCATCGGCGTGGGGCCGCGGCCGATGCGCACCACCTCCATGCCGCTGGCCTTCAGGCCGGCAACCAGCTCGGCCTCCAGCGCCGGGGAGGACAGGCGGCCGTCATAGCCGACGGCGACAACCGAGCCGCCGCCACGGGCAACGATGGTGCCGAAGCAGCGGCCGATGGCGAAGGCGTCCGCGCCATGGAGGGTCTTGCCGACGATGCCGCGGATGTCGTACTCGCGCAGAACGGTGGGGTCGAAATGGTGGGTGAAGGCCATCGTCAATGCGCTCCGCGGGCGAAGGGAAGGAAGGGTTCTTTTTTGAAAAAAAGAACCAAAAGACTTTCGATCATTTGTCGGGAAGTTGGCACAGGGCGAGCGAATGGAAGTCTTTTTGCTTCTTTTTCTTCAGAAAAAGAAGGCCTTCCTTTCTTTGCGCACCCGGCGATCATGCCCTAGAGTTCAGCACAGTAGTTCTTGAGGAAGCCTTTCACCGCCTCGGCCATGTCCGGCCGCTTCAGGGCGAAGGCGATCTGCGCTTCCAGGAAGCCGATCTTGTCGCCGCAGTCGAAGCGGCGGCCTTCGTAGCGCAGGCCGTGGAACGGCACGGTGCCGATCATCTTGGCCATGGCGTCGGTGAGCTGGACCTCGTTGCCGGCGCCGCGTTCCATGCGCGACAGGTGCTGGATCACCTGGGGCATCAGCACGTAGCGGCCGATGATGGAGAGGTTGGAGGGGGCGTCCTCGGGGGCCGGCTTTTCCACCAGGCCGCGCACCTCGGCCAGGCGGCCGTCATCGGCGCCGATGTCCAGGATGCCGTAGCGGTTGGTCTGGTCGCGCGGCACCTCGGTGACCGCGACGACGCAGCCGCCGGTTTCGTAATAGGCGTTGGCGAGCTGCATGGTGCAGGGGGTCTGCGACAGCACGAGGTCGTCGGGCAGCAGGATGGCAAAGGGATCGTCGCCGACGAAGGCCCGCGCGCACCAGATGGCGTGGCCGAGGCCCAGCGGCTCCTGCTGGCGGACGGTGACCATGGCGCCGGGCTCCATCTGCCAGGAGCGCAGGTTGCGCAGGTCGGCCTCCTTGCCGCGCTGGCGCAGGGTGGCCTCCAGCTCGAAGGCGATGTCGAAATGCTCGACGATGGCGGTCTTGCCGCGGCCGGTGACCAGGCAGAACTGCTCGATGCCGGCGGCGCGGGCTTCCTCGACCGCGTACTGGATCAGGGGCTTGTCAACGACCGGCAGCATTTCCTTGGCCATCGCCTTGGTGGCGGGCAGGAAGCGGGTGCCGAGGCCAGCCACGGGCAGGACGGCCTTGCGGAGCGGCTTGGTCACGGACGGTTCCCCTTGGATGCGCGTGCGGCTGCCAAGTGTCATAACCTGTTGGCGGGATTATGGCACGGGCTCAAGGGCGGAACGTACGCCCGGGGTCAACCCAGCAGCACATCCCGCGCCTGGTTGATCCGTGCCGCCAGCCAGTCGGAGCCGCCGCGGTCGGGGTGGGCGGCCTGCATCAGGCGGCGATGGGCGGCGCGGATTTCCTCCGCCGTGGCGCCGGGGCGCAGGCCGAGGATTTCGTGGGCCTCCTCCCGCGTCATGCCGCCGCGCGGGGGTGGCTGCCAGAACCGGGGGCCGGCGCCGGGACGGGCGCCAGGACGGGCGCCATTGCCCATGCGCGGGCGGCGGCCCTGGGCGATCCAGCTCCAGATCATCGGGCCGAGGAACACCAGGGCGGACAACGCGATGGCGCCGCGGCCGGTGAGGAACAGCATGGTGGCAAGCAGGATGCCGCCGATCGCGCCGGTCCAGATCAGCGCGGACTTGGCGGTGGCGACCTTGGCGCGGCTGAACATGCCCAGGACCGCGAGCAGGGTGACCAGGGATGCCAGGCCGAGGAGGAGGGCGATCATGGTGGGGAACAGGTAGGCAAGACTCTTCTTTTTGTGAACAAAAAGAAGCAAAAAAACGTCATTCGCTTGCCTGTGGCCACCGCGCGGACTCCCATCCCGCATCGCTGGTGTGAGGACACCGAAGCGAACGGATAAAGTTTTTTTGCTTCTTTTTGTTCACAAAAAGAAGGCTTTCTTCCTACCCCGGCGGATGCACCGCCCGCGCGCGCAACGCCTGGGCCTCCACGGCGGCGATGGCGCTGACGTTGACGATGCCGCGGGCGGTGACGGATTGCGTCACCACGTGGATCGGCTTGCTCATGCCCAGCAGCATCGGCCCGACCGGCAGCGCGTCGGCGGCGGCTTTCAGCAGGTTGAAGGCGATATTGGCGGCGTCCAGGCTGGGCATGATCAGCAGGTTGGCGGTGCCGGTCAGGCGGCTGTCGGGCACGGCGCGGTTGCGGATGGCTTCGACCAGGGCGGCGTCGGCGTGCATTTCGCCGTCCACTTCCAGGTCGGGCGCGCGGCGGCGGACCAGGGCGAGGGCGTCGCGCATGCGCCGGGCCGAGGGCGAGTTGGAGCCGCCGAAGCTGGAATGCGACAGCAGGGCGGCCTTGGGCACCAGGCCGAAGCTGCGCACCGTTTCGCACGCCAGCAGGGTCATCTCGGCGATCTGCTCGGTGGTGGGTTCGGTCAGCACATAGGTGTCGGCGATGAACAGGGCGCCGGCGGGCAGGATCAGGCAGGACAGGGCGTAGAACCGGCTGACCTCGGGTCGGCGCGGGATGATCGGGATGATGTACTGCATGTGCCGCCACCAGTCGCCGGAGCCGCCGCAGATGGCGGCGTCGGCCAGCCCGGCTTGCAGCAGCATGGCGGCGGCGACGGTGGGGCGGGTGCGCATGCGCCGCGTGGCGGCGTCGGGCGGGGCGCCGCGGCGGCCGACCAGGCGCTGGTACTCGCCGACCAGCGGGGCGAAGACGTCCACGTCCTGGGCCGGGTCGAGGATGCGCACGCTTTCGCGCAGGTCCATGCGCAGGCCCATCTCGGCGACGCGGGCGGTGATGACGTCGCGCCGGCCGATCAGGATGGGTTCGGCGAGGCCGTCATCGACCAGCATCTGCGCCGCGCGCAGGGTGCGTTCGTCCTCGCCCTCGGCATAGACGATGCGGCTGAGATCGGGGCGCGCGGGGGTCGCCTTCGCCGCCTCGAACACCGGGCGCATCAGCTGGCCGGAGCGGAAGACGAAGCGTTCGAGTTCGGCGGTATAGGCGGTGAAATCGGCGATCGGGCGGCGGGCGACGCCGCTGGCCATGGCGGCGCGGGCCACGGCGGGGGCGATCTGCAGGATCAGGCGGGGATCGAACGGCTTGGGGATGATGTAGTCGCGGCCGAACACCGGGGCGACGCCGCCATAGGCCGCGGCCACCACCTCGCTGGCCTCGATGCGGGCGAGCTCGGCGATGGCCTCCACGGCGGCCAGCTTCATCGCCTCGTTGATCTCCGTGGCCCCCACGTCCAGCGCGCCGCGGAAGATGAAGGGGAAGCACAGGACGTTGTTGACCTGGTTGGGATAGTCGCTGCGGCCGGTGGCGACGATGGCATCGGGCCGCGCCTGGCGCACCGCCTCGGGCAGGATTTCCGGCTCGGGGTTGGCAAGGGCCAGGATCAGCGGGTTGGGCGCCAGCTTGCCCAGCCACTCCGCCTTCAGCACGCGCGGGGCGGACAGGCCCATGAAGACGTCGGCACCGTCCAGCACCTGGTCCAGGGTGCGCGCGTCGGTGGCGCGGGCGTAGGGGCGCATGCGGTCGTCCAGCCCCTCGCGCGCGGCATGGATCACGCCCTTGATGTCGGTCAGCGTGACGTTTTCGGGCTTCAGCCCCATCGCCACCAGCAGGTCGACGCAGGCCAGTGCCGCAGCGCCGGCGCCGGAGGTGACCAGCTTCACGCCGGCAAGCTGCTTGCCCTGCACCAGCAGCCCGTTGCGGATGGCGGCGGCAACCGTGATGGCGGTGCCGTGCTGGTCGTCGTGGAACACCGGGATGCCCATGCGGTCGCGCAGCCTGGCCTCGATATAGAAGCACTCCGGCGCCTTGATGTCTTCCAGGTTGATGGCGCCGAAGGTGGGTTCCAGGGCGGCGACCACGTCGCAGAAGCGGTCGGGATCGGTCTCGTCCACCTCGATGTCGAACACGTCGATGCCGGCGAATTTCTTGAACAGGACGGCCTTGCCCTCCATCACTGGCTTGCCGGCCAGGGCGCCGATATTGCCCAGGCCGAGCACGGCGGTGCCGTTGGAGATCACGCCCACCAGGTTGCCCCGCGCGGTGTAGCTGTAGGCGTCGTCAGGGTTGGCGACGATCGCCTCGCAGGCCGCCGCCACGCCCGGCGAGTAGGCGAGCGCCAGGTCGCGCTGGGTGGCCATGCGCTTGGTGGCCTCGATGGCCAGCTTCCCGGGCCGCGGCAGGCGGTGATAATCCAGTGCCGCGCGGCGAAAATCGTCGTCCATTGGCGTGTCCCGTGGTGCGGTGCCAGGATCGCGGCAGCGGGGCAAGGAAGCAAGGCCTTCTTTTTCTGAAGAAAAAGAAGCAAAAAGACTTTCGATGATTTCATTCTACAAATGAACGGAAGTTTTTTGGTTCTTTTTTGCAAAAAAAGAACAGCCTTTCTGGCTGACTTGCGGCAGACCCGACACGGCGCGAAACTGCCTCCCCCTGGTCCTGAGGAAACACCACCATGCTGCAACCGCCCCCCGCCCGCCCCGGCATGCGCGAGGACGAGGTCGACACCCCCGCGCTGATCATCGACCTGGACGCGTTGGAGGCCAATCTGGACACGATGGCGGCCGCCCTGGTGGGCACCAAGGTGAAGCTGCGGGCGCACGCCAAGACCCACAAATCGCCGATCATTGCCCTGCAGCAGATCCGCCGCGGCGCGGTGGGCCAGTGCGTGCAGAAGGTGGCCGAGGCCGAGGCGCTGGCCTGGGGCGGGGTGCAGGACATCCTGATCAGCAACGAGGTGGTGGGTGCCTCCAAGCTGGCGCGGGTGGCCGCCCTGGCGCGGATCGCCCGGATATCCATCTGCGCGGACGACCCGCTGCATGTCGCCGCGATCTCGGCCGCCGCGCGCGATGCCGGCGTGGTGCTGGATGTGCTGGTGGAGATCAATGTCGGCGGCAACCGCTGCGGGGTGGAGCCGGGCTCGCCGGCCGTGGCGCTGGCGCAGATGATCGCCGCCGATCCGCACCTGACCTTCGGCGGGTTGCAGGCCTATCACGGCCGCGCCCAGCATTTCCGCACGCCGTCCGAACGCCAGGCCGCGATCGCGGTCACGGTGGCCGACACGCGGCGCACGGTGGAGATGCTGACGCAACAGGGCCTGCCCTGTCCGATCGTCGGCGGGGCAGGGACCGGGACATTCGAGCTCGAGGCGGCCAGCGGCGTGTTCACCGAGTTGCAGGCCGGCAGCTACTGCTTCATGGACGTGGACTACGCCAAGAACCTGGGCGCCGACGGCCAGCCGGTGACGCAGTTCCGCCATGCGCTGTTCGTGCTGGCCACCGTCATGTCCGCGCCCCGGCCGGGCATCGCGGTGACCGATTGCGGCCATAAGTCGATCGCCATCGAATCCGGCATGCCCGGCGTGTGGCAGCAGCCCGCGATGAGGTTCGTCAGCGCATCGGACGAGCACGGCAAGATCGAGTTCCCCCCCGAGATGCGCGGCCCGGTGATCGGGACCAGGCTGCGCCTGGTGCCGAGCCATTGCGACCCGACGGTGGACCGTCACGATTGGTATGTGGGCGTGCGCGGTGGGCGGGTGGAATGCCTGTGGCCGATCGCGGCGCGCGGCGGGGCGCATTGAAGGCAGGGTAGCCCGCGCCAGCGGCGGCCACCGCCATGAAGACCGACACCATCTGCGGCGCCAACGCCGTCGCCGCCGTCTTTGCCCGCCGGCCCGACGCCGTCCTGCGCCTGTTCTACCTGCCGGCGCAGAAGCTCGCCGCCGGCCCGTACTGCGCCGTCCTCGCCACGGCGAAGAAGCCCTACCGCATGGTCGCGGCCGAGGAACTGGCCAAGGTCGCCGGCACCCCCCACCACGGCGGCATCGTGGCGGTGGCCAAGCCGCTGGTGCCCGCCATCCTCGATCCCGCCGATCCGCCGCGCGGGAAGATGCTGCTGGTGCTGGACGGCATCGGCAACCCGCACAACCTGGGCGCCATCGCCCGCAGCGCCGCCTTCTTCGGCGTGCCCGCCATGCTGATCGGCGAAGGGCTGGGCCACGCCATGCCGTCCGACGCCGCGCTGCGCACCGCCGAGGGCGGGCTGGAGCATATCGCCCTGTTCCGCACCCGCGACCTGCCGCGCGCCCTGCTGGCCCTGACGCCGCACTACCGCACCGTGGCCGCCACCCTGGACCGCGCCGCCATGCCCCTGGCCGACCTGCCGCGCGACCGCCCGGTGGCGCTGGTGCTGGGCAACGAGGAGACCGGGCTGTCCCCCGCCGTGCTGGCCGCCTGCCGCCGCCAGGTCAGGATTTCCGGCGCCGGGCGGGTCCAGAGCCTGAACGTGGCGCAAGCGGCGGCCGTGCTGCTCCATGCCCTTTGTGGATAACGCCGTGCATGGCAGCATCGCCGCCATGCGAATCCATATCCAGAACCCCCCGCCCGGCGACCTGTTCGTCATCACGCCACGCCAATGGGCCGAGGCCTGCGCCCGCGCGCCCGACGCGGGTTCGGGGCACACCGTCACCTATGCCGACAGCGACGAAGGCTTCGCCGCCGGCATCGCGGACGCCGAGCTGCTGATCGGCACGCCCAGCACCATCCATGGCCGCTTCCCCGCCCAGGCGCCGAGGCTGAAATACATCTTCGTGATGGCCGCCGGCATGGACAAGCTGATGCCGTTCGATTGGCTGCCCCCCGGCGCCACCCTGCTGAACAACCGCGGCGCCCACGGCCCGAAAACGCGCGAATTCGCCCTGATGGCCCTGACCATGCTCAACATCCGCATGCCCGCCTACGCCACACAGCAGCGGCGCGGCGAATGGGCGGGCCATTTCACCACCATCCTGCGCGGCAAGACCTGCACCGTGGTCGGCACCGGCGACCTCGGGGCCAATGCCGGCGCCGCCGCCCGCAGCCAGGGCATGACCACCATCGGCGTGCGCACCCGCGCCGAACCGCATCCCGACTTCGACCGCGTGGTGGCCATCGACGCCATCGACTCCGTGCTGCCGGACTCCGAATTCCTCGTCCTGGCCTGCCCGCTGCTGCCCGCCACCCGCAACCTGCTGAGCCGCGAACGCATGATGCGCCTGCCCCGCGGGGCGAAGATCATCAATGTCGGCCGCGGCCTGCTGCTGGACCAGGACGCCCTGTGCGACCTGCTGGACTCCGGCCATCTCGACGGCGCCGTGATCGACGTGACCACGCCGGAACCGCTGCCGCCCGGCCACCGCGCCTGGACCACGCCAAACCTGGTCATCACCCC
>JADLHF010000073.1 GCA_020848935.1 Acetobacteraceae bacterium
ATCGGCTCGCCCACGCGGATCGCCGACAGGCCCATGCCGAAGCGCAGGTCCTTGGTGTCGCGGAACTGCGGCTCGATGGTCCAGCGGCGGGCGTAGTGGTTGACCAGCGTCGCCGCCGATGGCTCTGGATCGCTGGTGGCAAGGCACCACGGCTCTTTCATCGCCTTGGCGTGCACGCACACGACGGCACCGACAAGCTGTCCCTTCGCCGTGACCCGGGCATTGCGCAGCTTGCGCGCCCGGCCGCTCTTGCCGACCCAGTCGGCGGCGGACCTGGAGGTGCCGTCTGCGGCGGTCACCCTGATGTTGCCGCGGAAGCGGATCACGTAGTCGAAGCCGAGACGGCCATGGTCCGACACCAGGCTCAGCACCAAGGTCGATTGGCCGTCGTGGTCGAAGTCGGTCCAGTCCATTGCGACCAGAATGCTCCTCCGCATACCAACCTGATGCGGGATCCGCGGGTGAAGCTATCCCACACGTCGATGCCGGCGTTGCTCATCAGCCGGACCACCTGCTTGATCGCATGCTTGGTGACGAGCCCGCGCGCCTGCGCCAGAGCCTGGCCGATCGTGGCCACCGCCAGAGAGGAACCCGTCATCACGCCCAGGGTCGCCCCCGCCAGCGCAGCGACCCGCCTGGCGTGCAGGTCGTGACCGTAAAGCTCGCCGATGAACCCGCGAACAACCGAAAGCCGCTTGCGCGGAAGCCCTGTCGCGATCATGCCCGGCAACTCCCTGAAACAACACCTCGGGGTTACACCAATCCCCGAAATGAGTGACCGAAAAGGTCAGGAAAGCCTGGGCTCTGCCCAGACCCGCCTGATCCGGCGCGCGCCTTCGCGCGAAGGGCCGAGCCCCTGGACCTCATCTATTTGAAAAATAATGGGATTCCAAAGGCCCCCGGCCTTTGGTGGGTGCAGGGCAAAGCCCTGCTCTTGCCTGGATTCATGAGTCGTTGCTTTCGAGGATTGATATTGCAGAGCCGGCGCGAATCGAGGCGCGCGCGACGCCAATTCAAATGAAGGGATTCCTGAGGCCATTGACCACTTCTTCAACACAATCCAGCACAAGGCGGACCAGCTCGCCTCCCTCATCACCAACAAATTCCACGTCATCGGTAACAAACACTCACAGATTTCCACCGCGTAGAGGTTTACCAGCCCGCATGAAGGTTGACCCATGAAGCATGGGTCAACGCGAGCTGACATGGGTCCTTGCTTTGCGCGCGGCCACCGGTCAGCCTCGCGCACGATACCAACCTGCGAAACGGCCAACAGAGTCGGCCATTTCGCGGGTTGGAATCATTTGGTGCAATTGACGGCACGTCCCGGTTCATCTTTTCAGCACGGGGCCGCTCGCGTCCTGCGTTGGTTTCCTGAGCGCCAGTCCGGCCGCGCCGAGCATCAGCGCCATGCCCACCGCATCGACCGCGTCGACCCGCTCGTCGGCAACGAAGATGCCCAGTAGCACCGCAACCACCGGCGTGATGAAGGCATAGGTGCCCACCCGCGCGGCGCCCCAGTCCCGCATCAGGCGGAAATAGATGATCGTCGCCCCCAGCGAGGCGGGCAGCAGCAGGTACCACCATGACAGCCAGGCGACCGCGCTCCAGCGCAGGTCGGCCGCCGCCAGCGCCCCGGGCTCGAAGGCCAGGGAGAGGATCAGCAGCACCACGCCGCCGATGAAGTTGGTGACCGCCACCAGGTGCACCGGCGGCAGGACCCGCATCAGCGGCCGGGCGGCAACCGAGGAATAGCAATAGGCGAGGTTGCCCAGCACCACGCCGCAGGCCCCGAGGATCTCCAGCGTGTCCAGCGCGCCCACCGCCGCGCGCGGGCCATACAGCACCAGCACGCCGAGCACGCCCACGGCCAGGGCGCCGAGATGGCGCCGGCTGAACCGCTCCTGGCCCAGCATGGCGGCGAAGCCCACCATGGCGATGGGGGTGAGCGCGGAATTGAGCACGGCGGCAAGGCCGCTGGAGATGTGGCGCAGGCCGTACAGCATGATCACGGCGTTCAGCGGGATCATCATCACCGAGACCCAGATGATCCGCCGCCACAGCCGCGGCGGCACCCGCACCGGGGTGCCGCGCAGGGCGAGGAAGGCGAGCAGCACGCCGCCGGCCACGCTCCAGCGCAGGCCGGAGAAGATGCCGGGCGGCACCTCGGCGGTGCCGGCCTTCATCGCCAGCCAGTTGGTGCCCCAGACCAGGCAGAGGAACAGGAACAGGCCGCGCTGCGAGGCGGAGGCGGAAAGCGCCATCGGCGACCCCATGATCGGCGACCGGCGTGGCCCCGCGGGGCGCAGGATAGCCCCGATCCGGTCAGCCGGCGAGGGCGGTCAGGTCATCCCAGGCGAAGGCGGCCTCGCTGGCTTCCCACTCCGGCAGGGTGCGGCGCTTTACCACCCGCCCGCCAAGCGCGGTGTAGAACGCGATCGCGGCCTCGTTGCCGTCCAGCACCCACAGATTGGCCGAGGTCAGGCCGCGTGCCAGCAGGCTGCGGGCGGCGCCGGCCATCAGCGCCCGGCCGAGGCCGCGCCGCTGGCCGGCGCGCAGCAGGTAGATCGAGTAGATCTCGCCGGGGTAGTCCACCACCTCCGGTTCGCGCTGCGGTCCGGCCGAGACGAAGCCCACCACCCGCCCCTCGGCGTCGCGTGCCAGCAGCACGGTGGTGCCGGCGGCGATGATGCGCGCCCACATGGCGGCGCGCGCCGCGGCGTCGTGCTCGGACAGCACCGCCTCGGACAGGATGCCGGGATAGGTCTCGCGCCAGGCTGCCACATGCGCGGCACCCAGCGCCGCGGCGTCGGCGGCGGTGGCCGCGGCGATTGTCATGCCGCGCGGGCGGCGCGGCAGAAGGCGGCGATCAGGGCGGGGTCCTTCACGCCCATGGTCCGCTCCACGCCGGAGGAGACATCCACCGCCGGCGCGCCGGTGGCGCGGATGGCTTCGGCGACGTTGTCCGGGGTCAGCCCGCCGGCCAGCAGCCAGGGGGCGGGCGCCGGCCAGCCGGCCAGGATCGACCAGTCGAATGTCGCCGCGTTGCCGCCGGGGCGGGTGGCATCGGCGGGCGGCTTGGCCTCGATCAGCAGGGCATCCGCCCCGGCGGCGCCGCGCGGCAGGTCGGCCGGGGTGGCGACCCCGACGGGGCGCCATACCGCGAGGCCGAAGCGGCTGCGGATCGCGGCGGCACGGGCGACGTCGGTGTAGAGCTGAAGCACATCGAGCGCGATGGCGGCCAGGGTGGCGGCGATCTCGGCATCGGTGGGCTGGACGAACAGCCCGACCATGGTCGGCACGCCGGACCGGGCGGCCAGGGCGGCGGCCTGTGCCGGGGTGACGTGGCGGGGCGAGGTGGGGAAGAAGTTGAAGCCCACCCAGTCGGCCCCGGCCGCCACGGCGGCGTCCATGCCGGCCGCGGTGGTGATGCCGCAGATCTTGATCCGCACGGTCACGGGCGGTGTTCGATGGCGGCGCGCTGCGGCGGCAGGATGGTGGCGCCCGGCGGCTGCTCGGCGCGGGCCAACCGCGCCTGGAGGGCCTGCAGCTCGGTGCGCAGCGCCGCCGCCGCCGCCTCCGCCCGGCGTGCCCGCAGGCGCGTGCCGAGCCCGACCACCCAGGTGGTGAGCGCGCCGAGCAGAAAGGCGATGCCCATTGCCGCCAGCATGAGCAGGGACAACGGCGCCTGCACCAGCAGGTTGGTCGGCCACAGGCCGAGGCGCACGCTCTCCGGGTTGGACAGCGCGAACAGGACGACCAGCAGGAGCAGCGGACTCAGCAGGATGAGGCGCCAGAGGAGGGAACGCATGGCAACTCCGCCCAGAAGACAAGCGTCAGATTTAGAGCAAGACGGCCCGCCAGGGAAACCGCCGCACCCCCCTTGGTGGCTGGCGCGATAGCGGCTAGCGTTTGCCGACATCCAAATTCCAGGAAACGATCACGATGCCCACCGCACCCGAACGCCTGCGCGCCCTGTTGGCCAAGCCGGGTTTCGTCACCATGCCGGCGGTGTGGGACGGGCTGTCGGCCAGGCTCGCCGCCGAGGCCGGGTTCGAGACGGCGTTCCTCTCCGGCTCCTGCTGTGCGGCCGGGCGGCTGGGCGGGCCGGACCTGGACCTGATCAGCTTCGGCGAGATGTACAACAGCTTCGAGATGGTGCATGGCGCGGCACCGCAGACGCTGGTGCTGGCCGATGGCGACCATGGCTACGGCAATCCGATGAACATGCAGCGCACCGTGCGCGCCTATGGACGGGCCGGGGCGGCGGCGATCCTGATCGAGGACAAGATCACACCGCGGGCGCTGACCTCGGCCGGCAAGCCGTGCATTCCGCGCGAGGAGGCGCGGATGAAGGTGCGCGCGGCGGTGGCGGCGGCCAAGGAATCGGGCATCCTGATCCTGGCGCGCACCGATTGCCGGCCGACCCAGGGCATCGACGAGGCGCTGGCGCGGATCAGGATGTTTGCCGAGGAGGGGGCCGATATCCTGTTCCTCGACAGCCCCGCCAGCCACGAGGAATACGCGATGGGGGTGAAGGCGGCGGGCGGCAAGCCGTGCTTCAACGTGCTCTCCCCCGGCGCGCCGACGGTGCCGAGCCGCGAGGAGGCGATCAAGCTGGGCATCAAGATCGGCACCTACCCGACGATCATGCTGTCGCCGGCGATCAACGCCATGCTGTCGGGGCTGAAGGCGCTCCGGGATGGCGGCAGTGCCTCCGACCAGGCGCTGCCGGCCGCGCAGCACCGCGAGATCCTCGGATATCCCGCGTACGACGCGGCGGCGAAGCCGTATATCGTCGGCTGACGGGGAAGAAAGGGCCAGGGGGCCGAGCCCCCTGGGACCCCCTATCCGCTGATATCGCCTACCACGCGCGCGCGCACCCGCAGCGAATTGCCGGGCAGGTAGGCGATCGGGATATCCTCCTGGTCCACCAGGGTGATGCTGGCCGGGCTGGCGCCGGCGCGCACGGCGCGGTCGGTGGCCAGCGCCTGGGCCTGGGCCAGCGCGACGTCGCGGGTTAGGCCCTGGAACACCTGGTCCACCTCGCCGCTGACCTGGGCGATGGCGGCCCCCAGCGCATTGGCGACACCCTGGTTGGCCACCCGCACCACGCGCGAGATGCCGGGCAGGGTGTCGGGCACCAGGAAGGCGCCGCCGCCGACGGCGACCAGCGGGCGGGGGGTGGCATCGGCGCGCATGCGGTCCACGGCATCGGCGATCCCGGCGTGGATGCGGGCCAGGGCGGCGGCGACGAATGCCCGGTCGAGATCGGCGACACGGGCGGGGTCGCCGAGCGTGACCAGCCCGGCGGCCACGGCAATGTCGCTGCAGGTCAGGTCCGGCCCGCCGAAGACGCGCGCGCGCTCGGCGATGCGGTAGCCGACGCTGAGCGGGCCGATGCGGCCGGGGTCGGCCGGGTCCACCAGGGTGCCGCCGCCGATGCCGATCGAGACCAGGTCGGGCATGCGGAACAGCGTGCGCACGCCGCCCACCTCCACCACGTTGTTCGCCTCGCGCGGGAAGCCGGCCACCAGGCTGCCGACATCGGTGGTGGTGCCGCCGACATCGGCCACCAGCGCGTCGGCCAGGCCGGAGAGGAAGGCCGCGCCGCGCAGGGAGTTGGTGGGGCCGGAGGCGAAGCTGCGCACCGGGAAGGCGGCGGCCTCGTCGGCGCCGGCCACCGTGCCGTCGTTCTGCGTGATGAACAGCGGCGCGGCGATGCCCGAGGCCGCCAGGGCTTCGCGGAACGCCGCCACGGTGCGTGCGGCGAGCGGCCGCAAGGTGGCGTTCAGCAGCGCGACGTTCTCGCGCGCCAGCAGGCCGATGCGGCCGAGCTCGTGGGACAGGGTGACAGCCAGGCCAGGTGCGGCGGCGTGCAGGATGGCGCCGGCCTCCCGTTCGCAGGCGGCATCCAGCGGCGAGAACACCGCGCAGACCGCCACGGAGCCGATGCCGGCCGCCGCCATGCCTCGCGCCGCTTCGGCCATCGCGGCGCGGTCGAACGGCACCAGCGGGCGGCCATCCACCTCGTGGCCGCCACGGATCATCGCCACCGGGCCGGCCACCACGGCGCGCAGGTCGGCCGGCCAGTCGATGAAGGGCGGCAGGGTGGCGGCGGCCGGCAGGCCGATGCGCACGGCGCCGATGGTGGCGAGGTCGCGCCGCTGCACCACCGCGTTGGTGAAATGGGTGGTGCCGATCATCACCGCGCCAACCTGTCCGGCCGCCAGCCCGGCACCGTTCATCACCGCGTGCAGGGCCGCCAGGATGCCGCCGGTGACATCCTCGGTGGTCGCCGTCTTGACGGCGTGCAGCACCCTGGCGCCGTCGATCGCCACGGCGTCGGTATTGGTGCCGCCGACGTCGATGCCGATGCGGATCATGATGCCACCGCCGGGGCGGCGGCCGGGGCGAACCCCGACACGAAATCCAGGTCGTATCCGAAGGCGCGCGGCCCGACATGGGCCAGGCCCTTCGGCGTGGTCAGCAGCGGCGGGGCGGGCAGGGCGATCACCGTCACCCGCTGGCCGAAGCGCACCGTCTCGGTGCCGATCGCCTCGCCGCTGGCGGCATCCAGCATCACGATCAGGTCGGGCACGGTGACCGCGACCGCGTCATTGCGCCAGGCGACGGACCATTCGTTCTGGAAGTCGATGCGCATGGCGTGGCCGGCATCGCCGTCCAGCCCGTCGATCGCCACCGTGCCGCGCAGCCAGCCATCGGTGGCGCGGCGCATCACGTCGGCCACCTTGCCGCGGAACAACGGGATGCCGGCTTCGCTCTGCACCAGTGCTGCCACGGGGTCGGCATGCGCCGCGCGGGCCGCGCGCACCGTGCGCCCGATGCGCAGCGCCCAGGAGACGGTGTGCAGGCACGAGGCCCGCTTCACCTCCGCCCCGGTGCGCGGCGCCTTGCATGTGGCGGCCGAGGCGCCGAGCACCGCGCACATGCGCCGGGTCATCCGCTCCATCCAGGCCCAGTCCACCGCTTCGGTGAAGATGATGCTGTTGGCGCGGATATCGACCATCGTCCATGGGGCGGCCGGCAGGTCGGCGATGGCGAAGCTGGTCATGTCGGCCTGGGGAAAGGCGCGGCCCATCGCGTCGCAATCAACGATCGGCAGCCCCAGCAACTGGCCGGCGAGGATCGACTGGAACGCGTTGTTGCCGCCGATCTCCCACAGCATCAGGGCATCGAACTTCCGGTCGAGATGCGCCTCCATCATCATCACCGTGCGCGCCATCACCGCGCCGTCGCACATCCGCTCCTGCATCGCCAGCGGCGCGCCCATCTGGCCGACGCAGCCGACCAGGGCATCGTCGGGCAGCGACAGCGGGTCGATCAGCCTGGCGCGCTTGCCGGCGGCGTGGTGCAGCCGGGCCTCCAGCAGCGAGAAATACGGATCGCCGCCGCCGCCGGTGCCAAGAATCCAGGCGCCGGTGGCGAGGTCCTCCAGATCGGTCAGGCTCAGGTCGAAGGGCGGGTTGGGCATGGCAGGCTCACCGGCGATGGAGCCGCCAGCAAGGAGCATCGCGGGGGGGTTGTCGAGCCTCAAGGGAGAAAAAAGGAAGGCTCTTCTTTTTCTGAAGAAAAAGAAGCAAAAAGACTTCTATTCATTATCCTTCGGGCGCGCCGATCGTGGGACAGCTCCAATGGGTAAAAGTTTTTTGGTTCTTTTTTTCAAAAAAGAACACCTTCCTTCCTCACGCCACTACCTCCTTGGGGTCGGAAAATCAGCCCGCCACATGCACCCCCGGCCGGGCCGTGAACCAGTCCGGCTTCGCCCGCTCGATCTGGGCGGCGACCTGGATCAGCACGTCCTCGCAGGCGAAGTTGCCGTGCACCTGCACCCCGATCGGCAGGCCCTCGGCATCGAGCCCGGCCGGCAGGGAGATGGCGGGCATGCCGGTCTCGTTGCCCGGCATGGTGTAGCGGCAGGCATCGGCAAGGCGGCCCACCCAGGGGTCCAGCTCCTCGTCGGCCAGCAGCGAGTAGGGGCCGTTGGCAGGCGGCACCCGCACGGCGAGCGTGGGGGTCAGCAGCACGTCGTAGCGCTCCATCAGCCGGCCGAAGCTGCGGGTGGTGGTGTTGTTGGCCGCCATCATCGCGAAGATGTCGAACTTGTCGTAGCGGCTGTGGGCGAGGAAATGGCGATAGGTCATGCGCGACAGCACGTGGCCCAGCTCCTGCGGTTCCACGCCGCGTTCCCGGGCCATGGCCACGAAGGCGGCGCGGCTGCCGATCCACTGGGTGATGTAGCCGCGCCACATCACGCCCCAGTCGCAAATCGCCGCGTCGTCCACCTCCTCCACGTGATGGCCGAGCGACTGCATCAGCAGCCCGACCTCGCCCACCCGGGCGGCGACCTGCGGGTCGGTCGGCGTGGTCCGCCCCCAGTCGCCGGTGGACAGCCCCACGCGCAGCCGACCCGGCTCGATCGCCAGCGCGGCGAGGTAGCCGAGTTTGGGTGCCCGCAGCGGCATGAAGGTGCCGCCATTGGGCACGCGGCTGAGCGTTTCATAGGCCGCGGCGGTGTCGCGCACGCTGCGCGTCAGCACGCCGTCGATGGCGATGCGGGTCACGTACTCGTTCTGCCCCAGCGGCCGCGGCACCCGGCCGCGTGCGGCCTTCAGCCCGACCAGGCCGCAGAAGCTGGCCGGGATTCGGGTGGAACCGCCGCCATCGGAGGACAGGCTGATCGGCGTGACGCCGGCCGCCACCGCGGCGGCCGAACCGCCGGAGGAACCGCCCGGGGTGTGGGCGGGGTTCCAAGGGTTGCGGGTGACCTTCACCGTGCCCTGGTAGTCGGTGGCGGTGTCGAAGGTCATGCCGAATTCGGGGGCGGTGGAGCGGCCGATCGGCACCAGCCCGGCGGCCAGCACGTTGTCGATGAGCGGGTCGTTGGCCGTGGGCACGTAGCCCCGCCACAGCTTGCTGCCGCTTTCCTGCATGCGCCCGGCCATCGCCTGGCCGAGATCCTTGACCAGCACCGGCACGCCGTAGAGCACGCCGGCGCGATTCGGCCGGTTGGTGTCGGGGTTGGCCACCACGTCGTCGAACAGGCCGAGCACCGCGCCGATCCGCGCGTCCACCCGGCCGACGCCCTCGGCCACCTGGGCGGCGATCTGCCGGGCCGAAATCTCGCCGCGCCGCACCAGGGCGGCCAGGGCGGTGGCGTCGTGGCGAGCCCATTCGTCCCAGCCCATCGCCGGCCCGCGCGATCCCGACATTGCCGCTTCCTCCTGTTCCCGACAGGCGGGATGCTGGGCGCGCCGCCGCCGCGCTGTCAACGAAGCGGCGATGGCGGTCCCGGCAGGCAGGGGGACGGGATGTCGGCATTCGCGATATTCAGCTTCAGTTTCGCCGGCGGCGCGGGTGTTGGCCACGCTGGATGCCGGGCTGGAGAAGCTGGAAGGACGTTCTTTCTTGGAAAATGGAACCAAAGAACCCTCAATACTTTGCCAGGCACCCTCGCCGACGGAGAAATACCAGATGAATAAAAAGTCTTTTTGCTTTTTTTCTTCAGAAAAAGAAGTGCTTCACCCTTCCTTGCACCCTCCGCGCACCACCCCATCTGAACCGGGCCGCATTTATTGCCTTCCACCGGGAACCAGCCGCCGATGCCCCCACCGCCCGCCGACACCGAAGACGCGACCCAGCCGGTCTCGGCGCGTATTCGCAGCCGCATTCGCCGCGCGCGCCGCCGCTTCCACGCCAACGACAGCATCAGCGATTTCCTGCTGCCCGGCGACCTGGAGGCGCTGCTGGACGAGGTGACGGGCAAGATGCAGGGCGTGCTGGAAAGCCTGGTGATCGACACCGAGAGCGATCACAACACCCAGGACACCGCCCGGCGGGTGGCCAAGATGTATCTCAACGAGGTGTTCCACGGCCGCTACACCGCCGCCCCTCCGGTGACCGAGTTCCCCAATGCCGAGGGGCTGAACGAGCTGATGATCGTCGGCCCGATCACGGTGCGCAGTGCCTGCAGCCACCATTTCTGCCCGATCATGGGCCGGCTGTGGATCGGGCTGGTGCCCAACGAGCATTCCAACCTGATCGGCCTGTCGAAATACGCCCGCCTTGCGGACTGGGTCATGAGCCGGCCGCAGATCCAGGAGGAAGCGATCACCCAGATCGCCGACCTGCTGATGGCCAAGGTGACGCCGGACGGGCTGGCGGTGGTGATGGAGGCCGACCATTTCTGCCTGCACTGGCGCGGCGTGAAGGACAGCCAGACCAAGATGATCAACAGCGTCATGCGCGGCTCCTTCCTGCGCGATGCCGCGCTGCGGCGCGAGTTCCTGTCGCTGATCAACCTCAAGGCCTGACCCCGATGCTCGTTCGCTGCCTGTATGCCAGCCGCGCCCGCCAGACGCTGGTGCCCGCGGTCACCGATGCCATCCTGGAGCAGTCGCGCCGCAACAATGCGGCACGCGGCATCACCGGCCTGCTGTGCTTTGCCGACGATATCTTCGTGCAGGTGCTGGAGGGCGGGCGCGATCCGGTCTGCGACCTGCTGGGCGTGATCATGCGCGACGACCGTCACCAGGGGCTGCGCCTGCTGGCCTACGAGGAGATCGGCCAGCGCCGCTTCGGCCACTGGAACATGGGCCAGGTGAACCTCGCGCGCGTGAACACCGCGCTGCTGCTGAAATACTCCGCCCGACCCGCGCTCGACCCCTTCGCCAACCCGGCGGCCGCCACCATGGCGCTGCTGCATGACCTGGTGGATACCGCGCAGATTGTCACCCGCGGCGGGTAGGGCGTATCATCGCCCAGGTCGAGGAAGGGAAGGAAGGATCTTCTTTTTCTGAAGAAAAAGAAGCAAAAAGACTTCATTCATGGCCCTTCGCGTGGCAACGCTGTGCGCCTGTGAGCGAGTGAACAGAAGTTTTTTGGTTCTTTTTTTCAAAGAAGAACGTCCTTGCTTGCGCCTTCAACTGCCGGCCGATGCGACAGAAGCATCCCCCCTCAGCCCCCCACGGAGCAGCGCCATGTACGACGTTCACTACTGGCCCACGCCGAACGGCAAGAAGGTCACCATCCTGCTGGAGGAGCTCGGCGTGCCGTATCGCATCGTGCCGGTGAACATCGGCCGCGGCGACCAGTTCAGCGCCGCGTTCCTGGCCATGAACCCCAACCACCGCATGCCGGTGCTGGTGGACACCGCGCCACAGGATGGCGGTGCGGCGATCCCGGTATTCGAGTCCGGCGCGATCATGCAGTACCTGGCCGAGAAGCATGCCCGCTTCCTGCCGGCCGAGCCGCGCGGGCGCGTCGAGGTGATGCAGTGGGTGTTCTGGCAGATGGCCAACCAGGGCCCGAAGCTGGGCGAATGCGGCCATTTCCGCCGGCTGGAAAACACCAAAGGCGACCAGTCCTATGCCGTGCGCCGCTTCACCGACGAGGCGAACCGGCTGTATGGCGTGCTCAACAACCGGCTGTATGACCGCCGCTACCTGACCGGCGACCAGTACAGCATCGCCGACATGATCTGCTACCCCTGGACGGTGAACTGGAAGGGCCAGGGCCAGGACATCGCCGAGTTCCCCTATTTCGCCCGCTGGCAGGCCGAGCTGGCGGCTCGCCCGGCGCTTCAGCGCGGCATGGCGGCCGGGGCCGACCTGCCCGACGATCCCTCCACCCTGTCGCAGGAGGAAAAGGACCGCCGCGCCGCCCTGCTGTACAACCAGCGCGCCCGCCCGACCCCCGACGGCGGGTTGCTGCTGATCCCGCCCGGCTGACCCCCCCGGCTGCGCCCGCCCCCCTGCCCTTGCGCGCCGTCCGGCCCTTGCCGGACGGCGCGCTGCTTTGTGCAGTTTTGTAAATTCTTACGGAATTCCTACTCCAATTCTTACTATTTTATTGCCAACCATTCGCTGGATGACCTAAATGCCGTTTAATTAGACGTTCTGTTCACGCCCGCCCCATCCCCGCCGCCAGGCGGCGGTTTCCCGGGGGAGGTCATTCCAGCCGGCGGCAAAATCCCGCGCCGCATATGTTGTCGAACCGATTGTCGCGATGCGCCGAATTCGGAGTGGTGCCTTGAATATCAACCGCGCCATCTGGCTTGGATTTTTCATCCACGGTGTCTTCGTCCTCGGTGTTTGCGTGGTCGCGCTGGACAGCTGGGCGCTGGCCACGGCCTTGCCGGGGGCCGAGGCGTACTGCCGCGGGGCGCTGGTGGGCGACATTCCGGTACAACGCGCGCCGCTGTGCTTCGCGGTGTGGCTCACGGAGTCGAAGAGCTGGCTGTTCTATGCCCGCGACATGCTGCTTCAGGCGCCGCAGCGGCTTCATTCGCGCGAGTTGCTGCGCATCGGCGACGTCGCGATCTATGCCATCGGCGGCTTGGCCGGGGTCTTCGCGCTGGCGTGGCTGTGGGCCAGCGTCATGACCCGCATCACCCGCTCCGCCATCGCCAGTTCGTACCTGCTTCTGCATGCCCTGTCCAACGCCGCCCGCAGCGGCCGCCGCGCCACCTGACGCGCTACCGCAGGGCCGCGAAGAAATCCTTCAGCAGCGCCGCCGACTCGCCCTCGCGCACGCCGCCCACCACCTCGGGCCGGTGCTGCGCGCCCGGCGCGGCATAGACCCGCGCGCCATGTTCCACCCCGCCGCCCTTGGGGTCATAGGCGCCGAACACCACCCGGCGGATGCGGAACAACCCGGCCGCCGCCGCGCACATCGCACAGGGTTCCAGCGTCACCACCAGGTCGCAGCCCACCAGCCGGGGCGTGCCGAGCGCCCGCGCCGCCGCCCGCAACGCCAGCATCTCGGCATGGGCGGCGGCGTCGTGGTCGGCCTCCACCCGGTTGCCGGCGCGGGCCAGGATGCGCCCGGCGGGGTCCAGCACCACAGCACCCACCGGCACCTCGCCGCGCCGCGCCGCCGCCCGCGCCTGGTCCAGTGCCGCCTGCATCGGGTCGTCCCGCATGATCGCTTCTTGCCTCGGCCTGGACCCGGGTTGTAGCAACGCGCATGAACATCCGCACGCGCCCCGCCATCGGCGTCACCCTCGACAGCGAGCAGCCCGGCGGCTACTCGAAATACCCCTGGTACGCGCTGCGCACCAACTATCTCGACGCGGTGGCGGCCACCGGCGGCCTGCCGATGGCCCTGCCGCACAACGCCGAGCTGGCCGAGGCATTCCTGGACCACATCGACGCGCTGGTGGTCACCGGCGGCGCCTTCGATGTCGATCCCGGGCTGTACGGCGACGGCGCGCGCCATGACAGCGTCACCCTGAAGGCCGGCCGCACCCAGGCGGAACTCGCCCTGGTCCAGGGCGCGCTGGCCCGCAACCTGCCGGTACTGGGCATCTGCGGCGGCGAGCAGCTGCTGGCCGTGGCCCTCGGCGGCACGCTGGTCCAGCACATCCCCGACGCCATCGCCGGCGCCCTGGAGCATGAGCAGAAGACCCCGCGCCACCAGCCGGGCCATGAAGTGGCCGTGGTGCCCGGCACGTTGCTGCACCGCATCGTCGGCAGCGCCACGATGAACGTGAACACCGCCCATCACCAGGCGGTGCGCGCGCCCGGCCCGCGCGCCATCGTCAACGCCACGGCGGCGGACGGCGTGATCGAGGGCATCGAGGCGGCCAGCTACCGCTTCTGCCTCGGCGTGCAGTGGCACCCGGAATTCTTCATCGACCCCGGCGACCGCCGCATCTTCGATGCCCTGGTGGCCGCATGCCAGAGCTAGAGGACCCGGCACCGGACGCCGCGTCCGCCGCGCCGCGCGGCGAGCGCATCGCCAAATGGCTCGCCCGCGCCGGCGTCGCCAGCCGGCGCGATGCCGAGAAGCTGCTGGCCGAAGGCCGGGTGAAGCTGAACAATGCCGTGGTCACCCACCCCGCCACCTTCGTCGAGCCGGACGACCTGGTGGTGGTCAACGGCACCCTGGTCGATCCGCCCGCGCGCACAAGGCTGTGGCGCTACCACAAGCCGGTCGGCCTGGTCACCACCCACCGCGACCCGCAGGACCGGCCCACCGTGTTCCAGCAACTGCCGCCCACCCTGCCCCGCGTGATCAGCGTCGGCCGGCTCGACCTCAACAGCGAGGGGCTGCTGCTGCTGACCAATGACGGCGCGCTGGCCCGCCAGCTGGAACTGCCCGCCAACGCCTGGCTGCGGCGCTACCGCGTGCGGGTGTTCGGCAATCCCGCGCCCGCGATGCTGGCCGCCCTGGCCCGCGGCGTGACCATCGCCGGCGAACGCTACGGCCCCATCGAGGCCGGGCTGGACAGCCGCAAGGGCGACAATGCCTGGATCACGGTGGCCCTGCGCGAGGGTCGCAACCGCGAGGTCCGCCGCGTGATGGCGCATCTGGGCCTGGAGGTCAGCCGGCTGATCCGCGTCGCCTATGGCCCGTTCCAGCTCGGCAACCTGGCCAAGGGCGAGGTGGCCGAAGTGCCCGCCAAGGTGCTGCGCGAGCAGGTCCCGCAGGGCTGAGATGCGAATCGTCGCCGGACGGTGGCGCGGGCGCGCGCTGCTGGCCCCGAAGGGTGCGGCCACCCGCCCCACCGCCGACCGCCTGCGCCAGGCGCTGTTCGACATGCTGCTGCACGCGCCCTGGGGCGGCCATGACCGCGTGACCGGCGCCACGGTGCTGGATGCCTTCGCCGGCACCGGCGCGCTGGGCCTGGAAGCCCTGTCGCGCGGCGCCGCACAGGCGCATTTCATCGAGCGCGACCGCGCCGCCCTGGCCGCCCTGCGCGCCAATATCGCCACGCTCGACGCGCCGGCCCATGTCCATGCCGCCGACACCACCCGCCCGCCGCCGGGCATCGCCTGCGGCCTGGTGTTCCTCGACCCGCCCTATGGCCAGGGCCTGGTGGAAACCGCCCTGGCCCGCCTGTCCGCCGCCGGCTGGTTCGCGCCCGGGGCGCTGGTGGTGGCCGAGACCGGCCGCGACGAAGCCCTGGCCGCCTGGGGTGACGTGCTCGCCGAACGCCGCCATGGCGCCGCCCGCATCACGGTGATGCGGGCGCCGGCCCACGCCGCCCCGGCGTGATCCGGCGCGGCGCGCTGATCCCGATCAACGCCGGCCGAACATCCGCTCGATCTCGGCGCGCGACAGCTTCAGGTAGGTCGGCCGGCCATGGCTGCACGTCGCCGCCCGCGGCGTCGTCTCCATCTGGCGCAGCAGCGCGTCCATCTCCGCACCACCCAGCCGCCGCCCGGCGCGGATGCTGCCGTGGCAGGCCAGCCGGGCCACCGCGGCATCCAGCTTCGCCGCCAGCGCCAGCCCCTCGCCCATCTCGGCGAACTCGTCGGCGAGGTCGCGCAGCAGCGGCGCGGGGTCGGGCGCGCCGAGGGCGGCCGGCATCGCGCGCACCAGCACCGCGCCGGCGCCGAACGCCTCGATCTCCAGCCCCAGCCGCTCCAGCGTATCGGCCTGCGCCAGCAGTCGCGCGGCATCGCCGGCCGGCATGTCCACCACCGCCGGCAGCAACAGCGGCTGGCGCCGCACCGCGCCCTCCAGCAACTGCGCCCGCAGCGCCTCATGCGTCAGCCGCTCATGCGCGGCATGCTGGTCCACCAGCACCAGCGCCCCGTCGGCGGCCACCGCGATGATGTAGGTATCCAGCACCTGCGCCACCGGGGCGCCGAGCGGAAACGCCGCCACGTCGCCTTGCGGCGCCGCATCGGCCGCCGGCAGCACCCGCGCCGCCGGCCCGGCGGTGATCGGCAGCAGCGCCTCGGCAAAGCCCGGCCGTGGCGTCCCCTGGGGCGTCCCCCGGGGCGTCCCCTGGGGCGGCACCGCCTGGCGCATCACCGACCGCCCGCTATGCGGCGCCAGCATCGGCAGCACCACCGATGGCGCCGCCATCCCCGCCGCACCCCCCGCCCCCGCCGCCAGCGCGCGCGAAAGGGTGGCAATCACCAGCCCGCGCACCGCCTCGGCGGCGCGAAACCGCACCTCGGCCTTGGCCGGATGCACGTTCACATCCACCGCGGCGGGGTCGATGGTCAGGTACAGCGCCACCACGGGATGCCGGCCATAGGCGATGACGTCGCGATAGGCCACCCGCACCGCGGTGCGCAGCACGGGGTCGTTGACCGGCCGCCCGTTCACCATCAGCGCCTGGCCGGCCATCGTCGCGCGGGTCACGCTGGGCGCGGCGATGAAGCCGGTCA
>JADLHF010000074.1 GCA_020848935.1 Acetobacteraceae bacterium
ATGCCGGGTTCGGCATGGAACCCGTCGCCATCCGGCCCGCGATGGGCGACCAACGCCGTCATCCGCCGCAGCACGTCCATGTCCGCCGGCCCGCCATCGGGGCGAAATATCCCGGTGATGCCGCACATCAGGCCGAACCACCCGTCATGTCACCTCCAATACCATCCGCTTCAAATCGCCTGCGCCGCAGATAGCACGAAATCCCTTTCCCTCGTGTGACCAAAACGCCGTGAGCAGGCCAGGATGGGCGCCCTGCCCTGGCACGATCCAAGGAAGGAAGTCGTTCTTTTTTGAAAAAAAGAACCAAAAAACTTTCATCCGTTGGATGGGTGGCGACGCCGGTGCCACGGGATGAACAATGAGTGAAAGTCTCTTCCCGCTTATCAACCATTTGACACGGGCTTGTACTCTCCCCGGACATCGCATATAATAAGCGAAGTCATGGAGTTACCTTCGATGCGCGCACTGATGCGAGGCCTGACGGACGCGGATTTTGAGCGGCTCTATGGGCAGGAGGAGCAGTGTCTTGCCGCACTTCTGGCCATTCGTCGGCAGGCCGGCATGTCATGTCCGACCTGCGGGAACGAGCGGAACTATCGCTGTGGGCGTCGGGTGGGCTGCACGCGATGCAACCGGCGCTGGTCGGTGACCGCGGGCACGGTGATGACGCATACCAAGTTGCCGCTGGCGACCTGGTTTCGCGCCATGCACGCGATGAGCAGCACCAAGCAGGGCATTTCCGCCGTCGAACTCGGGCGTCGGCTGGGGGTGAGCTACCCGACCGCCTGGTATCTGCACAAGCGCCTGCGCCATGCCATGAGTGAGCGCGAGAGCCTCTATGTCGTCGGCGGCCCGGGCGAAGACGGAGGTGCTGCGGCGGTGGTCGAGGCGGACGATGTCTATCTTGGCGGTGAACGCAACCAAGGCTCTGGCCCCGCAGGCAAAACCCGCGTGATCGCCGCCGCCGAGCGCCACCAGGGCGGCCGCATGGGCCACGTCGCCATGCAGGTCGTCAGCGGCTTCACCGCGGCCGCCGTGAAGGCGTTCCGCGATGCCTGCCTGGCGCCGACAGCCCATGTCCACACCGACGGGCTGAGGGCCTTCAACGCCTTCGGCACCGCCGGCCGTAGTCACCAACGCAGCATCACCGCCAGCAAACGCCCTTCGCGCCAAAGGAATACCGCCTTCTTCGTGCTCAACACCGCGATCGCCAACCTCAGCACCGCCATCAAGGCAACCCACAAGGCGATCTCGGCCAAGCACACAAACGACTACCTCGGCGCATTCTGCTGGACCACAAACCGACGACGCCAAATGGCCGAGATGGTCCCAGCGCTATGCCGAGCGATCGCCACTTCATCCAGGCTCACAAGGCGAAGCGTATACGCTAAGAAGTTCGTGCCAATTGGTTGATAAGCGGGAAGTCTTTTTGCTTCTTTTTCTTCAGAAAAAGAAGACCCTTGCTTCCTTCCTACAAGATCGCCGAATGAACCAGATTGCTCACCACATCCATGCGCTGGCTATGCCACGGGTCCGGCACCCGGCAATTGGTCAGATAGGCGAACGACACCCCGGACTCCGGGTCCGCCCAGCAATAGGAATTGCCCGCCCCGCCATGCCCGAACGTCCCCGGCGAGGCGAACGAGCCGAGCCCGCGGATCGTCGGCGTCGTCCCGCGCAGATGCGGCCCGAGCCCGCGATGCATCGGCTGGTTCATCGCATGGTCGTGCATGTCGCCGGTCCAGTTGCGGATGGCATAGCCCAGCGTCCGCGGCCCGACGATCCGCACACCGCCGATCACGCCGCCGGCCAGCATCATCTGGTAGAACGCCGCCATGCCGCGCGCCGTGGCATAGCCGCCGCCGCCGGGAATCCCCGCCTTGCGAAATGCCGGCGTGTTGCGATCCGCCAGCAGCACCGGCTTGCCGGCACCATCCGGCGCATGCATGTCCGCCGCCCGCGCCATGCCGGCCCGCGCCAGGCCCACCTGCATCTCCCGCCCGAGCCCCATCTTCTCGATCACCGCCTCGCGCAGGAAGGTTCGAAAATCCTGTCCGGTCAGCTGCTCGATCAGCACCGCCAGCGCCCAATGCGCCGACGCCCCGTGGTAGTGCAGCCGCGAGCCCGGCGTGAACTCCAGGCTGAAGTTGCAGACGGCATCCCGCATCTTGCCGTGATCCTCCCACGCCGCCTGCGGCATCTCGGCATTGGGGAAGCCGCCGGTGTGGGTGATGATCTGCATGATCGTCACCTCGCCCTTGCCGTTGCGGGCGAACTCGGCAACGTGGTCGGCCATCCGGTCGGTGAACCGGAACGCCCCCTGCTCGGCCAGCACCCAGCACGCCGCCGCCGTGATCACCTTGGTGTTGGAGAACAGCAGCCACAGCGTGTCGTCCGTCGCCGCCTTGCCTCCGGCCGCCTCGCCGAACGTCTGGAAATGCGCCAGCTCGCCGTGCCGGGCGATGGCGATCTGCGCGCCGGGATAGCGCCCGGCCTTGATATGCCCCTCGATCAAGCCGTGCAGCCGCGCGATCTGGTCCTCGCGCAGCCCGGCGGCATCCAGCGTGGTGGTGGGCAGGGGAAATCCGCTCATGTCTCGCTCCCGTTCCTGGCGCGAATCATCGGCCGGAACGCGCCCGCCGGCAAGTTCACTCCACCCGCAGCGCCCCGCGCAGCTCCACCACCGCCGCCGGGTCCTCGGCCGCCGCCAGCCGCAGCGCCGCCAGCACCGCGAAGCGCTGCAACAGCGCCCGCCGCCGCGCCGGCGCCAGCCTATGTGCCGGCGCCTCGCGCAGCAGCGCCGCCTCGCGCCCGGCCACCACGATCAGCCCGGTCTCGGCGGGGATCAGCGCATCGGGAAAATCGCCGTCCACGGCAAAGAACAGCGCGTCGCAGAATTCGCGGTACTCCGGCCATTTCTGGTCGGCCTGGAAATCGCGCAGCCCCGACTTCACCTCGATCACCACGAACCCGCCATCCGGCCGCAGCGCCATGATGTCGGCCCGCCGCCCGTTCGGCAGCGTCATCTCATGCACCGGCGCCCAGCCCAGCGCCAGGCACAGCCGCGCCGCCGCCCGCCGCACCGCCTCGGTCCGCTCGGGGAATCCCGGACCGCTCACGCCAGCAGCTTGTCGATCGCCTGCGCCAGCCCGACATCGCGCGCCGACAGCCCGCCGGCGTCGTGGGTGGACAGGATGATGCTCACCCGGTTCCACACGTTCGACCATTCGGGATGATGGCCCTGCGCCTCGGCCAGCAGCGCCACCCGGGCCATGAACCCCCATGCCGCGGAAAAATCCGCGAAGGCGAAATCCCGCGCAATCGCGTCCCGCTCCGCCAGCACCCGCCATTGCGGCAGTGTCGCCGCCAGCGCCGCCCTTGCGTCCGTCCCGAGTTTCTCGACCATCCCCACCTCCCGCTTGACCCGCATGCCGCCGCCGTGCCGTGGTGCGGCGATGGTCCACCATGCCCCCCCTGCCCCACCGTTCACAACGCCGCCCGATGCCGAGGCCATCGCCGCCATGGCCGAACGCGCCATCGCCGCCATCCCGCCCCGCCTGCGCCAGCACGTCGAGAACCTCGGCATCACCGTCGAGGACCTCGCCGAGGACGAGGTGCTGGAGGACCTCGGCATCGAAAGCGCCTGGGAACTCACCGGCCTGTACCAGGGCATCCCGCTCGGCGAGCGCAGCAACGCCGACATCACCCGCCTGCCCGACCGCATCGTGCTCTACCGCCTGGCCATCCTGTTCGAGTGGATCGAGCTGGGCGAAGACCTCGCCCGCCTGGTGCAGAACGTCGTGATCCACGAAATCGCCCATCACTTCGGCTTCAGCGATGCCGAGATCGAGGCGCTGGAGCAGGAGATCGGGCGGTAGCACGCGCGCGGCCTGCTCAAGCGGAGTAAGGGAAGGTCTTCTTTTTCTGAAGAAAAAGAAGCAAAAAGACTTTCGTTCATTGTTCATCATGTGGCACCGGCGTCGCTACCACACCAAGGGATGAAAGTTTTTTGGTTCTTTTTTTCAAAAAAGAACACTTCCTTCCTAGGGCCGTGTCGCCGTCAGCCCGCCATCGACGATGATCTCGGTTGCCGTGATGTGCTTGGCCTCGTCGCTGGCCAGGAACAGCACGGCGTGGGCCACGTCCCAGCCATCGCCCATCTGCCCGATCGGCACCCTGGCATGGCGCTCGGCGATCAGCTTCTCGGCATCATTGCCGCCGATCTGCCGCGCCAGCCGCTCGCTGACCAGCGGCGTGTTCATCAGGCCGGGGACCACGGTGTTGCAGCGGATGCCCTTCCTGGCATTGTCGATGGCGACAGCCTTGGACATGCGGATCACCCCCGCCTTGCTGGCGGCATAGGCGATGTACTGCCGCCCCGGCTGGTCGCGGACGCCCGCCACCGAGGCGATGTTGACGATCACCCCCCTGCCCTGCGCCTGCATCACCGGCAGCACGTACTTGCAGGCCAGGAACACGGTCTTCAGGTTCAGGTCCATCTGCGCCTGCCAGACCTCCTCCAGCATGGACACGGGGTCGCCCGGCGCCGAGCCGCCGACATTGTTGACCAGGATGTCGATCCGCCCATGCCGCGCCAGGCAAACCGCGACCGCCGCCTGCACGTCCTCGCCATCGGTCATGTCGCAGCGCACCGCGGCGGCCAGCCCGCCCTCGGCATGAATGGTGGCCACCGTGTTCTCGGCGGCAGCCAGGTTGACATCGGTGCCGAATACCGTGGCCCCCTGCCGCGCCATCACCACGGCCGTCGCCCGCCCATTGCCCCAGCCCTCGCCCACCGAGCCCATGCCGGAGATGAAGGCGATCTTTCCATCCAGACGCAGCATGGTGTGTTTCCTCTTTGAGTTATAAAGGCAAGGAAGGTCTTCTTTTTCTGAAGAAAAAGAAGCAAAAAGACTTCATTCACCTTCTTCGGAGGGTGGCACCGTCGCCACCACTCCAACGAACGGAAGTTTTTTGGTTCTTTTTTTCAAAAAAGAACATCCTTCCTACTCCAGCCTCCCCCGCAACCGCCGCCCCAGCGCCAGTTCGGTCACGATACCATGCAACGTGCGCAGTTCCTGCTGCGTTACCTCGCCGCGCTGGAAGAAGTGGCGGATGTTGCGGATCATGCCCGGGCGCTTCTGGGCGTTCTTCAGGAAGCCGCTGGCGTCGAGCTGGTCCACCAGGTGGACGAGGAAATTCTCCAGCTCCGCCTTGTTGGCGATGTCGGTCTCATTGGTCATCAGGCTGCGGGGCATGGTCTCGTCAGCGGCCGTCCACCATTCATAGGCCATCACCATCACCGCCTGGGCGAGGTTCAGGCTCATGAAGCCGGGATTGAGCGGATAGCGGATCAGGGCATCGGTGCAGGCCATGTCGTCGTTGTCCAATCCCGCACGCTCCGGCCCGAACAGCAGCCCGCAGCGCAGATCCCGTGCGCAGATCGAACGGAGTTCAGCGGCGGCCCCACGGGCCGTCATCACCGGCTTGATGATATGGCGCGGCCGCGGGCAGGTGGCGAAGACATGGTGCAAATCAGAAACGGCGTCGGCCACGGTTTCATGCAGCGTCAGGCTGTCGAGAATCCGATCGGCGCCCGAGGCATTGCGCCAGGCCGCCGGCTGCGGCCAGCCATCCCTGGGCGCCACCAGGCGGAGATGGAACAACCCGCCATTGCCCATGGCACGGGCCACGGCGCCGATATTGTCGGCCAGCTGCGGGCGGACCAGGATCACCACCGGGGCATTGCCCTGGGGCACCAGGTCGGCGCCGCCGTCGCGGCCGGTCATGGCTATCGCCGCCGCCAGATCGTGCCCTGGGCGGAATCCTCCAGCATGATGCCCTGGGCTTCCAACTCCTTGCGGATGGCGTCGGCGCGGGCGAAATCCTTCGCCTTGCGGGCGGCGATGCGTTCGGCGATGGCGGCATCGATGGCGGAATTGTCGCCCGTGCCATGGAACCAGGCATCGTCCTGCAACAGGCCAAGCAATTCGCCAGCCGCCCGCAGCCCGGCGGCGGCTGTTGTGTCTCCGGCCATGGCGCGGTCGGCCAGGGCGTGCATCTCGGCGATCGCCTGCGGGGTGTTGAGGTCGTCGCACAGCGCGGCCATCACCGCCTCGGGGATGTCCGCGGATGCCTCGGCGGGGGCGCGTTCCAGGGCGCGGTACCAGCGGTCGAGTTGGGTCTTGCACTCGGCGAGCAACTCTTCCGAGTATTCGATCGGCGCCCGGTAGTGGCCGCCGATCAGCAACATCCGAACAACCTCGCCGGGCCAGCGTTCCAGCACCTGGTGGACGGTGAAGAAGTTGCGCAGCGACTTGCTCATCTTCACGCCGCCGATGCGCAGCATGCCGTTATGCATCCACAGCCGGGCGAAGCGGGCGCCAGGGAAGGCGCAGAGCGACTGGGCGACCTCGTTCTCGTGGTGGGGGAAGATCAGGTCGTTGCCGCCGCCATGGATGTCGAAGGTCTCGCCCAGATGCGCCCAGGCCATCGCCGAGCACTCGATGTGCCAGCCGGGCCGGCCGGCGCCCCAGGGCGAGTCCCACGCCGGCACGCCGGGGGGTGAGGGCTTCCATAGGACGAAATCGCCGGGATCGCGCTTGTACGGGGCGACGTCGATCCGGGCGCCGGCGATCAGTTCGTCGGGCGAGCGGCCGGAGAGCTTGCCGTAGTCGGGGAAGCTCGGCACGGCGAACAGCACGTGGCCCTCGGCGGCATAGGCGTGGCCGCTTTCGATCAGGCGTTCGATGATGGCGATCATCTGGGCGATGTGCTCGGTCGCCCGCGGCTCGATATCCGGCGGCAGGGCGCCGAGGCGGGCCATGTCGGCGTGGTATTCGGCGGTGGTCCTGGCGGTGATCTCGGCGATCGGCACGCCGCTTTCGGCCGCCCGGGCGTTGATCTTGTCGTCCACGTCGGTGATGTTGCGGACATAGGTCACGCGCGGATAGAGCCGGCGCAGCAGGCGCACCAGCACGTCGTACACCACCACCGGCCTTGCGTTGCCGACATGGGGGCGGTCGTAGACGGTGGGGCCGCAGACATAGAGCCGCACATGGCCGGGGTCGAGCGGCGTGAATGTCTCACGCGCACGGGTCAGGCTGTTGTGCAGGCGCAGTTCGGGCATGGGTCCGGTCACCGTTGGGGGATGCCCTTGTCCCACCGCGGGCGGCGGGGAATCAACGCCGATCGCGACAGGCGAGGCATGTTCGCGCCGGGGCGGTTACCGGTAGCGGTCGGCGCCGGGGGCGGGGACCTTCTTCACCCGCGACATGATGTCGTCGAATCCGTCCACCAGCCCATCCCAGAACGCGTCGATCAGGTCACGGTTGGCGGTGGCCCAGGTGGCGACACGCTCGAAGTCACGGCCATGCAGGCCGCCGGCGACCTGGAGCACGATCGGCTCCAGCGCCAGCACGGTGACCACGGCAGGGTCGTAGCGGCTGCCGGGCGTGACCTCGATCACCACGTTGTCGCGGCCGTTGGCGCGTTGCAGCCAGACCACCTGTTGCAGGCCGGTGATGTGGGATTTCAGGCTGATCGTCGGGCGCAGCGTCTGGCCCGGCGCCAGGGGTTCGTATTGTTCGGCCGGGGTCGGCGGCGGCGGCGGCCGGATGGGCCGGGCGACCGGCGGCGGCGGGGGGGGTTCCGGCGGCGGCGGGTTGAGGCCCAGGCGCGTGGGGGACCGCTTGGGTTCCGGCGGGGGAGGAGGGGGTGGTGGGGGCTCGGCGGGCGTGGCGGCGCGGGCGGAGAAGCCGACGCCGATGGCGTCGTCGTCGGCGTCCAGGCCCGGCAGGGCGTTCCGCAGCAGCGCCAGGGCGGCGGTGAAGCCGGCCTGGAAGGCTTCGCCGTCCTGGCCCTCGGCGCCGAAGCGGGTCTGCAGCTCGGGCCAGGATTCGGCCAGCACGGTCTGGCCGACCTGGCCCGGCAGGGTGGCGGCCAGCCAGGTGTAGATGTCCAGCGCCAGGGCGGACTCCTGCAATGCCGCAATCACGGCGCGGTCGAGCGCCACCTTGTCGCGTTGCAGGTTGTCCAGGAAGCGGGCATTCAGGCGCAGCACCGGGCGCCATTCCGCGGCGACGGCACGGGGGCGGCCGCGGGCGTCGAGCACGCTGAGGCCGGGCCCGTCCTCGGTGGCGACCACGATGCGGCAGGCCAGCACGGCGGCGACCTGGGCCTCCAGCGCCGCGATGGCGGGGCCGGTGACCGGGGGGTTCATGGCGGCGGCCAGGGCGGCGGCGTTTTCGCCCAGCATCACCTGCGACTGGCCATCCCGCACCGCGGAGTCGCACAGATGCATCAGCAGCCGGCGCAGCATCGCGCCGCCGGGCAGGCGGTCGCGCTCGGTGGCGGGCTCGATGGAGACACTGGTGCCGCCGAGGCTGCGGTGCCACGCGCCGGCGCCGCCGGGTTCGGCGGGCAGGGCGATGGGGCAGAAGGCAGGGTGGTGCCAGAGGATTTCGGCGTCATCGGGCGGGGGCGGATTTTCCGATCCGGGGTCGCTGGGGACGCGCGCGCGCAGTTCAGGAAGGATGGTCATGCTCCGACATGCTTTTTGAGCGATCATCGTTGGAAGCCGGCGGCAGGCGCGCAACGGCACCTTGGCGGGCAGAAGGTGGGCGATAGGCGCAAACGGCCGCGGGATCAAGAAGCGATCACGCCGGGCGGCGGAATGCCAGCAGCGGCAGCGAGGCCGCGATGGCGGCAACCGCGCCCATCGCCAGCACCCAGAGCGTGATGTCGGCGCCGGCGCGCTCAAGCAGGACGGCGCCGAGCGAGGGCGAGGCGGCCTGTGCCAGCAATGTGGGCATGGCCAGGCGGCCCATCAAGGTGGGATAGCCCTCGCGGCCGAATAGGGCCAGCGGCAGGGTGCCGCGGGCGATCGAGCGGATGCCGGAGCCGGTGCCGTAAAGCACCAGCCCGACCGCGGCCAGCGAGGGGTCGCCGAACATCAGGCCGAGGCCGCCGGCGGCGAGCACATTGGAGGCGATCATGGTCCAGACGGGGTGAAAGCGCCGGCCGATCGCGGCCTCGACAATGCGGGCGCCGACCTGGGCGGGGCCGATCAGCGCGCCGAGGGCGACGGCGACGGCGAGTTCCATGCCGCGCGCCTGAAGCAGCGTGAGCATGTGGACGGAGACCACGGTCATCAGCACCGAGGCGGCGGTGAGGTTGAAGGCGAGCAGCCAGAAGGCGGTGCGCAGGCGCGGCGTAAGCACAATGCCGTCGGATTTCGCCGCACCCGGCGGCGGCGGGTTGGCGGTTTCCCTGGGCAGGCCGAAGACATACAGCGGCAGGACGACGGCCAGGGCGATGGCGGCATAGGCGAGGCAGGCGCCGCGCCAGCCGAAATGCTCGACCATCAGCGCCGAGAGCGGCCAGCAGACGGTGCTGGCGAAGCCGCCGTACAGCGTGGTCAGGGTGATGGCGCTGCGGGCGTTCTCGCCATAGATGCGCCCGAGGGTGGCGAAGGCGGGATCGTAGAGCCCGGCGCCCATGGCAGCCCCCAGCACGCACCAGCCGGCGACGTAGACGGCGATATTGGGGGCGGCGGCGATGATGGCGAGGCCGATGGCCAGCAGCACCGCGCTGGCGGCCAGCACGGGGCGGCCGCCGAAATGTTCGATCAGCCGGCCGACGCGCGGCGAGACCATGCCGGAGACCAGGAAGCCGATCGACAGGCCGCCGACGATCCAGGGCAGGCCCCAGCCGGTGGCGAGGTCGATCGGCCGGGCCAGGACGGCGATGAGGTAATAGCTCATGCCCCAGGCGAGAATCTGGGCGCAGCCCAGGGCCCCCACCACGAGCCAGCGCGGTCGCGTTGTCATTGCGGCAGCGTAGAGCGGCGACGGACGAGCGCAAGAGTGGCCGTGGCGCCGTTATTGTTACGATATCGTAATTATTTGGATGTGCGCTGGCTTGGGTCACGCCGGGCGGTTTTTTCGGCCGGCGCGCAGGAACGGCATGTCGCGCGGGCGGCTCTGGGGATAGAGCGGCAGCAGCTTGGGGAGTTCCGGCGGCTGCGGGCGCGGCGGGCGTGCCGGGCGCGGGCGCGGCGGCTTCGGCGGCGGCGCCAGCAGCGGCGGCAGCTCCACGCCCAGCAGGCGGCAGAGCGGGCGCAGGCGGCGCGACAGTGCCGCCACCGCCGCCG
>JADLHF010000075.1 GCA_020848935.1 Acetobacteraceae bacterium
CGCACGCCGGCTTCGGTCAGGTACTCCGTCAGGTCCTCCGCCATGCGCTTGGTGAGGGTCGTCACCAGGGTGCGATAGCCGCGCGCGGCGGTGGCGCGCACCTCGGCCAGCAGGTCATCGACCTGCTTTTCCACGGGCCTGATCTCGGTGACGGGATCGACGAGGCCGGTCGGGCGGATCACCTGCTCGACGAACGCGCCGCCCGTGCGTTCCATCTCCCACGGGCCGGGGGTGGCCGAGACGAACAGGGTCTGCGGCCGCATCGCCTCCCATTCCTCGAACTTCAGCGGCCGGTTGTCGGTGCACGAGGGCAGGCGGAAGCCGAATTCGCTGAGCACGGACTTGCGGTTGAAGTCGCCGCGGAACATGCCGCCCAGCTGCGGCACGGTGACGTGGCTTTCGTCGACGATCAGCAGCGCATTCTCGGGCAGGTATTCGAACAGGGTGGGCGGCGGCTCGCCCGGCTTCCGCCCCGACAGGTAGCGCGAATAGTTCTCGATGGATTTGCAGCTGCCGGTCGTCTGGATCATCTCCATGTCGAAGCTGGTGCGCTGTTCCAGCCGCTCGGCCTCCAGCAGCTTGCCTTCGGCGCGGAACTGCCCCAGCCGCTCCTTCAGCTCGACCTTGATCAGCTCGATCGCCTGGTTCAGCGTCGGCCGCGGCGTCACGTAGTGGCTGTTGGGATAGACCACGATCTCGGCCAGCGCGGCGGTCTTCTCGCCGGTCAGCGGGTCGAACTCGGCGATCGATTCGATCTCGTCGCCGAAGAAGGAAACACGCCAGGCGCGGTCCTCGTAGTGGGCGGGAAAGATTTCCAGCCCGTCGCCGCGCACCCGGAAGGCGCCGCGCTGGAAGGCGGCATCGAGGCGGCGGTACTGCAGCTCGACCAGGCTCCTGATGGCGTGGTCACGGTCGGCGCGCTGGCCGGCCGCCAGTTTCAGCAGCATCGCCGAATAGGTCTCGACCGAGCCGATGCCGTAGATGCAGGAGACGCTGGCGACGATCACCACGTCGTTGCGTTCCAGCAGCGCGCGCGTGGCGGCGTGGCGCATGCGGTCGATCTGCTCGTTGATCTGGGAATCCTTCTCGATATAGGTGTCGGTGCGCGGCACGTACGCCTCGGGCTGGTAGTAGTCGTAGTACGAAACGAAGTACTCCACCGCGTTGTCGGGAAAGAAGCTCTTCATCTCGCCGTAGAGCTGGGCGGCCAGCGTCTTGTTCGGCGCCAGGATCAGGGTGGGGCGCTGCGAATGCTGGATCACGTGCGCCATGGTGAAGGTCTTTCCCGACCCCGTGACGCCGAGCAGCACCTGGTCGCGCTCGCCCCGCGCGACCCCTTCGGCGAGCTCGCCGATCGCCTGCGGCTGGTCGCCGCTTGGATGGTAGTCGCTGACGATGCGAAGCGCGGTGCGCGCCGGCATCGCCTCGCGCTTCGGCGGCACGAACAGTTTCCGGCCCGGCGCCATGACCGGATAGAGGGCAAGGTCCATGGCACCAATGTGGGCCGGCATCGGCCGGCCTGGAAGGGATGCGGGAACGCTCACGGAATCAATGCTTTGCATCGCACCTGCGCGGATTCGGACAAATCCCCCTGCCGCCCGCCCCGGCCGTTTTCGACAAATTCCGCCTGCACGGCGAGGCACGGAAGGAAGGGAGAGGGGGATTGTGTGCAAGGACCATGTTCCTATATACCTGCGCCGTGCCGGCCCGCGCAACGATGCCGGCAGGGGCCGTCGGCACGGCGCCGAAACCTTGCCGGCCGGGCGGTCGGGTGGCGCCCGGGCCAGACTGGTGGCCGCGCTTGGCTGCACGCTGGGCATCGCGCCGCACCTGGCGGCAGCGATCACCGGCCTTGCGGCCGCGCTGCACGCCAGCGCCCTGGCATTCCAGATCGTGAAATATCTGGGCGTTGCCTGTCTGCTGTAGAACGGCCCGCCAGGGCGATGCCTGCTGCCCGCCTTGCTGCGCGGGGCAGGATTGACCGACATCAGCGAGACCATGCTGACCATCCGCATGGAGTTCGCCGACTTCGAGGATTACTGGCGCCCGCTGCTGACGGCGCAGGGCAATCTTGGGCAGTTCGTCGAAGGCCTTGCGCCGTCGATCCGGGCGCGCGTGATCGAGGCGGTGCGGGCAGCCTATCTCAGCGGGCGGACGGACGGGCCGCGCAGCTTCGCGAGCGTCGCCTGGGCGGCGCGGGGCGTGGTGCCGGGCCGAATCCACCGGGGAGTCCACTGAAAGGCCCTTGCCTGACCCGGAGCCCGACTTTCCTCAAGGGTTTTCGGCAAGCGGCTAGCCGTGGTTGGCGGTCGCATCGACCGGCCACAGATGCCGGCGCCAGCAGGCCAGGATCAGCAGCGTGCAGAGGAGCCCCGCAACCCCATAGAGCGTCGCCGTCGCCGCGAAACCCGCGTGCCGGATCAGCGGGCCGGACACCAGCAGCCCGATCGGCAGGCCATAGACCGCCAGCGTACGCATCCCCATGATCCGCCCGCGCAGCACCGGCGCCGCGCCGCGCAGCAGCAGCACCGACATCGGCAGCAGGCACAGCCCCGAACACATGCCGATCAGCACCAGCAGCACCAGCCCGAGGCGCATGTCGCCGGCGTGGCCGAACGCGACGATCAAGGCGTGCCAGAGCAGGCCGAACCCCACCATCATGCGCGCCGGCCGCACCATCGGGCCCATCCAGCTCAGCACCAGCGAGGCCACGATCGCGCCAACCCCGGTGGCCGCCATCAGATAGCCCAGGCCCGTCTCGGCGGCGCCATAGACCTCGCGCGCGACATAAGGCAACAGCCCCAGGGTGAAGGGATAGGCCATCAGGTTCATCAGGAAGGCCAGCAGCATGGCGGCAAGCTGCGCCGGCGCCTCCCACACCGCCCGTGCGGCATCGCGCAGGTCGCGCCAGGGCGAGGCGGTCGCGGCGGGCGCCGCACCGGCCGCCGATGCTCGCCGCGCCACGACGCCCGATTGCGTGCCTGGCGCCACGACGCCCGATTGCGTGCCTGGCGGCACGACGCCCGATTGCGTGCCTGGCGGCACGACGCCCGATTGCGTGCCTGGCGGCACGACCCGCATCGTCAGCACCGCGCTTGCCGCATACAGCACCACGATCGCGCCATAGGCCCAGCCCATGCCCAGGGCGGCGACCACGCCGGCACCGGCCAGCGCGCCGAACACGCGCGCGGTATCGGTGGTGAGCCGCGACAGGCTGATCGCGCCCATCAGCCGATCGCCCGGCACGGTCTCGCCGATCAGCACGTTGCGCATGCCCACGTCCGACGGCCGCACAAGCCCTGCCAACCCCGCCAGCAGCAGCACGCGGGCGGGCGACAGGCTGGCGGTGACCGTCATGGTCGCCAGCAGCGCCGCCAGCAGCGCGAAACTGCCGCGCATCAGGCCCAGCACGATGCGATGGCCGAACCGGTCGCCGGCCAGGCCGTATACGGGCGCCACCAGGGTGCCCAGGAACTGCAGCGAGGCGAACAGCGTCAGCAGCAGCACCGACCCGGTCTGGACCAGGATGTACCAGCCCAGGATCAGGGTCTCCATCTCGAAGGCCCAGGAAGTCATCAGGTCCGCGCTCCACTGGAACCGGAAGCCCCGGGTCGCGAACGGTGCCAGCATCGGTGGCCGGGCCGGGCGGCTCACGTCATCGCCCGCCTGGCACGGCAGGCAGCGGGCGCGCCCGCGCGGCACGTGGCGCCACCCACCTGGCGGTTCCCCTGGTGCGCCAGGTCAGGCGGCCGGGCATGCCGGCGGGCGGAGGCCGGCCCTCAGCCCAGCACGCGCTCCTCCAGCACCCGGCGCACATCCACCTCGAAGTCCAGCCCCACCACCGGCGGGCGGGCGAAATGCCAGGTGATGCCGTGGGCCGCCGCGCCGCGCGGCACGATCAGGTGCGCCATCAGCGGCGCCATCTCGTAGATGGTATAGACCTGGGTCGCGGTCGCATCGGCCCAGCCGGCCCCGACCGGCGCCATGCGGCGTTCCATCGCGTCCAGCACGAACTGGCACTTGGCGCGCATGCCGGCCTCCGAGCTGTCGCCATGGGCGACGGTGCGCTCGGCGTAGGAGCCGGCGCCCTCGCGTGCCTCGCCGCTGCCCGAGGCGACGAAACCGCCGCCGTCGCCCGGCATGCAGACCGTGAAGGCGTAGAAGCCGGGCGCCGGCGGCGGGTCGAGTTCCGGGCAGACATTGCTGCGCGCCACCGGGTTGTTCCCTTCGGGGCTCAGCACGCCCCATTCCTTCAGCACCGCGTGGTAGCCGGTGTTGAACTCGAGGAACCCCTGGTCGGTGAAGGGGGCGGGGCTGCGCAACTCGCAGGCGACGAAGGCGCTCCGCTTCAGCCGCTCGGCATCGAGCCAGGCCGCGATCGCGCTCCACCCTTCCGCCATCGGCGCGACACGCCCGAAGCGCACATGCACCAGCCGGTGCCCGGGCTCGGCGGCGACACCGCCGGAATACTGCATGGCGTGGGGGATGAACCGGTAGCCGCGGTCGGCCAGGGCAATCGTTGACATCGTTCCTCCTTGATCCGGATGCATGCGATCGCACCCGTTGAAAGAAAACCCCGCCCCTGCCAGGATTGCTGTGCGCGGGAACACCACGATGGGCAAGCCATGCGTACTACCGATGTGATGCCATGTTTCGCCGTCGGCGCCAGCCAGCACAAGGGCATCGGCGGCAGCGCACCGATCATCACCTATACCCGCGGCACCGAGATCGTCGACGAGACACCCGATGCCTGGGCGATTCGCGGCACGCTGGAGGTGGGCGGGCACAAGTTCGACACCATCGAACGCGCCGGCGGGTATGTGGCGCTGAAGCCCGGCACCTACATGGCGTTCATGGAATCGTCGAAGAATTCCGGCAGCTGGACCGACGCCGCCGGCAAGGCGATCAAGGCCAAGGATGCGGCGGCCACGCCGGGCGCGAAATTCACCGGCCGGCGCCAGCTGCGCCCGCAGCACAACCAGACCAACAGCAAGGGCGTGAAGGCGGCGATCCTGGTGCATGCCGGCAACAAGCCCAGCCATTTCCTGGGTTGCATCGGGGTCGGCGAAAAATCCGCCGCCGGCATCGAGAAGTCGGGCACGTCGGTTGCCACCATGTTCAAGCTGCTGGGCGGCTTCACCGAAGGCAAGGCGGTGTACCTCAAGGTGGTGGGCGAACGCCCGCCGGCGACCAAGCCCGTCGCGCCCTGAGCCTGGGCCGGGCTAGTCGGCCGCGTCCGGCCCTGCCCCGTCGGGCGCGGCGGGCGCGGCGGGCGGGGCGGGCGGGGCGGGCGCGAACCGGGCGAGGAACGCATCCTCGCCGATCCCCACCTCGCCCTTGCGCTCGATCAGCTCGAAGAAGATCGGCCCGACCAGCGGTTCCGTGATGAGCCGCGGCAGGCCCCCGCCAGGGCCGGCGGGCGTGTCGGCAAGCCTGATGCCCGCTGCCCTGATCCGCCCGGCGCTGGCGTCGATGTCGGCGGCGAGCAACCCGACACGCCGGATGCCCTCGCCGCGATAGGCGCGGAGATACTCGGCGACCCGGCCTGCCTCGTCGCCGCCCGCGTTGGCGCCCTCGTCGATGCTGATCCTTATCTGCCCGCACGGGCTGGTGATGGCACGGGATGCGAGGCTGGCCGCCGCGCCGCCGGCTGCGGGCGCACCGAGTGCCTGGAAATTGAAGAGCCGTGAATAGAACGACGACCAGTCGTCCAGCCGGCCGCGATGCACGCCGTGCGACAGATGCTCGATCAGGACGAGGCCGTTGCCGGCCGGGTTCGGGTCGGCACCCGGGATCGCGTGGAAATCGACGTCGTAGATCGAGCCGCGCGCGCCGTAGCGATCGACGAAATAGAGCAGGCTGCCGCCGATGCCCTCGATCGCCGGAATGTTCAGTTCCATCGGGCCGGCCCGCGCCGCCACCGGCCTTGCCCCCAGCGCGACGGCGCGCGCGTGCGCCAGCGGCGCGTCGGCAACGCGGAACGCCATCGCCGAGGCCGAGGCGCCGTGCACGCGCGCGAACGCTGCCGCGAAACTGTCGGGTTCGGCATTGATGATGAGATTGACCTCGCCCTGGCGCCACTGCGTCACCGCCTTGGCGCGGTGGCGGGCGACGGGCGCGAACCCAAGGCCGCGAAACGCGGTTTCCAGGGCGGCGATGTCGGGGCCGGTGAATTCCAGGAACTCGAACCCGTCGGTGCCCATCGGGTTCGCCGGCGAGATCACGCCGGCCAATGGTGAGCGAAACGGGCGCGAGC
>JADLHF010000076.1 GCA_020848935.1 Acetobacteraceae bacterium
CGGCGGCGGTGGCGGCACTGTCGCGCCGCCTGCGCCCGCTCTGCCGCCTGCTGGGCGTGGAGCTGCCGCCGCTGCTGGCGCCGCCGCCGAAGCCGCCGCGCCCGCGCCCGGCACGCCCGCCGCGCCCCCAGCCGCCGGAACTCCCCAAGCTGCTGCCGCTCTATCCCCAGAGCCGCCCGCGCGACATGCCGTTCCTGCGCGCCGGCCGAAAAATCGAACCTGCGTAGCCGAGGCTGACCTGCGCCTGAATTGTTGCGATTTCAAAACAATAAAACATGAGCGCATGGCATCACGCCCGCGCTGATCCGTGCGAAACTGGGCAACGTGCCCGGCCCGTGGGATATGCTGGCACTGCCGTCCAACAGCCTGCCATAGGAGAGACAAGATGCAGATCCGCCACATCAACGCCCCGGACGCCCCGGCCCCCGCCGGCCAGTACACCCACGCGGTGGAGGTCAGCGAGGCCAGCTGCACCGTCTATCTCAGCGGCCAGGTCGGCGTCGCCATGGACGGAACCATCCCCGAGGACGCCACCGCCCAGGCGCGGCAGGTGTGGAAGAACATCATCGCCCAGCTGCGCGCCGTCGGCATGACCCTGGACAACGTGGTGAAGATGGTCACCATCATCACCAGCCTGGACCACCTCGCCGCCAGCCGGGTGGCACGCGGCGAAGCGATGGGCGACCGCAAGCCGGCCAGCACCCTGATCGTCGCCGGCCTGGTCAACCCGGCGCTGAAGATCGAGATCGAGGTGGTGGCGGTCGCCTGAATGCGTCAGGCGCGGTCGCGCAGGCCGCGCAGGGCGAGCGCGTAGCCCTGGATGCCGAAACCGGCCATCGTCATCATGCAGGCGGCCCCGACCTCCGAGACGGTGCCGCGCCGGGCGGGGTTGGAGATGTGGACCTCGACGACCGGGAACTTCACCTGGGTGATCGCGGCGCACAGCGCCGGGTAGCCGCGGGTGAAGCCGGCCGGGTTGATGATGGCGCCGTCGTAGTTCTCGCCATGGGCGGCATACAGCCGGTCGATCACGGCACCCTCGCTGTTGGAGTGGAAGATCGTCACCGCCACGGCGAGCTCGGCGGCGAAGGCGCGGATCTTGGTGTCGTATTCCGGCAGCAGCATCGGGCCGAAGGTCTCGATCATGGTCTTGCCGCGCATATCCATGCCGGCGCCGTGCAGCACGAGGATCTTCTTCATGGTGTCTCCGGGGTTTTGTAGGGCCAGCCATCGGCCTTGAGGACCTCGCCGGCAAGGTAGAGGCTGCCGCAGATCAGCACGCGGGAAGGCGGTCCGGGCGGGATGGCCCGCAGCGCCTCGACCACGGTCGGACCGGGGCGGGCATGGCCACAAGCGGCGGCAAGGATGGCGTCCACCGGCAGGGCGGAGTACTGGCCGGGCTCGGAAACCGCCCAGATGCTGGCGGCGAGGGGGAGGAGGGGGGCGAGGAACTCGGCAGTGTCCTTGGCCTTCTTCATGCCGACCACGAGGTGGGTCGGCCGGTCGGTCCAGGCATGGCCGATATGCTCGGCGATCGCCTGGCCGCCGCCGGGATTGTGGCCGCCATCGAGCCACAGTTCCCAGCCCGGCTGGAGCAGCTTGGTAAGGGCGCCGGTCAGAAGCTGCATCCGGGCCGGCCAGACCGCGGTGGCGATGCCCCGGGCGATGGCGGCGTCGGGAATACCCAGGCCGCTGGCCCGGATGGTGGCCACCGCAATGCCGGCATTGTCGATCTGGTGGACGCCGGGCAGCGACGGGCGGGGCAGGGCGAGGATGCCGGCGGCGTCCCGGAAGGTGAAGCCGGCTTCGGTCGCCGTGGCGTACCAGTCGTGGTCGCGGGCGTGCAACGGTGCGCCGAGTTCGGCGGCGCGGGCGGCAACAACGGCAAGGGCGTCCGGCGGTTGCAGGCCGGTGGCGACGGGGATGCCGGGCTTGATGATGCCGGCCTTCTCGAAGGCGATCTTGGCCAGCGTGTCGCCGAGCATCTCGCGATGGTCCATCGAGATGCTGGCGATGGCACAGGCGGCGGGCCGGTCCACCACGTTGGTGGCATCGAACCGGCCGCCGAGACCGACTTCAAGTACCACAAGCTCCGCCGGCACGCGGGCGAACAGCAGGAAGGTGGCCGCCATCAACACTTCGAACACGGTAATCGGGGCACCGGCGTTGACCTGCTCGATCTCGTCCAGGGTCGCCAGCAACTGCTCGTCGCCGACGATCTCGCCGGCGAGGCGGATGCGCTCGTTGAACCGCACCAGGTGCGGCGAGGTGGCAACATGAACGCGCCGGCCGGCGGCCTCGCCGATGGCGCGCAGGAAGGCGCAGGTGCTGCCCTTGCCGTTCGTCCCCGCCACATGCAGCACCGGCGGCAGGTTCCGCTCGGGATGGCCGAGGGCGGCAAGCAGACGCTGGAGCCGCTCCAGGCTGAGGTCGATCAGCCGCGGATAGAGCGTGTGCAGCCGCTCGATCACCGCCTCGATCCGCGCCGGAAGCTGGGCGGGGGCGCTCATGCCGCGGGTGCGAGCTCCTTCACCCGCAATAGCGAGATCAGGCGGCCGAGCGTGGCGTTCATCTCCGCCCGCTTGACCACCATGTCCAGGATGCCGTGCTCCAGCAGGTATTCGCTGCGCTGGAACCCCTCGGGCAGTTTTTCACGCACCGTCTGTTCGATCACGCGGGCGCCGGCGAAGCCGATCTCCGCCCCGGGTTCGGCAATCTGGATGTCGCCGAGCATGGTGAAGCTGGCGGTCACCCCCCCGGTGGTGGGATCGGTCAGCACGGTAATGAAAGGCAGGCCGGCTTCCTTGACCAGGCGGGTGGCAATGACGGTGCGCGGCATCTGCATCAGGCTGACCGCCCCCTCCTGCATCCGCGCGCCGCCCGAGGCGGTGAAGACGATCAGCGGCGCGTCCTGGAGCACGGCGAGCTTGGCGGCGGCAACGATGCCCTCGCCGACGGCAGCACCCATCGAGCCGCCGATGAACTCGAAGGCCATCACGGCAACCACCGCCTTGTGGCCGCCGATCTCGCCGTGGGCCACGACGATGGCGTCATCCAGGCCGGACTTCTCGCGGGCATCCTTCAGCCGGTCGGTATACCGCTTGCTGTCACGGAAGCGCAGCGGGTCGGCGGGAACCTTGGGAAGTTCAATCCGGGTGGACTTGCCGTCGTCGAAGGTCCAGGTCAGGCGCAGCCCCACCGGCGCGCGGGCATGGTGGCCGCACTGGCCGCAGACGCGCTGGTTCTTGTCGAACTCGGCGTGGAACGTCATCTGCTCGCAGGCGGTGCACTGCACCCAGAGATTCTGCGGCACCTCCTGGCGGCCCAGCAGGGTGCGGATCTTCGGGCGGACGTATTCGGTGAGCCAGTTCATGGAGATGTTCTCCTTCAGGCGGCAGAACGGACTCCGCGCACGCCTTCGGCCAGGGCCGTCACCTGGGCCAGCACCCGGGCGACGGTGTCGGGCTTCGGCTTGCCGCCATTGCTGTCCAGGTCGGCCTTGACGATGTCGATCAGGGCGGAGGCGACCACCGCACCGTCGGCATGCGTCACGGCACCGGCGGCTTGTGCGGCGGTGCGCACGCCGAAGCCGATGGCGATCGGCAGGTCGGTGAAGCGGCGGATGCGCGGGATGGCATCAGCCAACTCGTCACCGCTGGCGGTGCGGGTGCCGGTGATGCCGGTGATCGAGACGTAATAGACGAAGCCGGAGGACCCGTTCAGCACCAGCGGCAGGCGGGCGTCGTCGGTGGTGGGGGCGATCAGGCGGATGATGTCCAGCCCATTGGCGGTGGCGTGGGGCAGAACGAGATCGGCCTCCTCGCTGGGCAGATCGACGATGATCAGACCATCGACGCCGAAGCCGGCGCAATCGGCGCAGAATCGCTCGACGCCATAGGACAGGATCGGGTTGAGGTAGCCCATCAGGATGATCGGGGTATCGGTATCGTCGGCACGAAAGTCGCGGACCATCGCCAGGGTGTTCTTCATGCTGGCGCCGGCATCCAGCGCCCGGCGGCCGGCGAGCTGGATGGTGGGGCCGTCGGCCATCGGGTCGGTGAACGGGCAGCCGATCTCGATCAGGTCCGCGCCGGCCGCCGGCATGCCCTTCAGCAGGGCGAGCGAGGTGGCGTGGTCGGGGTCCCAGGCCTCGACGAAGGGCATCAGGGCGCCGCGACCCTCGGCTTTCAGCTTGGCGAAGCGGGCGGCGATGCGGCTCATGGTGCTGGTCTCGTCTTGGTTGCTTCGGCGAAGGGTAGGAAGGGTCTTCTTTTTCTGAAGAAAAAGAAGCAAAAAGACTTTTTATTCATTAGCAAGACGTCTTATGGGTAAAAGTTTTTTGGTTCTTTTTTTCAAAAAAGAACATCTTTCTTCCGATCCTAAAGCTTCACCCCAAGCGCCTCGGCGACGGTGAAGATATCCTTGTCCCCGCGGCCGCAGAGATTCATCACGATGATCTTGTCCCGATCCATCGCGGGGGCGATCTTGGCGACATGGGCCAGGGCGTGGGCGGGTTCCAAGGCGGGGATGATGCCTTCGGTGCGGGTGCAGAGCTGGAAGGCGTCGAGCGCTTCCTGGTCGGTGGCGGCCTCGTATTCCACCCGGCCGATCTCGTGGAGCCAGGAGTGTTCCGGGCCGATGCCGGGGTAGTCGAGGCCGGCGGAGATCGAGTGGGCTTCCTGGATCTGGCCGTCCTCGTTCTGGAGCAGATAGGTGCGGTTGCCATGGAGCACGCCGGGGCGGCCGCGGGAGAGCGAGGCGGCGTGCTGGAAGGTGTCCAACCCATGGCCGGCGGCTTCCACGCCGATGAGCCGGACGGAGGGATCGTCGAGGAACGGGTGGAACAGGCCCATGGCATTGGAACCGCCGCCGATCGCGGCCACGCACATGTCGGGCAGGCGGCCTTCGGCTTCGTGCAGCTGGGCCTTGGCCTCGTTGCCGATCACGCTTTGGAAGTCGCGGACCATCATCGGATAGGGGTGCGGGCCGGCGACGGTGCCGATGATGTAGAAAGTGTCGCGGACATTGGCGACCCAGTCGCGCAGGGCCTCGTTCATCGCGTCCTTCAGCGTGGAGGCGCCGGAGGTGACGGGGATGACTTCGGCGCCGAGCAGCTTCATGCGGAACACGTTGGGCGCCTGGCGGGCAACATCCACGGCGCCCATGTAGACGGTGCAGGGCAGGCCGAACAAAGCGCAGACGGTGGCGGTGGCCACGCCGTGCTGGCCGGCGCCGGTCTCGGCGATGACGCGGGTCTTGCCCATGCGCTTGGCCAGCAGGATCTGGCCCATGCAGGAGTTGATCTTGTGCGCGCCGGTGTGGTTCAGCTCGTCGCGCTTGAAGTAGATCTTGGCGCCGCCGAGCCGGTCGGTCAGGCGCTGGGCGAACCAGAGCGGGCTCGGGCGGCCGACGTAATCCTTGAGGTAGCGGTCGAGCTCCGGTTGGAATGCCGGGTCGGCGACGGCGGCGTTGTAGGCGGCCTCGACCTCCAGGATCAGCGGCATCAGGGTTTCGGCGACAAAGCGGCCGCCGAACTCGCCGAAGCGGCCACGAGCGTCGGGACCGTTGCGCAGGGAATTGGCGCCGAAGCGCGGCGAGGGTGCGTTCAAGGAAGGTCTCCGGGGTAACGCGGTCGTCATAGCGCAGGGGGGGAGGGGAGGCCAGAGGCGGGCGGGGGCTTCGCAGCCGGCAAGGAAGGCTGTTCTTCTTGCGAACAAAAAGATGCGTCTTCCTTCATCCCTGCCAAAGCTGCCGCATCCCGATGGCGATACGGTCCACGTCGCCGGTTGAATTGTAGCCGTGAAAGCTGAACCGGATGCGGCCATGGCCGTTCCAGGCCCAGATGCCCTGGCGGTAGAGGCTGTCGGTCCAGGCCTGGGCGTGGGGAGAGTCGATGCAGACATTGGCGGCGTGGCGGGCGGGGTCGGGGGGTGTGGTGGCGGGGATGCCGGCTTCGGCGAGGCGGGCGAGCAGGTCGGCGGACAGCGCGGCGATGTGGGCGGCGGTTGCCTGGGCGTCGTGGCTGGCGAGGTAGTCGAGCGCGGTGGCCAGCACATAGACCGGGCCGTGGGCGGGATTGCCGCGGGTGAAGCGCAGGGCGTCGGGGCGCAGGGCCACGCCGGCGGCGTAGTCGGGGCGGGGCACCGGGGCCAGCGAATGCCAGCCGCCGGTCGGCGGCGCCCAGCCGGGCTGGCGGGTGCGGTTCCAGTAGGCGACGGCCACGCCGGTGATGCCGAGCAGCCATTTGTAGCAGGCGGAGAAGCCGAAATCGGCCAGGGCGGCGGGGATCGCCTGGTTGCCGGCCATCTGGGTGAAATCCACCACCAGCAGGGCGCCCACCTTGTCGGCGGCTTCACGCAGGCTGGCGAGGTCGTATTTCTCCCCGGTGAGGTAGGAGACGGCGCTGACGCCGATCACGCGGGTGCGCGGCGTCACCAGGGCTTCCAGCCGGCCCGGCGCCATGCCGGTGGCCACGCGCAGGGTGAGCCTGGGCGTGCGGCGCAGGCCGAAGGGCATGACGACCGAGGGGTATTCGTGGGCGTCCACCACGACCTCGTCGCCCTCGTGCCAGTCCAGGCTGTCGGCGACCATGGCGACCCCATCGGCCACCGAGGAGACGAAGCCGATATCGCCGGGGTCGCAGCCCCAGGGCTTGGCGATCAGGGCGCGGGCGCGCTCCACCTGCGCCTCCATGCGGGTGCGGCCGGGCATGCCGATGCCCTTGTCGATGCCGTACTGGCGCAGGGCGTCGTCATTTGCCAGCAGCCAGAGCGGCTCGCCGCCGGCGCAGACATGGCTGACGCCCTCGGCCAGGCGGAAGGCGGCGGGGTCGAAAAGCGGGCGCTGGGGCATCGCGGGCGGCTCCTGCTGCGGTGGCGACAGGATGAACCGGCAGGTGCCGGCTGGCAATTTCGCCCGACGCTGGTTGACCCCCCCGGGAAAGGGTCGCAGCATCGCGCAATGCAGAACGAGGAACAGAACATGCGGCAGGCACGTGTCGGGCGACGGGGTATCATGGTGGGCGGCACGGCGCTGGCCGCGGCGAGCATCATCCGGCCGCGCGAGGCGCGGGCCGCCAAGCCGGTGATCGCGGTGTGGGAATCCGAGGCGGTGATCCTGGACCCCTATGCCACCACGGCGACCATCACCCGCAGCTTCGCCAGCCATGTCTATGACACGCTGTTCGGCATGAACGAGAAGGGCGAGATCAAGCCGCAGATGCTGGAGGGCTACAGCACCTCGTCCGACAAGCTGACCTGGAACTTCACGCTGCGCGGCGGGCTGAAATGGCATGACGGGGCGCCGGTGACGTCGGAGGATTGCGTCGCCTCGCTGAACCGCTGGATGCCGAAGGACCCGCTGGGGCGGATGCTGAAGGCGGTGACGGCGAGCCTGGCCACCACCGGGGGCGACAGCTTCCGCCTGGTGCTGAAGGCACCGTTCCCGATGCTGTTGCAGGTGCTGGGCAAGCCCAATGCGCCGCTGCCGGTGATCCTGCCGGCGAAGGTGGTGGCCGAGGCCGGCGACGGGCGGATCAAGGGGGCGATCGGCTCGGGCCCGTTCCGGTTCCGGCCGGATTTGTGGAAGACCGGCGCCTCGATGATCCTGGAGCGCAATCCGGATTACGTGCCACGCGCGGAGCCGGCGGATTTCCTGGCCGGCGGCAAGAAGGTGATGATCGACCAGCTCGACCTCAGGGTGATGCCGGACGCCAATACCGGGTCCATCGCGCTGATCGCCGGCGAGATCGACTACATGCAGTTCCTGCCGTTCGACACGCTGGAATTGCTGGAGAAGGCCAAGGGCACCAGGATTTTCGGCGCCATGGGCATCCACATGTACCAGGGCAATTTCCGCCTGAACCACGCCTTCCCGCCCTTCGACAACCCGAAGGTGCGCCAGGTGATGTGGAAGCTGGTGGACCAGGCCTCGATGCTGGAGGCGATCGGGATTCCGCCGAAATACCGGCTGGAGCGCTGCAATTCGTTCTGGATGTGCGACGCGCCGTATTCGTCGGATGCCGGCGCCGAGGTGGCGCGCTTCGACGTGGCGGCGGCGAAGGCCGAGCTGGCGGCCAGCGGCTACAAGGGCGAGAAGGTGATCGTGATGGATATCGCCGGCTCGATCGCCGAGACCGCCTCGCGCGTGCTGCAGCAGTCGATGAAGCAGGCCGGCTTCAACGTGGAGACCCAGTCGATGGATTGGGGCACGGTGCTGGCGCGGCGGGCGAAGAAGGAGGGCTGGTCGATGTTCCCGGTCTATTCCAACGGCACCGACATGCTGAACCCGCTGACCCATTTCTATGTCGCCTCGACCTGCGCCGACTATCCCGGCTGGTCGTGCGATCCCCGCATCCCCGTGCTGTTGGCGCAGTTCACCAAGGCGGAAGGGCTGGAGGCGCAGCGCAAGCTGGCCGCCGAAATCCAGAAGCTGTCCTACGAGCTGACGCCGTCGGTGATGTGGGGGCAGTTCACCCGGCCGGCGGGGTATCGGACGACGCTGAAGAACTTCATCGAATCGTCGTATCCGATGTTCTGGCAGGTGGAGAAGGCGTGACGGCAAGCGGCGGGCTCCGCCCTGTCGTCAGCAAGTTGTCTTCGGTTTCCGGCGGCTGGCGCGCTGCCCGGGCCTAGAGGTTGCGCTGCCGCTTGATCCGGTCCCAGGCCGCGTTGATCCGCGCCACCTTGTCGCTGGCGCGGGCGATGAATTCCGGCGGCACGCCGCGGCTGGCCAGGCTGTCCGGGTGGTTCTCGCGCATCAGCTGCCGCCAGGCGGCGCGCAGGGCATCGTCGCCAGTGTCGGGCGACACGCCGAGCACCTGGTAGGGATCGTCCTGTTCGGCGGCATGCCAGGCGCCGGCGCGGCCTGTGGCGCGGGCCCAGGCGTCCTGGCCCAGGCCGAAGCCGCGCCAGATCCCCTCCAGGAAGGCCTGTTCGGCGCCGTTCAGCGGCTTGTCGGCGCGCGCAATGGCGAACAGCGCGGCGAGCACGTCTTCCAGCACGCCGACATTGTCGCTGAACGCCTCGCCCATGTGCAGCGCGTAGCCCTCGGCCCCTTCGGGACTGTCGCGCGCCTGGTCGAACAGGCGGCCGACATCGCGTTCGGCGCCGGGGGCGGCATGGAAATGGCGCTTGAAGGCGTCGATCTCGGCGCGGTTGACCGGGCCATCGACCTTGGCCAGCTTGGCGGCGATCACCACCACGCCCAGGGCGAAGACCTGTTCGCGCGGCAGCGCGCGGGGGCTGGCGAAAGGATTGCCGGGGCGCGATTGGCCGGGGCGGGATTGGCCGGGGCGGGATTGGCCGGAGCGGGATTGGCCGGAGCGGGATTGGCCGAGCAGCCCGCCCATGGCGTCGGCCCCGGCGCTGCCGATCCGGCCGAGGCCGCCGCTTTCCGCCGCGTGGCCCAGCGCCATGCCGGCAACCGCCCCCAGCGGGCCGCCCATCGCAAACCCGGCCACGCCGCCGATGATCTTGCCCCACACCAAGCTGCACCCTACCCGAAGCTGCCCCGGCAGTAGCATGGCGGGGTAAACGACCGCAAAACATCCGCGGATCAGGCTGGGCGCCAAGCCGTGGCGGCAGGCGCCGCGGCATGCCCGGCAGCGCGCCGCGGGCCACGCGGCCCTGGCGCCTGGCCGGCTGCGGCAGGGGGGTGCACCTGCATGGCGCATCTTGGCCCCGGCATGGCGGGTCTATATAACGCGCCAGACTAAGCAATTGAAAAATCTTGACGCGTTTTTGCTGCCCACGGAGTTGCCTGCTGCCGGGGCCGGCGGGCGTGCCGGGCGGTGGAACCTGCGGTGATGGGAGTGGCTGGCTTCATGTGGCAGTTCTGGATCGATCGTGGCGGCACTTTCACCGATATCGTGGCGCGCGACCCTGCCGGCCGGTTGTCCACCCACAAGCTGTTGAGCGAGAACCCCGACCGCTACCGCGATGCCGCGATCGCGGGGATCAAGACGGTGCTGGGCATCGCGCTGGATGCGCCGATCCCGACCGGGCTGGTGGAATGCGTCAAGATGGGCACCACGGTGGCCACCAACGCGCTGCTGGAGCGCAAGGGCGAGCGCACGCTGCTTGTTGTCAACAAGGGTTTTTCCGACATCCTGCGCATCGGCAACCAGGCGCGGCCGCGGCTGTTCGACCTGAATGTGGTGCTGCCGAGCCTGTTGTACGAGGCGGTGGTGGAGGTCTCCGGCCGGGTCGATGTCGATGGCACCGAGGTCGAGGCGCTGGACGAGGCGGCCGCACTGGAAGATTTCCGTGCGCAGCGGGCGACCGGCATTGCGGCGATCGCGATCGTGATGATGCATGCCTGGAAATACCCGGCGCACGAGGCGCGGCTGGCGGCGCTGGCCCGCGAGGCCGGGTTCACCCAGGTCTCGACCAGCCATGAGGTCAGCCCGTTGCTCCGTCTGGTGCCGCGCGGCGACACCACGGTGGTGGATGCCTACCTGTCGCCGATCCTGCGCCGCTATGTCGAGCAGGTGGCCGGCGAGCTGCGCGGGGTGAAGCTGTATTTCATGCAGTCCAATGGCGGGCTGGCCGAGGCGCGCCGGTTCCAGGGCAAGGACGCGATCCTGTCCGGCCCGGCCGGCGGCATCGTCGGCGCGGCGCGCACCGCGGGGATGGCGGGGATCGCGCGGATCATCGGCTTCGACATGGGCGGCACCTCGACGGACGTGGCACTGTACGATGGCGCGTTCGAGCGGGCGTTCGAAACGGCGGTGGCCGGGGTGCGGATGCGCGCGCCGATGATGGCGATCAACACGGTGGCCGCCGGCGGCGGCTCCATTCTCCATTTCGAGGCGGGGCGGTTCCGCGTCGGGCCGGACAGCGCCGGGGCCAATCCCGGCCCGGCCTGCTACCGGCGCGGCGGGCCGCTGGCGGTGACCGACGCCAACGTGGCCGTGGGCAAGATCCAGCCCGACCATTTTCCGGCGATCTTCGGCCCCGGCGGCGATGCCAAGCTGGATGCCGATGTGGTGCGGGCGAAGTTCACCGCCCTGGCCGACGCGATCGCCGCCGAAACCGGCGTGCGGCGCGACCCGCGCGACGTGGCGGAGGGCTACCTGCGCATCGCGGTGGCCAACATGGCCAATGCCATCAAGCAGGTCTCGGTGCAGAAGGGCCACGACGCCACCCGCTTCGCGCTGCAATGCTTCGGCGGCGCCGGCGGCCAGCATGCCTGCCTGGTGGCCGACGAGCTGGGCATGGAGACGGTGTTCATCCACCCCTATGCCGGCGTGCTGTCGGCCTATGGCATGGGGCTGGCCGACCAGACGGTGATGCGCGAACAGGCGGTGGAGGTGACGCTGGCCGAGGCGGCGATGCCGGAGCTGGCGGCGCTTCTCGACCGGCTGGGGGCGGAGGCTTCGGCCGAGCTGGCGCTGCAGGGCGGGGACCCTGCGCGGGCGGGCGTGGCGAAGAAGCTGCACATCCGCTACGCCGGCACCGAGGCCGCGCTGATCGTCGATTTCGCCGATGTGGCGGCGGTGGAGGCGGCGTTCACCGCGGCGCACCGCGCCCGCTTCGGCTTTGCCACGCCGGGGCGCGCGCTGATCGTGGAAGCGGTGGCGGTGGAGGCGACCTCGCCCGGCGAAGTGGCGGAAGAAGCCGCCATCGATGCCAGTTCGGGCCTGCCGGCGCCGGTCGATACCGTCAGCATGTGGAGCGGCGGGGCGGCGCACGACACGCCGGTGTTCGAACGCACCGCGCTGCGTGCCGGCGACCGCATCGCGGGGCCCGCACTGGTGCGCGAGGCCAATGCCACCACCGTGGTCGAGCCCGGCTGGACCGCCGAGGTCACCGCACTCGACCACATGACGCTGAAGCGCACCACGGCGCGGCAATTCATCGCGGCATCGGGCACCGAGCGCGCCGATCCCGTGCTGCTGGAGCTGTTCAACAACC
>JADLHF010000077.1 GCA_020848935.1 Acetobacteraceae bacterium
GGGCACGCCATCGACCATCACCTGGTCGTTGGCCGCGTCGTGGCCGACCGGCAGGGCGGTGCGCGCGATGGTCGGCATCACCAGCATGTCGTACTGCGCGAACAACCCCTGCACGGCGCGGAACAGGATGGTGCGGGCCCATTCCGCTTCGCGCCATTCGGCCAGGGTGAAGCGGGCGCCGCGCTGCGCGAATGCCAGGGTCACCGGGTCCATATGGTTCTGCCATTGCGGCAGGTATTTCGCCATGCCGACGGCGATGCCGGCCTGGTACAGCACGCGGCCGGGCGGCTCGGCCCAGTCGAACGGCGCGGTGACTTCCTCGATGTCGGCGCCGAGCGCGGCCAGGTCGGCCAGCATCGCCTGGGTGTTGGCGGTGACGTCGGCGGCCACGCGCGGGTTGGCGCAACGCGCGAAATAGCCCACGCGCAGCCCGTGCGCCTCGGCGCCGATCAGCAACGGGCGCACCCTTCCCTGCGGCGCCGGCGTGATCGCCCAGGGGTCCCGGCTGAGCGGGGCGGGGCTGCCGTCGCCGGCCAGTACGGCGTGCATCAGGGCGGCGTCGGTGACGGTGCGGGTGATCGGCCCGGCATAGGAGGTGTTGCCCAGCGCGTCGGCCGCGTCCTCGCGCGCCACCACGCCCAGGGTTGGTTTCAGTCCGACCAGGCCGCAGCAGGCAGCGGGGCCGCGGATGGAGCCGGCGCCGTCGGTGCCCAGGCCCAGCGGGCCCAGCCCGGCCGCCACCGCCGCGGCGGCGCCGCCGGAGGAGCCGCCGGGCGTGTGCTCGGGGTTCCACGGGTTGCGGGTGATGCCGAAGCTCGGCCCGTCGGTCAGTGCCTTGACGCCGAATTCCGGCGTGGTGGTCTTGCCGATGACGATGGCGCCGGCAGCGCGCAGGCGCTGCACGGTGATGTCGTCCTTCTCGCCGACGGCATCGGCGAAGATCGCGCTGCCGCGGCGGAACGGCACGCCTTCCACCTCCACCAGGTCCTTGATGCTGACCGGCACGCCGTGCAGCGGGCCGAGCGGGTCGCCCCGGCGCACCGCCTGTTCGGCGGCGGTGGCGCTGCGCCGGGCATGGTTGGCCATGACGTGGCTGAAGGCGTTCAGCCGAGGGTTGGCGCGCTCGATGCCGTCCAGCACGGCGTTGACATACGCCACCGGGGAGAGCTTTGCGCCGCGGATCAGGGCGGCGGCGCGGGCGGCGGACATGAACAGCAGGTCGGCATCGGTCATCGCGGGGGCTCCGGGGCTTCAGGGGGCCGCCGTCCAATGGCCCAGGGCGGCGGCGGCGAGGCACAGCACGACGGACAGCAGAACATTGGCGGCCGCCGCGGTCCAGTCGCCGGTGCGCGCGAGGTCGATTGTTTGCAGGCTGAAGGCGGAGAAGGTGGTGAAGCCGCCGCACAGCCCGGTCATCACCAGCAGCCGGGTCTCGTGGCTGGCCGGGCTGGGGCCGCCGGGCAGGGTGGCGGTGGCGAACCAGCCGATCAGGAAGCTGCCGGCGATGTTGATCGCGATGGTGCTCCACGGGAAATACGCGCCCCCCAGCCGGGCGGCGAGCAGCGTGGCCCAGTAGCGCAGCAGGCTGCCGGCCGCGCCGCCGGCGGCCACCGCCAGGGTGCCTAGCATCATTGTCCTCCGGTTCGCGGCGCGCGCCGGGCGTGCCATCATCGCCACTGCACATCGGGGGAGGCAAACATGCAACTGGCAGGACAGGTGGCGCTGGTCACCGGGGGCTCGCGCGGCATCGGCCGGGCGACGGCATTGGCGTTCGCTGCCGCGGGTGCCGATATCGGCTTCTGCCATCTGGCCGACGACGCCAAGGCGGCTGAGACGGCGGCGGAGATCGTGGGGCTGGGCCGGCGCGTGGTGCAGCGCGGCTGCGATGTCTCGGACCTTGCGGCCGGGCGCGGGTTTGCCGCCTGGGTGGCCGACCAGCTCGGGCCGGTCGATATCCTGTTCAACAACGCAGGCAGCAATGTCCGAAAACCCTTTGAGGACATGACGGAAGCCGATTACGACTTCATCCTGGACACGCATCTGAAGGGCATGTTCTTCATGGCCCAGAACGTCTATCCCGCGATGGTCGCGCGCGGGCGCGGCTGCATCATCAACGTCGCCAGCCAGCTGGGCATCAAGGGCGGGCCGGAGATCGCGCCGTACTGCGCTGCCAAGGCGGGGATCGCCGGCTTCACCCGGGCGCTGGCGTGGGAGGCGGCGCCGAAGGGGATCAGGGTGAACGCGATCGCGCCGGGACCGATCGACACCGACCTGGTGGCGCGCAACAGCGCGGAATGGCGCCGGGCGTTCGAGGCGCGGCTGCCGGCCGGGCGGTTCGGCACCGCCGAGGAGATTGCGGCGACCGCCCTGCTGCTGGCGGGGCCGCAGGGCGGCTTCTATGTCGGTGCCACGCTGTCACCGAATGGCGGGGACGTGATGCACTGACCGGCCGCCCTGGTTCCAAACGCCGCCGCTTGGGCTAAACCCCTGTCCGGCATGGACGACTCCGAACATCGGCCGCCGCCTGCGGGCGCGCGCGCGACACAGGCGCCAACGCGCGATTGGCTGGGCGAACGCATGCGCGCGGCGCGGCGCGAGGCGGGGCCCGCCGTGGCGCTGGGCCTGCTGGCGGCGATGGCGGGGATCGGCCAGGCGATCTGCGCCGCGCTGGCGTTGCAGGCGGCGCTGTCCGGGGCGGCGCCGCGCGCGGCACTGTGGCCGCTGGTGGTGTTCGCCGGGCTGGCGCTGCTGCGGGCGGGGCTGGGCGTGCTGATGGAGCGGGTGGCCTTCGATACCGGGGCGGCGGCGCGGCGGCGGCTGCGCAGCGCGGCGCTGGGGCGCATCCTGGCGGCCGGGCCGGCGATGCTGCGCCGCCACCATTCCGCCGAGCTGGCCAGCGTGGTGGTGGACCGGGTGGAGGCGCTGGAGGGATTGTTCGCGCGCTGGATTCCCGCGGCGATCCTGGCCGTGCTGGGGCCGGCGCTGGTGCTGCTGGTGGTGCTGTGGGTCGATCCCGTGGCCGCGGCAGTGCTGGCGGGCGCCGGGCTGCTGGTGCCGGCGGCGATGGCGCTGTCCGGCCTCGGCGCGGCGGCGGCGGCGCATCGGCAACTGGCGGCGATGACCCGGTTGCAGGCGCGCTTCGTCGATCGGGTGCGCGGGATCGCCACCATCGTGCTGGACGGCCATGCCGAGGCCGAGGCGCGGGCGCTGGGCCGCAGCGCCGACGAGTTGCGCCGCCGCACCATGCGGGTGCTGGCGATGGCCTTCCTGTCCTCGGCGGCGTTGGACGGCGCGCTGGCGGTGGCGATCGTGGTGCTGGCGCTGCGCTACGTCGCTGCCCTGGCCGGCGGCACGCTGGAGATGCCCGGCCATGCCTTGATGGTGCTGCTGCTGGTGCCGGAGTTCTTCGCCCCGCTGCGCGGCTTCGCGGCGGCGTACCAGGACCGCAGCCATGCCGGCCCGGCCGCCGAGGCGCTGGCCGCCCTGCCGGAGCCGCCGCTCGCGCCGCCGGCACTGCCGGTGCGCAACGTGGCCGCGCGCGGGGTGGCGATCGCCTTCGAGGATGTCCGCTTCACCTGGGATGCCGCGCGCGGCCCGGCGCTGGACGGGCTGTCGTTCCGGGTGCCGGCGGGCGAGACGCTGATCCTCAGCGGTCCGTCGGGGGCCGGGAAATCGACGGTGCTGGAGATCCTGCTGGGCTTCGTGCGCCCCGATAGCGGGCGGGTGACGCTGAACGGCGCCGATATCGCCACCCTGGTGCCTTCCGCCCAGGCGCGGCTGGTCGGCTGGATCGGCCAGCGCCCGGTGCTGTTCGCCGGCACCATCCGCGACAACATCCGCTTCGCCCGGCCGGAAGCCAGCGACGCCGAGGTGGAGGATGCCGCGCATTTCGCCCGGCTGGACAGCGTGGCCGCGATCCTGCCGCAGGGGCTGGACACGCCGGTGGGCGAGGGCGGATACGGCCTGTCCGGCGGCCAGGCGCAGCGCGTGGCGATCGCGCGCGCCTTCCTGAAGAACGCGCCGCTGCTGCTGCTGGACGAGCCCACCGCCCATCTGGACCCCGCCACCGAGGCCGAGGTGCTGGACGGGCTGAAGCGGCTGGCGATCGGGCGCACCGTGGTGCTGGCCAGCCACGCCGCCGCTGCGCATGTCTTCGCCGGGCGGCGGCTGGACCTGCGCGACGGCCGGGCGGCACCGGCGCGGGGGGTGGCATGACGGCGCTGTGGCGCATCGTCGTGCTGTGGCGGCCGCAGGCGGGCTGGTTGCTGGCCGGCGTGGCGGTGTCGCTGGCGGCGCTGGCGGCGGCGCTGCTGCTGATGGCGCAGTCCGGCCAGATGGTGGCGGCCGCCGCGCTGGGCGCCGGGCTTGCCGCCCCGCTGGTGCTGCGCGGCCTGGGTCTGGCGCGGATCGTGCTGCGCTACGGCGAGCGGATGGCCACCCATGACGCGCTGTTCCGGGCGCTGGCGGCGCTGCGGGTGTGGTTCTTCCGCGGGCTGGCGGTGCGCGCCGCCGGGGGGTTGGGCTTCCGCCGGGCGGGCGACGTGCTGTCCCGCCTGGTGGGCGATATCGAGGCGCTGGACATCCTGTATATCCGCATCGTGGTGCCGCTGGCCGGCGCGCTGGTGCTGTTGCCGGTGCTGGTCTGGTGGATCGCGCGCAGCAATGTGTGGCTGGCGCTGGTGGTGGGCGTGCTGTTCGCGCTGGCCGCGTTTGCGCTGCCGCTGCTGGCCGCGCGGGCGAGCTGGCGCCAGGGCGGGCGGATCGCCGGGGCCTTTGCCGCGCTGCGCATCGCCTGCCTGGACACGCTGACCGGGCTGCGCGAGGTGCGGGCGTTTGGCGCCGAGGGGCGCATGCTGGCGATCGTGCAGGGCCGCGAGGCCGGGCTGCTGGCGGCGCAGCACGAGGTGGCCGGGCGCGCCGCGCTGGCCGGTGCCGCGGCCTTCCTGGCCGGCCAGGCGGCGTTGCTGGCGGTGCTGGTGGCGCTGCTGTTCCAGGGCGACGCCGCGCTGGCCGGCATCGCCTTCCTGGTGGTGGCGGCGTTCGAGGCGGCCGCGGTGCTGCCGCGGGTGGCGGCGGCGGCCGGCCATGCCGCACAGGCCGCCGGGCGGGTGCTGGAACTCGCCGATGCGCCGATGCCGGCCACACACACAACGTCGGTCATGCCCTCCGGCAGTGCGATCCGTTTCGACAGCGTGCATTTCGCCTGGTCGCCGGACCGGCCGGCGGTGTTCGACGGGCTGACGCTGGACATCCCGCAGGGCAGCCGCGTCGCCCTGCTGGGGCCGTCGGGCAGCGGCAAATCGACCCTGGCGGCGCTGCTGCTGAAGGTGGCCCATCCCGGCGCCGGGCGCATCCTGCTGGGCGGCAGCGACATCGCCGCGCTGGACGACAGCGCGGTGCGCGCGCGCTGCGCCTGGCTGGGCCAGGCGACGCACCTGTTCCGCGACACCATCCGCGCCAACCTGCTGCTGGGCGCGCCGCCGGGCACCGCGGTGACCGATGACCGGCTGTGGGCGGCACTGGCGGCGGCGCGCATCGATGAGGTGGTGCGCGCCCTGCCGGACGGGCTGGACGGCTGGGTTGGCGAGGGCGGGCAGGGGTTTTCCGGCGGCCAGGGGCGGCGGCTGGCGCTGGCCCGCGCGCTGCTGTCCGACGCGCCGGTGCTGATCCTGGACGAACCCTGCGCCGGGCTGGACGCGACCACCGAGCGCGAATTCCACCTGGCATTGAACGAAGCCGCCGCCGGGCGCACCGTGGTGCTGATCGCCCACCGGCTGGTCGGCGTGGAGCGGCTGGACCGCATTTGGCGCCTGTCCGGCGGGCGGGCGGTGGCGGCGGCGGGATAGTGCGGCTTGGCGATTGACGCGGCGGCGCCGGCTGGCGCACCTACTGCGACATCCCCGCTCGGAGAATCGGACCATGCGCCGCCGCCTGACCATCGTGCCCATCCTGCTTGCCGCGGCGCTGGTGCTTTCGTTGCAACCGGCGCGCGCGCAGCAGACGTTCTTCGTGTTCTTCTCCACCTGGTCGTCGGAGCTCGACCCTGCGGCGCGCGACGTGATCAAGGCCGCCGCCGCCTATGCAAGGGCCAACCCCGCGCTGCGCATCGACGTCACCGGCACCGCCAACACCAACGGCAGCGCGAAGGCCAATCTCTATCTCTCGCTGCTGCGCGCCCAGCTGGTGAGCGATATGCTGGTGGAGGCCGGCATCGATCCCGCGCGCATCACCCGTGTGGGCGAGGGTGAGGTGACGGCGATCGGCGGCGAAGAGGAGTCGCGCCGGGTCGGGATCAGGTTCCGGACCCGCTAACCGCGACCATGGACGCTGCCCCGCACCTGCCGGAGGACGCGGCGCGCGAGGTCTTGCGCCGGGTGTTCGGCTTCCCCAGCTTCCGCGGGCTGCAGGAACAGGTGATCGCCCAGGTGATGGCCGGCGGCGACGCGCTGGTGCTGATGCCCACCGGCGGCGGCAAGTCGGTGTGCTACCAGATCCCCGCGCTGTGCCGGCATGGCACCGCCATCGTGATCTCGCCGCTGATCGCGCTGATGGACGACCAGGTGGCCGCCCTGCGCCAGCTTGGCGTGGCCGCCGCGGCGCTGCATTCCGAGCTGGAGCCCGACGAGCACCGCCGCATCGGCCGCGAACTGGATGGCGGCATGCTGGACCTGCTGTACGTCTCGCCCGAACGCCTGCTGTCGCCCGGCACGCTGGAGCGGTTGCAGCGCCAGGAAATCGCCCTGGTGGCGATCGACGAGGCGCATTGCGTCAGCCAGTGGGGCCACGAGTTCCGGCCGGAATACCGCGACCTCGCCCGGCTGGCGCAGCTTTTCCCCGGCGTGCCGCGCCTGGCGCTGACCGCGACGGCCGATCCGCGCACCCGCGACGACATCCTGGCCGCCCTGGACATGCCGGCGGCCGAGGTGTTCACCGCCAGCTTCCACCGGCCGAACCTGCACATCGCCGCCGAGGCCAAGTCCAGCGAGACCCAGCAGTTGCTGTCCCTGCTGGCCCGGCATGCCGGCGAGGCCGGCATCGTCTATTGCGGCAGCCGCAACAAGACCGAGCGGACCGCGGCCTCGCTGGCGGCCAAGGGCATTCCGGCGGTGGCCTTCCACGCCGGGCTGGCGCCGCAGGTCAAGCGCGATGCCGCCGGGCGCTTCCGCTCCGGCGAGCCGGTGGTGGTGGTGGCCACCATCGCCTTCGGCATGGGCATCGACCGGCCCGACGTGCGTTTCGTCGTCCATCTCGACATGCCGGACAGCCCGGAAGCCTACTACCAGCAGATCGGCCGCGCCGGGCGCGACGGCGAGGCCAGCGAGACGCTGCTGCTGTATGGCGGCGAGGACATCGCGCGCGCCCGCTACTGGTTGAACAGTTCCGCCGCCCCCGAGGCGCAGAAACGCGCCATGCGCACGCGGCTGGAGGCGATGATCTCGCTGACCGAGACCACGCAGTGCCGCACGAAGCAATTGCTGGCCTGCTTCGGCGAGGAGCTCACCGAGCCCTGCGGCCATTGCGACACCTGCCGGAATCCGGTCGGCCGGTTCGACGGCACGATCGACGCGCAGAAGGCGCTGTCGGCGGTGTACCGCACCGGCCAGCGCTTCGGCGCACTGCATGTGATCGCGGTGCTCATGGGCAAGACCTCCGATGCCATCGTCCAATGGGGACATGACCGGCTGCCGACCTTCGGCGTGGGCGCCGAGCGCACCCGCGAATTCTGGCGCGGCGTGATCCGCCAGTTGATCGCCCGTGGCGCGCTGGCGGTGGACAGCGGCGAGTTCGCCTCGCTCAGCCTGGTGGAGGACAAGGCGCGGCCGATCCTCAGGGGCCAGGAGGTGGTGATGCTGCGCGAGGATATTCTCGCGGCACCCCGCCCGCGGGCCCGCGCCCAGCGCGCCGCCGCGACGCTGGCGGCCTCCGGCTCATCCGAGGCGGCGGGGCTGTTCGAGGCGCTGCGCCAGTGGCGGGCCGGCGAGGCCAAGGCGCAGGGCGTGCCGCCCTATGTCATCTTCCACGACACCACGCTGCGCGAGCTTGCCGCGGTGCGGCCGCGCGACATGGATGAGCTTGGCGAGGTGAAGGGGGTGGGCGCGTCCAAGCTCACCCGCTACGGGGCAGCGGTCCTGGCGGTGGTGCGGGACTCGCAATAGCGGAAATGCCGACAGGAATGATGTTCCATCCCATGGACTCAACAAAACCGCACTGATTATCCTTTACGCGCCCGCGCTCGTGCCAAAGACTCCAGCGAACGGAAGTTTTTTGGTTCTTTTTTCAAAAAAGAACATGCTTTCTTGCTACGGACCCGCGAGCGCCGCCGGCAGGGCCGCCAGCCAGGCTGCCAGCCGCGCCCGGTTGACGCCGAAATCCGACCGTCCATGGACGCTGCGCGACCACAGGACCAGGCCGGATTCCGGCGTCACCTGCACGGCGATCAGGTCGGGAAAGTTCAGCAGCGCGCTGCGGGCGACGAAATGCGCCTGGCGAAGCTGCGGGAAGGTGCCGTGGACGAAGACGCGCGGCTGCGCCAGGGCCACCGCCTGGATGGCGGCGAACAGCCGGTCGGGATCGGCGGCGTAGCGCGGGGTGATGATGTCCGGCACCGGCGCGAAGCCTTCCGGGGCGGCCAGGGCGGTGTTCGGTGTGGCGGGGCGGACCAGCCGGGTCATGTCGATCACCGTCGCCGGGGCGATGCCGTCCGCGCCATGATCGCGACAGGCAGGCAGCAACAGGGCCAGCAGCAGCGGCAACAGCCGCCTCATGGCGCCTCGTCGGGCGCCAGGCGCAGGCGGATCACCCCGCGCGCCTGTTCCGGCGGCACCTTCTTGCCCTTGCGCAGCAGGTCGATGCGGCCCTCGCCGGCCAGCCGCAGCGCGCCGCGCCGCACGGCGGACAAATGGCGGTGCCAGGCATCGGGGTCGCGGTCGTCGGGCCGGGTTGCCGCCTGGAAGGCGCGCGCCACCGCCACCGGGTCGGCCGAGCCCGGCGCGCAGGCGCGCAGGTGATCCAGCAGGAAGGCTTCGAGCGGGGATATGTTCACCCGCCCTCTATGCCGCCGCGCCCCCTGCCACCGCAAGGGCGCCGAGGCGCAGGTGGAACTGTTCCTCGGGCAGCGGCTGGCTGAACAGGTAGCCCTGGGCATGGTCGCAGCCCATCGCGGCCAGCAGGCAGCGCTGCGCCTCGGTCTCCACCCCCTCGGCCACCACGCCGAGGCCCAGCGCGTGGCCGATATCGACGATCGCCTGCGCGATCGCCACGTCCTCGGCGTCGTCCGGCAGGGTACGCACCAGGGCGCGGTCCAGCTTGATCTGCTCCAGCGGCAGGCGCTTGAGCATGTCCAGGCTGGCCAGCCCGGCGCCGAAATCGTCCAGCGTGATGCCAACACCGAGGTCGCGGATGGCCGACAGCGCCAACAGCGTGTCCAGGTTGTCATCCATCAGGATCGCCTCGGACAGCTCGATCTCCAGCCGCTCCGGCGCCAGCCCCGATCCTTCCAGGGATCCGCCGATCTGGCGCAGCAGTTCCTGGTCGTGCAATTGCCGCGCCGAGACGTTGACCGCCACGCGCACCCCTGCCGGCCATGTCATCGCCGCCAGGCAGGCCGCCCGCATCACCCAGGCGCCGATATCGGTGATCAGCCCGGACTGCTCGGCCACCGGGATGAACGAACCGGCGGCCATCAGCCCGCGCCGGCGATGCGGCCAGCGGATCAGCGCCTCGCCGCCGGTGATCTCCCCGCTGCCCAGCGCGATGCGCGGCTGGTAGTGCAGCACGAAGCTTTCCTGCGCGGTGGCCTCGCTGAGGTCACGCCGCAGGCGCCGCAGATGGGCGCGCTCGGCTGGGGATTCGGCATATGCCACGCGGCCAGCCAGGCGGCGAGGACGGGCCTCGCGGGGTGGGTCGGAAAACAGGGCAGGGCGCATGAACGTCTCATCATATGGAACCGTCTCGTTTTACGGGCTGTTCCTTGCTGATTCCTTTAGCGCCCTGTCGCCGCGTCACGATTGCCTCAACAGGCGAGACGGGCGCGATAGGTGGAGACGGATGAGCGCGCGACGGGCGGCGTTCACCCGACCTTAAGCCGCAGCGCCGAGACTGTTGACACGCGACGAGGCGAGCATGACCAACGACGACGACGAACGTCCTCCCGATCGCTGCGTGTTGCAGCACCAGGTGTTCACCATGCTGGGTGCGGTCAGCTTCCGCCGCGCCCGTGCCGACGGCACGCCGGTGATGGTGGTCACCCTGGGCGAGCGCGAGGCGGTGATGCCGCTGCGCGCCCTGCAACGCGAATTCGCCATCAGCGACTCCAGCCCGGACGGGCGCATGCTGGGCCTGATCGCCGAAAGCCTGGACTATGTCTGCGGGCTCAGCCTGGGCGACATGCTGCCCAGCGAGGTGCTGACCGGGCGCGCCAGCTGGGTGCCCTCGGCCGAGCACCTGCGGCGGGCCCACAGCATCGTGCGCATGCAATTGCTGTCCTGGATCGACCCCATGGCCGCCGACCCGGCGCGCGGCGACCCGATGCTGCGGTTGGAGGCGGAGCCGGAACTGCGCCAGCAGGTGCAGAAGGCGTTCGAGCGCGCCGCGGCCGAGCTGGACCTCGCCGACGGGAATGACGTGGTGCAACGGGTCGGCGAACTGGCCGGCGAGCTCGCCTATATCGAGGCGTTGCGCGACCGCCTGTTGCGCCCGGTCCAGAGCATCGCCGCCCGCCTGGAACACCTCGTCCAGACCCAGCGCGGCGACAGCCAGCGCCAGGAGACGCTGAACCGCGTGCTGCGCCTGTCCACCACCGCGCGCCAGCAGTTCCAGGCCCGCTTCGAGGAGATTGCTGCGCAGACCGGCGAGGTGATGAGCGCGCTGCGCAACATGGAGAGCCAGCAGGCCTTCATCCGCTCCAACCGCGACCAGCTGTATCGCGCCCAGCGCGCCTGGCAGCCGATCCTGGACGGCTGGGCGGGCTGCGAGCCCAGCGAGGAAGTGCCGTGGGAGCTGATCTCGCGCACCTACCAGTTCCTCGCGCCGCGCTACATGCCGTTCACCGAATGGACCGCCGCCGCCGGCCGCCAGGCCCGCGCCGCGCCGCAACAGGTGCAGTCGATGGCGTGGTAGCCGGCGATCCGCTCGGCGGCGACCTGGCAGGCGCGCGCACTGGCGGCGGCGGCCGATGCCGGCCAGAATGGCGCATGCGCTTTGCCCCCTTCGACGACCTCGCCGCCCGCCTGCTGCCCCATGTCGCCGCCGGCGATGACGGATCGCACGATGCCAGCCACCTTGCCCGCGTCTGGGCCAATGCCCGCACCATCGCCGCCGAGGCGGGCGGGGACGACGAAGTGCTGGCCGCCGCGGTGCTGCTGCACGACTGCGTGGCGGTGGAGAAGTCCTCGCCGCTGCGCCCGCAGGCTTCGCGCCTGGCCGCCGAACGGGCGCGCGACGTGCTGTCCGGCCTGGGCTGGCCGGCGCCGCGCATCGATGCGGTGGCCCACGCCATCGCGGCGCACAGCTTCTCGGCCGGCATCGCGCCGCAAACCGTGGAGGCGCGGATCCTGCAGGATGCCGACCGGCTGGAGGCGATCGGCGCCATCGGCATCGCCCGCTGCTTCTATACCGCCGGGCGGATGGGTTCGGCACTGTACGACCCCGCCGACCCCGCGGCGGCACGTCGTGCGCTGGACGACCGCGTCTTTGCCATCGACCATTTCCGCACCAAGCTGCTGACCCTGGAGGGCGGCTTCCAGACCGCGGCCGGCGCCCGGCTCGCCCGGCAGCGGACGCAGCTGGTGGCCGAGTTCCTGGCCGCCTTCGAGGACGAGATCGGCCTCGGCTGAGCGCCACGCGCCCGCCGCCTCACCCGTGGCCGGCCGCCGGTTTTGCGCGCGGTGGTCAGCCAGCCGGTTGCCGTCGAACGGCGCGCGGCGGCCATCCGCCCGTCAAGCCAAAGGCCGGCGCGGCGCGATGCCGCCGCGTCCAGCACGCGCTGGCAGGGGGAGCCGGCACCGCGCGGCCGATGCCGTCGCCGGGCAGCACGGCGATGTGGAGGCGCTGGTTGGGCGGCATGGGACGGACCTTCAGAACCCGCCGCCAGCGGCCAGCCAGACCTCCTCGGCCGGCGTGCTGGCACGGCCGAGGGCGGCATTGCGATGCGGGAAGCGGCCGAACTCGCGGATCACGTCGCGGTGGCGGTGGGCATAATCCACCACGCCGTCGCGCCAGCCGGCCGGCGGCAACGACTCGAACAGCCGCACCGACAGGTCCTGGTCCGCCATGTCCTCGGAATGTTCGAACGGCAGGTAGACGAAAACGCGCTGTACCGGAGTCAGGGTCGCCTCGATCAAGCCGTCGATGGCCACGCGCGCGATGTGCCGCGCATGGGCATCGCCGGCGAAGGACAGGTGGGAGCCGCGATGGATGTTGCGCGCGAACTGGTCCAGCACCAGCAGCAGGGCCAGCGTGCCGTCGGGCGTGGCCGTCCAGCCGTCCAGCACGCCGTCCTGTGCCGCGGTCACCGCCAGGGCGAAGCGGTCGCGGATCGTGGCGTCGAACGCATCGCTCTTGCGGAACCACGGGTCGGTGCGCCAGATGTCTGGGTCGCCCTGGAACCAGAACCCGAGTACATCCTGCGCCGTCACGCTGCTGGTCATCGGATCATCCTGGCAAAATGGCCGCTGATGGACGGCCAGTAGATGATGGCGGCGCGGCCGACAAGGTCAGCCATCGGCACACAGCGCAACCGGGGTTCCGCCGGCTGTCGTAGCTGCTGTCCATGTTGCCGCCGATCACGAAGCCATGCCACGCCGGCACGGGCGTGCCGCTCGGCATCGGCATGCCGCGGGCCATGCGCACCCGGTCGCCCGCCATTGCCACCGCCATCCAGCCGGAAGCGGCGACCTTCAGCAGCGGGGTTGCCGCATCGCGCCCCTGCATCGCCGCGAACCGCCCCTGCCGCGCCGGCGCCATCCCGGAGCCCCCACTATTCCAAAGCCTGGGCCAGCACCTGCACCGAATGCACCGCCCGGCGCCCCGCCAGGTCGGCGATCTGGTGGCGGCAGGAGGTACCGTCGGCGACGATGATGTCATCCGCCCCTGCCGCGCGCACCGCCGGCAACAGCCCGGCCTCGGCCATGGCGCGGGATTCCGCCTGCGTCTCGCTCTGGTAGCCGAAGGCGCCGGCCATGCCGCAGCAGGAGGAGGCGATCGGCTTCACCACCAGCCCCGGCACCGCGCGCAACGCCGTCAGCCCCGGCAGGAACGCGCCGAAGCTTTTCGCGTGGCAGTGGCCATGGACATGCGCCGTCGCCGCCAGCGGCTTGAACGCCAGCTTCGGCGCCTCGGCGGCGAGGAATTCGCCGAGCAGCACGGCCCGCTTCGCCAACCCCTCGGCCGCGGCACCCGGCAGCAGGGCGGCGAATTCGTCCTTCAGCGTGAACAGGCAGGACGGCTCCAGCCCGATCACCGGCCGGTCGCCGGCCAGCGCCGCCAGGGTGCGGGATGCCTCCGCCCGCGCCCGCGCGACCATGCCGGCCGACAGATAGGTGCGTCCGCAGCACAGCGGCCGTCCGCTGCCGCCGGCCACTTCCACCCGATGCCCGGCCGCGCGCAGCACCCGCACCGCGGCGCGCAGGATCTCCGGCTCGAAATAGCGGTTAAAGGTGTCGGCCAGCAGCAGCACGTCGCCTTTTGCATCGGCTTCGTCGTCGCGGAACGGATTGCCGACGAACGCCGGCAGGTCGCGCGCCGCCGAAAACCCGATCCGCTCGCCCAGGCGGCGCAGCGCCGGCACCCGGTTGCGCAGGTTGGCCAGGGCGGGGACGCGCGCCGCCCAGGGGCCAAGGCGGGGCAGGGCGGCCACCAGCCGCTCCCGCCATGCCACCCCGTGGCGGTCGGCGCGCGCCGCCAGCACCTCGATCTTCATCTTCGCCATATCGACCCCGGTCGGGCATTCCCGCCGGCAGCCCTTGCACGACACGCACAGCTTCAGCGCGTCGGCCACCTCCTCGCCCACCAGCGCGTCCGGTCCCAACTGGCCGGTCAGCGCCAGGCGCAGGGTGTTGGCCCGCCCGCGGGTGACATGTTTTTCGTCGCGCGTGGCCCGGTAGCTCGGGCACATCACCCCGGCATCGAAGGCGCGGCAGGTGCCGTTGTTGTTGCACATCTCGACCGCCCCCAGCATGCCGCCAAGCGGCCCGGGATGCGCCGACCAGTCCAGTTTCGGGGTGAAGCCGGGTGCCGCCGCGTAGCCGGGCGGGTAGCGCAGCAGCGTGCGGTCATCCATGCGCGGCGGATCGACGATGCGGTGCGGGTTCAGCATCGCCGAAGGATCGAACGCCGCCTTCACCCGCCCGAAGGCATCCACGATCCGCGCGCCGAACATCGGTTGGTGAAACTCGCTGCGCACGATGCCGTCGCCATGCTCGCCGGAATGCGAGCCCTTGTACTCCCGCACCAGCGCAAAACACTCTTCGGCAATGGCACGCATCTTCGCGAGGTCGGAAGAATCCTTCATGTTCAGCACCGGGCGGACATGCAGGCAGCCGACCGAGGCATGGGCGTACCAGGTGCCCTTGGTGCCGTGCCGGGCGAAGACCTCGTTCAGCCGCTCGGTGTAGTCGGCGAGGTCCGCCAGCGGCACCGCGCAATCCTCGATGAACGAGACCGGTTTCCCGTCGCCCTTCATCGACATCATGATGTTCAGCCCGGCCTCGCGCACGCTGGCGATATCGGCCTGGAACCCGGCCTCGGTTGCCCGCACCACGGCGCCGGGATAGCCGAGATCGGCCATCATCGTGTCCAGTTCCCCCAGCTTGGCCAGCAGCGGCGCGTCCTCGTGGCCGTGGAACTCCACGATCAGCACCGAATCCGGCTCGCCGATCAGCATCCGGTCGATGGTGGCGCGGTAGATCGGGATGGCGCGGCCGAGGTCGATCATGGTGCGGTCCACCAGCTCCACCGCCTCGGGGTCGAGGGTGACCAGGTGCTGGCTCGCCGCCATCGCCGCGCGGAAGCTGGGGAACTGGCAGATGCCGAGCATTTTTCGCGGCTTGATCGGGTGCAGCACCAGTTCCAGCGCCGCCGAGAAGGCCAGCGTGCCCTCGCTGCCCACCAGCAGCCGCGCCAGGTTCTCCCGCCCCTCGGCCCGCGCCGCCGGCGTCAGGGTCTCGATGTTGTAGCCGCCGACCCGGCGCAATTCCTTCGGGAACCGCGCGGCGATCTCCTCGGCCTCCGCCGCGCCCAGGCTGCGAAGGTCCTGGATCAGGGCGGCCACCCGCGCCGGCACCTCGGCGCCGAGATTGTCGGGCAGTGCGCCGAAACGATGCCGCGTGCCATCGGCCAGGATCGCATCGATCGCCGCGGTGTTGTCCGCCATCAGCCCGTAGCGGATCGATTTCGAGCCGCAGGAATTGTTCCCCGCCATCCCCCCGATGGTGCAGCGCGCATGGGTGGAGGGATCGACCGGAAAGAACAGCCCGTGCTGGCGGATCGCCGCGTTCAACTGCCCCAGCACGATGCCCGGCTCCACCCAGGCCCGCCCCGCCGCCGCATCCACCTCCAGCACCCGGCGCAGGTGCTTGGAGCAGTCGATCACCAGCGCCCGGTTCACCGTCTGCCCGCACTGGCTGGTGCCGCCGCCGCGGGCCAGCACCGGCACGCCCCCCTCGCGGCAGATCGCCAGCGCGGCCACCACGTCCTCGATCCGCCGCGGCACCAGCACGCCCAGCGGTTCCATCTGGTAGATCGAGGCATCGGTGGCATAGCGCCCACGGTCGCCGGGCGCGAACAGCACCTCGCCCTCCGTCTCACGGCGCAGGCGGTCAGCGAGGGCGGCGGTGGCAAAGGGCGCGTTCATCCCGCACGATAGGCCGTCGACCACGCCGCTTGGCAAGTGCCCGCTCCGACCGGCGCCGGCTTGCCACCCCGGTGCGGATTGGACAACGATTTCCAATTCCACCGGGAGCCCGAAGATGTTCCTCGCCCCCCTGCTCGCCGCCCCCGCCGTGATCCAGGCGCACGCCTTCGCCGCCATGGCCGCCTTCCTGATCGGACTGGTCCAGTTCGCCGCCCCCAAGGGCACGCTGCCGCACCGCAGCCTCGGCTGGATCTGGGTGCTGCTGATGGCCGGCGTCGCGCTGTCGAGCTTCTGGATCACCGGCGTGGCCGGCGCGGGGCATTTCTCGTGGATTCACGCCCTGTCAGTGGTGACCCTGGTCGCCCTGGTGCTTGCCGTGCGGGCCGCCCGTGGGGGGCGCATCCGCGCGCACCAGCGTGCCATGACCATCATCTTCCTCGGCGCGCTCATGCTGGCCGGGGTCTTCACCCTGCTGCCCGGCCGGATCATGCACCGGGTCCTGTTCGGCAACTGAGAGTCCGAGGCGGAGTAAGTGAGGCCAGGGCTCCGCCCTGGACCCGCCAGAGGCGGGGCCTCTGGACTCCATTCGTTTAAGTAACACTCAAGTATAGGGTTCCGCCCGTCGCGCGACGGCGCGCGCCGGACTTGGTGGGGTCGAGGGGCGACGCCCCCGCCTTGCTTATTGCACCTCAATCCCTAAACCACCCCGGCCGCCGCCCGCTCGAAGGCCATCAGCCCCTCCAGCACCGTCTCGCGCGACAGGTCGCGGGTGATGAACACGATCCGGCTGGTCCGCTTATCGCCCGCCGGCCAGGCCGGCAGCAGGGTCGGCTCGTGGAACATGTGCTGCACGCCGTGGATCGCCACCGGCCGGTCCTGGCCGACCAGGTTCAGGATGCCCTTCACCCGCAGCAGATTCTCGCCGCGCGTGCCGATCAGCATCTCCAGGCACATGCCGATCCCCGACCAGTGCAGCGGTTCGTCGAAGGTCAGGCAGAAGCTGTGAATGCGCCCGTCATGCGCGCCCCCCTTGCCCCAGGCCGCATCGTTCAACCATTCGCGCACGTCCGCGATCTTGCCGCCGGCGTCATACAGCCCGCATTCCAGGATGGCATCCGGCTCGATCTCGCCCCGCTGCGCCACCACCACCGGCGCCCCCGGATTGAGCGCCGCGATTCGCTGAAGCAAGGCATCGTCCGCCGGCGCCAGGTCGGTCTTGCTCAGCACGATCCGATCGGCCATCGCCACCTGGCGCACCGCCTCCTCATGGGTATCCAGGTTGGCCAGCGCGTTCACCGTATCGACCACGGTGACAATCCCGTCCATCCGGTAATGCCGCGCCAGCATCACATCGGCCAGCAACGCGTGGACCACCGGGGCGGGATCGGCCAATCCCGTGGTCTCCACCACCACCCGCTTCACCTCGCCGGCCTTCACCCGTGGCACCAGGACGGCCAGCGCGCGCGCCAGGTCGCCGCTGACCGAACAACACAGGCAGCCCGACGGCAGCAGCACCGTGGTGTCGTCCAGCTTCTCCACCAGCAGATGATCGATGCCGATCTCGCCGAACTCGTTGACCAGCACCGCCGTGCCCGCCATCGCCGGCTTCGGCAGCAACCGGTTCAGCAGGGTCGTCTTGCCGGCGCCGAGAAACCCGGTCAGGACGGTGACGGGAACCGCGCTAATGGTTGTGGCCATACAGCGCCTCCGGCGACACCAGGGGATCGGCGATCTCCACCAGCGCCCCATCCCGCGCTGCCCGGTAGAAGCAGTCCCGCCGCCCGGTGTGGCACGCCACCCCCTGCTGGTCGACCAGCAGCAGCACCGTGTCCCCGTCGCAATCCAGCCGCAATTCCACCAGGCGCTGCTGCTGCCCGGAGCTTTCGCCCTTGCGCCACAGCTTTCCCCGGCTGCGGCTGAAATAGCACACCCGCCCGGTGGCCAGGGTCTCGGCCACCGACTCGCGGTTCATCCACGCCATCATCAGCACCTCGCCGGTGTCGTGCTGCTGGGCAATGGCGGGCACCAGCCCGTTGGCGTCGAACGACATCGCGGCGAGGATGCTGGTACTGTCCATGAATGCTATGTTGCACGGATGCCGCCGGATTTCACCCCCGCCACCACCGCCAAGCTCGCCCACGCCACCGCCCTGTGCGACCGCCGTGGCAGCCGCCTGACCGAACTGCGCCGCCTCGTGCTCGGCCTGATCCTGGACGCCGAAGCGCCCACCGGCGCCTACGACCTGCTGGAACGCCTGCGCGCCCACCGTGGCGCCGCCGCCCCGCCGACCGTCTATCGCGCGCTGGATTTCTTGCAAGAACAAGGCTTCGTCCACCGCATCGAGCGCCTCTCGGCCTTCGTCGGCTGCATCGAGGCGCACGACCACGAGGCCGGTCACCATCACGCCGCCCAGTTCCTGATCTGCCGCACCTGCGGCCAGGCGACCGAACTCGACGACCACGCCCTCGCCCATGCCCTGAGCGACGCCGCTGCGGCGGTTGGCTTCAAGGTGACCGGGGCGACGATCGAGGCGGAGGGGACTTGTGCGAAGTGCCAGGAAGAATAAAGGTAAGGATGTTCTTTTTTGAAAAAAAGAACCAAAAAACTTTCATTCACTTGGCCGTCGCCGGATGATCCACGGGAAACGAACGAAAAGTCTTTTTGCTTCTTTTTCTTCAGAAAAAGAAGATCTTTCTTGTTAGAAATACCTGACCAAATGTCCCCGCACCCGCTCCAGCACGGGCAGAGCGGGATCGGGCAAGGCGAATTCCTGCCCGGTGATCGCCTCGAACACACGAACATAGATGCTTGCCGCCGCCAGCACGATCTCGGCGGGGATCTCCGGGATCGCATCGCGATAGGGATCGCACCGCGCCACCACCCAGGACCGCACGAAATCCTTGTCGAAACTTTCGGGCGCCGCGCCGGCGGCAAAGCGTTCGGGGTAGCTGGCGGCGAACCAGTAGCGGCTGGAATCCGGCGTATGGATTTCGTCCGCCAGCACGATGGCGCCGTCGGGCGCGAGGCCGAACTCGTATTTCGTATCCACCAGGATCAGCCCGCGCGTTGCCGCCACCGCCTTCCCGCGCGCGAATAGCGCCAGCGCCAGCCGGCTCACCGCGTCCCACTGCGCCTGGGTCAACAGCCCGCCATCGACGATCTGCGCCGGGGTCAACTCCTCGTCATGCCCGGCATCGAAAGCCTTGCTGGTCGGCGTGAGGATGGTCTCCGGCAGCTTCTGGTTCGGCTTCATCCCATCGGCGAAGCGATGGCCGTACATCTCCCGCCGCCCGGCCTTGTACATCGACAGGATCGAGGTGGAGGTGGTGCCGGCCAGGTAATCCCGCACCACCACCTCCACCGGCATGATCTCCAGCCGCCGGCACACCAGCACGTTGGGATCGGGGTATTCGATCACATGGTTGGCGCAGATATCGGCGGTGCGCTCGAACCAGAACCGCGCCAGTTGCGTCAGCACCTGCCCCTTCAGCGGCACGGCGGTCAGGATACGGTCGAACGCCGACAGCCGATCGGTGGCGATGATGATCCGCCGCCCGTCCGCCAGGTCGTAATTCTCCCGCACCTTGCCGCGGTAGTGGTTCGGCAGTTCAGGGATCACCGCATCGGTCAACGCATAGCCGGCATAGCGGGTGAGATCGGCCATGTGGAACGGCCTTCAGGAAGAAAGCGGACACGGAGGCACAAAGGCACGGAGAAACAAGACAAGGCGAGACTCCGTCAGCCATGATCTCCTCCCTTGCCTTGCTCCTCCGTGCCTTTGTGCCTCTGTGTCCATTTTCTTTCCAACCTCACCGCCGCGCGTTCAGCACCGCCAGCCCCTGCTCCAGGTCGGCCTTGAGGTCATCGACATCCTCCAGCCCGACATGCAGCCGCATCATCTCGCCGCCGAACTGCCCGCTCCCTGCGGTGCGGGTCACCGACCCTCCGGTTGGCAGCGCCAGGCTCTCGAACCCACCCCAGGACGCGCCCTTGCCGAACAGCTGCAACGCATTGGCCATGGCATGCACCGACTCGCGCGCGATGTCGTCGCGGAACACCACGCCGAACAGCGAGCAGGCGCCGGTGAAGTCGCGCTTCCACAGCTCATGGCCGGGCGTGCCGGGCAGGGCAGGGTGCAGCACCATCTTCACCTCCGGCCGCGTCGCCAGCCAGGCCGCCACCGCCACCGCCGACTTCTCCTGCCGCTCCATCCGCACGCCCATGGTCCGCGCCCCGCGCAGCGCCAGCCAGCAATCGTCGGGGCTGGCATACTGGCCCAGGATCACCGAGGTGGCCCGCACCCGCTCCCAGTCCTCGCGCGTGTTCACCGTGATCGAGCCCAGCAGCACGTCGGAATGCCCGACGACGTATTTGGTCAGCGCCTGGATCGACACATCCACGCCGTGCTTGAATGGCTGGAAATGGTGAATGCCCCAGGTGTTGTCCATCAGCACCTTGGCGCCCTTGCCTCGCGCAACGGCTGAAAGCGCCGGAACGTCCTGCACCTCGAAGGTATGGCTGCCGGGGCTCTCCAGGTACAGCACCGTCGTATTGGGCTGAAACAGCGCCGCGATCGCCGCGCCGGTGATGGTGGGATCGTAGTAGGTGGTGGAAATCCCCATCCTGGTCAGGAAGTTGTCGCAGAAACTGCGCGCCGGGCCGTAGCAGCTATCGGGCATCAGCACGTGCTCGCCCGCCTTCAGATAGGCCAGCAGCGGCACGGTCACCGCGGCCAGCCCGGTGGAGACGATCTGGCAGCGCGTGCCGCCCTCGATCTCGGCGACCACGTTCTCCAGCGCCCAATGCGTCGCGCTGCCGCCGGTGCCGTAATGCGGCTTCTGCTCGAAGCGATCCTGTGACGCCGCGGTGCGCTCGGCCATGCTGCCGTACAGCATGGTGGAGCCGCGATGCACCGGCACGTTGACGAAGCCGCGCACATTGGTGCCGGCGCGCCCGCCATGGGACAGCCGGGTGTAGTAGCCCCGGCCTCCATGCTTGTCGTTCTCCACCGTCTTGTCGTTCATCTTCAGTTGCTTTCCACAGGAGTATCGGGGCGCCCGCCCCATTCGGTCCAGGACCCGTCATAGACCGCCCCCGCCGGCAGCCCGGCGAGCACCAGACCAAGGGTCAGGATGCAGGCCGTCACCCCGCTGCCGCAGGACGTCACCAGCGGCCGGCTGCCATCCGCACCCGCGGCCAGGAAGCGCGCGCGCAGTGCGTCCGGCGGCAACAGCGTCTGGTCCGGTGCGAGCAGGTCGGTGTACGGCAGGTTCGCCGCCCCCGGCATATGGCCGCTGCGCATGCCGGCCCGCGGCTCCGGGGTGGCGCCGGTGAAGCGCCCGGCGGCGCGGGCATCCAGCACCAGCTCGGCCTGGCGCGTCACATTGGCCAGGATGTCGCCCACCCCGCGCAGCCGCGTGGCGCGCAGGTCCGGGCGGAACTCCGCCACTTCCACCGGTGCCGGCGCGCCTTCCTCCACCGCACGCCCCTCGGCGCGCCACTTCGGCAACCCGCCATCCAGCACCGCGGCGCGGTCATGGCCGAACAGCCCCATCATCCACCAGCCGCGCGCCGCCGAGGCCAGGCCCTTCTGGTCGTAGAACACCACCGTGCTGTCGTTCGCCACGCCGAGGGCCGCCATCTTCTGCGCGAACCGCCCGGCCGTCGGCACCATGTGCGGCAGCGCGGTGTCGGGATCGGCGATATCGTCGATGTCGAAGAACCGCGCGCCGGGGATATGCGCGGCACGGAATTCCGTCAGCCCGTCCTTCGGCTCGTTCGGCAGGTATTTGGTGGTGTCGAACACCAGGATGCCCGGACGGCCCAGCCGCTCGGCGAGCCAGTTGGTGGAGACCAGCGGGTGCTTTGCCAAGTGTGTTTCCCTCGTGATCAGCCGGTTACGCCGGCACGATGATGATGCGCCGGTTCTGCTTGCCCTTGTTCTCGATCTTCTGCACGGCGACGGGTCCGATCTCGCCGGTCCGCGCCACATGGGTGCCGCCGCAGGGTTGCAGGTCGATCGGCGCCGCCTCCGCGCCGATCCGAACCAGCCGCAGCCGCCCGTTGCCGCGCGGCGGCTGCACCGACAGCGTGCGCACCAGGGCAGGATTGGCGTCCAGCACCGACTCCTCCACCCAAAGGTGGGAAACCGGATGGTCGGCGGCGACCAGCGCGTTCAGCGCCGCCTCGATCGCCGCCTTGTCCGGCGCCTCCGGCAGGTTGAAGTCCAGGCGCGAGCGGTCCGCGCCCACCGACCCGCCGGTCACCGCGATGCCCGGCAGCACCGCGCACATCAGGTGCATGGCGGTGTGCATCCGCATCAGCGCATGGCGCGGTGCCCAGTCGATCTCGCCCACCACCTCGGCGCCAACGGGGGGAAGCACCACGCCCTCGGCCGGCACATGCAGGATCGCCTCGCCCTCGCCCTTGGTCGCCTCGGTGATGCGCGCCTCGCCGCCATCCCAGCGCAGCACGCCGGCATCGCCGGGCTGGCCGCCGGAGCGCGCGTAGAACACGGTGCGGTCCAGCACGATGCCGGCCGCATCGGCGCGCAGCACGCGCGCGCTGGCCTGGCGCAGATAGGCATCTTCCAGGAACAGGCGTTCGGTCATGCGTCACCCCGCAATGGCGCACGGAGAATAGGCCTGCCGCGCGGCTTTGCCCACAAGCGGGGCGCGCGCAACAGCCATCAGCGCAGCTTGGCCGCCTCGATCAGCCGGCGCACCTCGGCCGCCGCCGTAGCCCCCTTGGTCGCCTCGCGCCATTGCGTCTCGGCCACCCGCTGATGGGCGGCAATCGCCTCGTCGGCGGCGGTGATCATCGCCACGCCCGGCGCGCCGAACGGGCTGGCATCCGGCGCGAACGGGTTCATCGCCAGGGTTGCGCGGTCCCGCGCGCGCAGGATCTCGAAGCCGCCATTCAGGTCCGCGGCCTGCACCAGGCCGAATTGCAGCCCCATCGGCTCGGTCTCCATCAGGGTGGCGATCTGCGCCACCTCGCCGGCGGCCACCTCGCGGCACATGCGCCGCGTGCGCTCGGACACCGGCAGGCTCGGGGCAATGCCCAGTTCCAGCAGCATCCGCAGCCGCCCCACCGGCACCATGGCGATGATCCCCGGCCGGCGCATGCCATACATCCGCTTGCGCGCCGCCAGGATGCCCAGCACCTGCTCGGCCGCCACCCGCGCTGCATTGCGGTCGCTTCCGGCGGTCTCGGCCGCCTCCTCGAACACGGCGGCCATCGCCTGGTCATAGGCATCCGTGGTGGTCAGGTAGCACAGCGGGCCACTCACCATCAGCACCTGATCGGCGGTCTCCTCCACCTGGCGGATGCGCTCCAGGTAGCCGACCGGCCGGTTGTAGTACTCGACGCCGATGCCCAGCAGCGACAGCGGCGAAATCTTCAGCAGTTCCGCCAGCCGCTTGATGGTGTCGAGCTTGATCACCTCGCCCTTCTCGTAGCGATACAGTGCGGCGCGGGAGACGCCGAGGCGGGCGGCGATCTCCTCGGCGCGCAGGCCGGATTCCAGTCGATAGGCCCGCAGTTGCTGGCCGATTTCCGTGAAGCGCATGGGCGGATCGCCTCCTTGTCCAATGGCATGCCGCTCACGATTGGCACCACGGCACCAACGGAAACGGGTCAGCGTCTCATGGCGAGTCGCTGACCCGTGATATTCTTGCCGATGGGTTAATTCAAGTCCGATTCGCGCCAAGCGAGACGATGTCCCGATTGTCGTGACACAATCATTAATTCAACGGTGATTCCATGCCAATCAGGGCTTCACCCCGGACATGATCTCCACCGCCTGCACCAGCGCGGAATGATCCAGGTCGGCCCCGCCGGCGGCGGCCACCACCGAGAACATCTGCTGGGCGATTGCCGTGTTCGGCAGCGCCATGTCCATCTCCTTGGCCGCGGACAGCGCCAGGTTCAGGTCCTTCTGGTGCAGCCGCACGCGGAAGCCCGGCGCGAAGGTGCGGTTGATCATCCGCTCGGCATGCACCTCCAGGATGCGCGACGACGCGAATCCGCCCATCAGCGCCGCGCGCACCTTCGCCGGATCGGCGCCGGCCTTGCGCGCGAAGGTCAGCGCCTCCGATACCGCCTGGATGTTCAGCGCCACGATGATCTGGTTGCACACCTTGCAGGTCTGCCCGGCGCCGTTCTCCGGCCCGACATGGGTGATGTTCTTGCCCATCGCCTCGAACAGCGGCAACGCCCGCTCGAACGCGCTGTCCGGCCCGCCCACCATGATGGTCAGCGCCGCGTTCTTGGCGCCGACCTCGCCGCCCGAGACCGGCGCATCCAGGTACTCGCAGCCCAGCGCATTGATCCGCGCCGCGAAATCCTTGGTGGCGATCGGCGAGATCGACGACATGTCGATCACCAGCTTGCCCTTCGCCAGCCCCTCGGCCACGCCGTGATGGCCGAACAGCACGCCCTCCACATCCGGCGTGTCCGGCACCATCACGATGATCACGTCGGCCTGCTCGGCCACATGGGCGCCGTCGCCCACCACGCTGGCGGCCGCGCGCACCTCCTGGGTCAGGCTGCGCCGCTCCGGCACGATCAGCTCGTGGCCGGCGGCGCGCAGGTTCAGCGCCATCGGGCGGCCCATGATGCCCAGGCCGATGAATCCGATTTTCATGGGGTCGTCTCCCGATTGGGTTGCAGAAGGGGTGTTAGACCCCGAATCGCCCGCGCCACGCCAGCCCCGCCACCGTGTCGCCCGCCGGGCGGTATTCGCAGCCGACCCAGCCGGTGTAGCCCAGCTCGTCGATCCGCCGCAGCACGAACTCCCAGCCGATCTCCCCGGTCCCCGGCTCGTTGCGCGCCGGCACGTCGGCGATCTGCATGTGCACGATCCGCCCGAACAGCGCCTCCATCCGCTTGGTCACGTCGCCCTCGGTGGTCTGGCAGTGGTAGACGTCGAATTGCAGCCCCACCCGGTCGATCCCCAGCGCATCCACCACCGCAGCGCCCTGCGCCATGGTGTTCAGGTGATAGCCCGGCATGTCGCGATGGTTGATCGGCTCCAGCGCCAGCCGCCGCCCGGCCTTCTGCGCCTGCTCCGCGGCCCAGGCGACATTGCTGGCGAACAGTGCGGCCGCGGTCACCGGATGCGTGCCCGCCGGCGGAATCCCGGCCATGCAATGCACCAGCTTGCAGTCCAGGATTTCCGCATAATCAAGCGCCTTGGCCACGCTGTCGCGAAACTCCTGCACCCGCCCCGGCAGCGAGGCCAGCCCGCGCTCACCGCCCGCCCAGTCGCCCGGGGCCATGTTGAACAGCGCCTGGGTCAGCCCGTTGGCCGCCAGCCGCCGCTTCAGCTCCGCCGCCGGCCATTCATAGGGAAACAGGAACTCCACCGCCGTGAACCCGGCCTTCGCCGCCGCGTCGAAGCGGTCCAGGAACGGCACCTCGTTGAACATCATCGACAGGTTGGCGGCCAGCTTCGGCATCGGCGGTTTCTCCCCGGTTGCCCCCAGGCTAGTCTCCACCGCCGGGCCGGTCCATACGGTGGACCAAAGGGGGACCGCATGCTCGCCGAACGCATCCTGATGGGCCTGCTGCTGGGCGGCGTGGCACTGGGCTGTGCCATGGTCCTGGCACCGTTCCTGTCCGCCATCCTGTGGGCCTCGATCCTGGCCTTCACCACCTGGCCGCTCTACGCCGCCCTGCGCGACCGCCTGCGCATCGGCCAGCTCGCCGCCGCCGGGGTGATGGTGACGATCACCGCGGTGGTGGTGGTGCTGCCCCTGGCGCTGGCCGCCCCCAGCGGCACCGGCGACGTCCAGCAGATCGAGCGCGCGCTGAACGAGGCGCTCAGCACCGGCCTGCCGCCGGCGCCCGACTGGCTGTTCACCCTGCCGCTGCTGGGCCCGATCCTGAGCGAGCAATGGAGCAACTGGGCACGCGACCTCGCCGCGATGGCCACGTTCTTCCGGCCCTATTTCGGTATCGGCGTGCAGTTTGGCCTGCGCCTGCTGCTGGGCCTGGCCAACGGCGTGCTGGAGTTCGTGCTCGCCCTGTTCGTCGCCTTCTTCCTGTACCTCTCGGGCGAGACCATCGCCGCCCGCCTGGTGGGCATCCTGCACCGCATCGCCGGCCCCCAGGCCGAACGGCTGATCAAGGTCACCGGCGAGACGGTGCGCGGCGTGGTCTTCGGCATCCTCGGCACCGCGGTGGTCCAGGGCATGCTGACCTTCCTCGGCCTGTGGCTGGCCGGCGTGCCGCGCCCGGCGCTGCTGGCAGTGGTGGCCGGCGGGCTGTCGGTGCTGCCGGTCGGCGCACCCCTGGTCTGGCTGCCGGCCGCGCTGTGGCTGCTGTCGACCGGGCAGACCGGCTGGGGCATCTTCATGCTGGCCTGGGGCGCCGGCGTGATCAGCATGTCGGACAATTTCGTCCGCCCCTACTTCATCGCCCGCGGCGCCAAGCTGCCGTTCCTGCTGACCATGCTCGGCGTGCTCGGCGGCGCGCTCGCCTTCGGGCTGCTCGGCGTGTTCGTCGGCCCCGTGCTGCTGGCCGTCGGCTTCACCCTGGTGGCGGAATGGGGCATCCGGCCGGCGCCGCCCACCGATGAGGCTTCGTGATGGGGGCGGCGTAAGATAGGGAAGCAAGCCCTTCTTTTTGTGAACAAAAAGAAGCAAAAAAACTTTGTCCGTTCGCACCGGGACCAGGCCTCATGCGGATGATCGGGGCGGCGCGTTTCCGAGCGGGGGGCTTGCCATCGGCGCCGCGTTGCGCTGAAACCCGCGGCCCTTCAGACCGGACCCGCACCATGCCCCCCGTGCTCGGTATCGACTTCGGTACCACCAATACCGTGCTGGCGCTGCTGCACCCCGACGGCACCACCACCACCGCCCGCTTCGGCACGCAGGAGGTGTTCCGCTCGGTGCTGTGCTTTTGGGCCGAGAACTACGGCAGCGGCACCGCCCAGGGCAGTCGTCTGCGCCAGGAAGCCGGACCCGCCGCCATCGAGGCCTATCTCGACGACCCCCTGGACTCCCGCCTGATCATGTCGATGAAGACCTACCTGGCGCAGCGCAGCTTCACCGATACCCGCATCTTTGGCCGCCGCTTCACGCTGGAGGCGCTGATCGCCACCTTCCTGCGCAGCTTCCTCGCCGCCGCCCAGGTGGATCCCGCCGGCCTGCGCATCATCGCCGGCCGCCCGGTGCGCTTCGCCGGCGAGCGCACCGACGATGATTTCGGCGAGACCCGCCTGCGCGCCGCCTTCGCCGAGGCCGGCATGGTGGGCATCGACGTGGCGCTGGAGCCGGAAGGCGCCGGCTACCGCTTCGCCCGCACCCTGACCGCGCCCGCCACCGTGCTGATCGGCGATTTCGGCGGCGGCACCAGCGATTTCTCCCTGCTGCGCTTCGTGCCCGGCCAAGGGGTGGAGCCGCTCGGCCATTCCGGCGTCGGCATCGCTGGCGACGTGTTCGACTACCGCATCATCGACCAGGTGATCTCGCCGCGCCTGGGCAAGGGCATGACGTATCGCGTGATGGGCGGGGCGGAGCTGCCGGTGCCGCCGGATTGGTATTCCTCCTTCGCCCGCTGGCATCGCCTGTCGCTGATGCGCAACCCGAAAACCCTGCGCGAAATGCGCGAGGTGATGCGCGGCGCCCGCGACCCCCACCGGCTGGGCAACCTGGTCGACCTGATCGAGGACGAGATGGGCTATCGCCTCTACCAGACCGTCTCGGCGGCCAAGGCGGCCTTGTCGGACTCCGCCACCACCCGTCTTTCCTTCCACCACAAGGAGCTGGGCCTGGACATCGCCATCACCCGCGCGGATTTCGAGGCCTGGATCGCGGCCGACCTCGCCCAGTTCGCCGCCGCCATCGACCAGGTGATGCGGCAATCCGGCGTGACGGCTGTCGATCACGTCTTCCTCACCGGCGGCACCAGCTTCGTGCCCGCCGTGCGCCGCCTGTTCGATGACCGCTTCGGCGCCGCGCGGGTCAGCACCGGCGGCGAATTCGTCTCGGTGGCCGAGGGGCTGGCGCTGATCGGGCGCGACCGCGCGGCCGGCTTCGCGTCGCATGGCTGACACCCGCCGCTCCCTGCGCGGCCGCGCCAACCAGGCCGGCGGCGTGGCGGCGGAGGCGGCGGTGGCGGCGGCGCTGGCACGCGAAGGCTGGACCGTGCTCGGCCAGCGGCTGCGCACCCCGGCCGGCGAGATCGACCTGGTGGCCGAACGCTGCGGCCTGCTGGCCTTCGTCGAGGTCAAGCGCCGCGCCCGCCTCGCCCAGGCCGCCTTCGCCCTGGGGCCGCGCCAGCGCGCCCGGCTGATCGCGGCGGCCGGGATCGTGCTGGCGCAGAATCCCGGCTGGGGGGCGGCCGGCGTGCGCTTCGACGTGGTGCTGGTCGATGCCCAGGGCACGGTGCGCCGCATCGCCGATGCGTTCCGCGTCGAGGAATGACCGCGCATGGCAACCGGCGACCGGGCGCACCAAATAGGGACGGCAACGTTCGGAGTCGTGCCATGAAACCATATCTTCCGCTCGCCCTGCTGCTGTGCACCGCCCTTCCCGCCGTGGCGCAACCGCCCCCCTCGGCCGGGCCCGTGCCGAAGGCGCGCCTGCCCGCTCCGCCGGTGGCCGACGAGGCGCCGCCCAGCGCCTTCGTCACCGCCGCCCGCTCTGCCATTGCCGCCGGCCGCACGGGCGAGGCGATCGAGGCGATCGAGCGCGCCGAAAGCCGGGTGCTGGTCCGCTCGGTGCGGCCTTCCCGCGCGGAGATTCCCAGTGAACAGGCGCCGGTCCGCCTGCTGACCGAAGCGCGCCAGGCGCTGGGGCAGGGCGATCGCGCCACGGCGCTGGCGAAGCTGGCCGAGGCGCTTGCGAACCCGACGCTGGATTCGCCGGTGGAGTAGCCAGGCGGGGCGGTCCTGGTCGCCCCCCTATCGCTGTTGCCGCCGGCCTTCGGCGCGCCCGCGGAATGCCGGGTGGGTTCAGGCGGAGCTGGCCGCGTCGGCACGGCGTCGGGCGGCACGGGCACGGTAGATCAGGCCGCCGATGACGAACAGGCCGATGCCGCCCAGCGCCCACCCGACATTATGCGCGCCGAACGCTTCGGCCAGGAACCAGCCGGCGGCGACGAAACTGGCCGCCCAGACGCCGGCGGCAACGAAGTTCAGCGCGGCGAAATAGCCGTAATTCATCGTCGTCATGCCGCAGGCGACGGAGGCGACGTTGCGGATGCCATAGGCGAAACGGAAGCTCAGGATGAACGCGGCCCCGAATCGCTCGATGAAGTCGATCGCGCGCGCCACCCGTGCCTCGGCCCCCGGAATGCGGCGCACCACGCGCACGCCGAAGCGCCGGCCCAACAGGAACCAGCACTGATCGCCCAGGAACGAGCCCGCCCAGACCGACAACAACAGCACCCACGGATCGACGATGCCGGTGGCATGGCCCAGTGCCGCTGCCATCAGAACGAAGGACTCGCCTTCGAAGAACGACCATAGGAAAGCGCCGAGATAGGCGAGGTGGCCCCACTCGTTCCAGATTTCAGCCAGCTCGGCCAAATGCGGCGTTCCCCCTGACGGCTCGTGCGGTCACAATGGTCATTGCCCGCACCCGCCGGCAAGTGATGTTTTGCTCATCCGCAGCGCGGGGGCCGCTCAGGCGTATTCGGGGAACAGCCGCGCCAGCGCGGCCGGGTTCGCCGCACAGCAGCCGCGCTCGGTGATCAGGCCGGTGACCAGCCGGGCGGGGGTCACGTCGAAGGCCGGGTTGGCGGCCGGGGTGGCGGTGGGCACGATACGCACCGGCAACACCGCGCCATCCAGCGCGCGGCCGGTCATCACGGTCACCTCGGTGGCCGGGCGCTCCTCGATCGGAATGCCGGTCACGCCGTCGGAGATCGCCCAGTCGATGGTCGATGACGGGGCCGCCACCCAGAACGGCACGCCGTTGTCATGGGCGGCGAGCGCCTTGAGGTAGGTGCCGATCTTGTTGGCGACATCGCCGCTGCGGGCCACGCGGTCGGCGCCGACGATCACCATGTCCACCTGGCCGTGCTGCATCAGGTGGCCGCCGGCATTGTCCACCACCATCGTGTGCGGCACGCCGTGGCGGCCGAGTTCCCACGTGGTCAGCAGCGCGCCCTGGTTGCGCGGCCGGGTCTCGTCCACCCAGACATGCAGGTCGATGCCGCGCTCGTGCGCCATGTACATCGGCGCCAGCGCGGTGCCCCAATCGACGGTGGCCAGCCAGCCGGCGTTGCAGTGGGTCAGCAGGTTGACCGGGCCGGATTTGCGCCGCGCGATCGCCTCGATCATCGCCACCCCGTGCCGGCCGATCGCCTCGCACTGCGCCACGTCCTCATCGGCGATGGCGGCGGCCTCGGCATAGGCGGCGCGGCTGCGGCTGGCGTCGGGCACCTGGCGCAGCGCGGCAAGCATGCGGTCGATCGCCCAGGCCAGGTTCACCGCGGTCGGCCGGGCCTCGCGCAGCATGGCGGCGTCGCGCTCCATGGCGTCGCGCGAGGGATCGGCGCGCAGCGCCAGGCACAGGCCATAGGCCGCGACCGCGCCGATCAGCGGGGCGCCGCGCGCCTGCATGGTGCGGATGGCGTGCGCGGCCTGGGCCACGGTGGACAGGCGCAGGATTTCCAGCGCCCAGGGCAGCCTGGTCTGGTCGAAGATGCGGATTGTCCAGCCATCCTCCTGGTCCACCCAGACGCTGCGATAGGGGGTGCCGTCGATCTTCATGCGGGTCGGCTCCTGACGGGTCAGATGCGCTGGTGCAGAACGCAGACCAGGGTGAAAAGCCGCCTTCCGGTGGCGAAATCAATGGCAATCTTGCCAGCCAATCGGTCAATCAGCAGTTGCGCGCCCTCGTTGTGCAGTCCGCGGCGGCCCATGTCGATGGCCTGGATGCGCGCCTCCCGCCCCTCCTGCACCGCCAGGACGTGGCTGTCCACCAGCATTTGATAGTCCTTGATCAGCCGCCGGAACGGGCCCAGCGCCAGGGCGACGACATGCAGCCTGCGGTCATCGGTGGCGCGGATGTCGAAGGCCAGCCGGCCCTCGGCAATCGACAGGCGCAGCGCGAAGGGGCCGTCGCCCGGGGCACGGACGGGGGTGAAGCGGTTCTCGGCCAGCAGGTCTTCCACCGCCTGGGCGCGATCGGCCTCCAGCAGCGGGGACAGGCGGGTCAGCGCCTCGCCCTCCAGCACCAACCGGCCCAGCCGCCCGTGCTTCAGCGCGGTGTCAGGCATGATGGTCCGGCTGGCCGAACCCGAGCTTGAGCATCAACCCGATGGTCGCCCCCTTGACCGGCCGCATCAGCGCCAGCGACAGGGCGATGGTCAGCGGCACCCAGATCGCGGTGTGCACCCAAAGGTCCGGTGTCTGTGCCTTCTCCAGCACCAGCATGCCTGGCACCACGATGTGGCCGACGGCGAAGATGGTGACATAGGGCGGCAGGTCGTCGGCGCGCACCCGGCCCAGCGGGGCGTCGCACTGCGCGCAGCTGCCGGCCACGCGCAGCCAGCCGGCGAACAGGCGGGCCTTGCCGCAGCACGGGCAGATGCCGCGCAGGCCGCGCAGCAGGGCGGTGGGCATGTCCGGCATCGCTGCCGCCGGCGCAGGTGTGGCGACGTCGGCGGAAGGCCAGCGGACGGGGGCAACGGAGTCGGGCACGGGGCTATCCTCCGGCGGGGCCAGCGGCTAAGCCGGAAGCGGCGAGCAGCGGGCGGCCATGGTGCGGTGCAATATATACCGCCTCGGCGGCCATTTGGCGAAGCGGAGATTTTCATGCCAGGAAATGCAGTGCCGCGCATCCTGTTGGTGAACCCGAATTCGAGCACGGCGTGCAGTGCCGGGATCGACGCGGCGGTGGCCGGTTTGCGCCATCCCGGCGGCCCGATGATCGAGGTCGCCACCGTGGCGGACGGGCCGCCAGGCATCTATTCCTGGCGCGACTGGCATGCCGCCGTGGCGCCGCTGTGCGCGGTGGTGGCGGGCGAGGCGGCGGATGTGTTCGTCATCGCCTGCGCCTCCGACCCCGGAATCGAGGCGGTGCGCGAAGTGACCGGGCGGCCGGTGCTGGGCATGTTCCGCTGCGCGGTGGCCGCGGCGATGCTGCGCGCCGAGCGGTTCGGGGTGATCGCGCTGGCCGATGCGTCGGTCGGCCGCCATGCGCTGGCGTTGCGGGCAATGGGGGTGCAGGGCCGGCTGGCCGGCGAGATCGCCATGAACACCAGCATCGACGCACTGCTGGATCCCGTGGCGACCGGTGGTGCGCTGCTGGCGGCGGGGCGGGGGCTGGTGGCGCAGGGTGCCGGGGCGGTGGTGCTGGGGTGCACCGGCATGGCCGGGCATCGCGCGGCCCTGGCCGCGGCGTTGGGGGTGCCGGTGATCGAGCCGTGCCAGGCGGCGGCGGCGCAGGCGCTGGGGCTGCTGGCGGGCGGGGCGGAACCAGCCGCGCGGGACGGCCGCGCGGCTGGTTGAACGCGGTGGCGATGGCCTGGCCGCCCGCTTGGGAACGGGCGCCGGGGCGGCGGCGTTTTGCCGCATCGGCGCCCACCATCGCGGCGCAAGTGTTACCCTGGCGACTCCTAACAAGGTATGAACGACCGGTGGCGATGGGCGAACGGATACGATTTTTTTACCCCCCGGCGCGGCTGGGACGGCGATGAGCGGGCGGGTGCGGCGGTTCCTGGGCCGGGTGACGCGCGGCGTTGCCTGGCGGCTGGGCTTCATGCCGATCCCCGCATCCGCCCGCAAGCTGCCGGCCTGGGGCGGGCGGCCGGGCGGGCCGATCGTGGCGCTGGACATGGACGAGTGCCAGGCCTTCTTCGGCTACCTGCGCATCCACGCCTATGCCGTTCTGGACCGGGCCGAGGCGCACGGCCATGACGCCCTGCTGGCCGGGCTGTTCGTGGCGCTGGAGATCGACGGCGCGCGGCCGGTGCAGCGTGGGCGGGCGGTCTCGGTGCAGCCCAGCCTTGCCGTCGAGTTCGAGCTGGACGCGCTGGTGGAGAGGAACGTGCCGATGGACCGCGCCGTGCTGGTGGTGGGGTTCGGCGACGGGGAGTCGCGGTTTCCGATGAACGCGGTGCTGCCCTATGCCCGGGCGCGCGATTTGCGCAGCCAGCTGGTGGAGTTCCGGGCCATGACCCGCGCGCTGGCCGAGGCGGAGGGGCGGCGGCCGACGCTGCTGGATGTCGGCGGGCGGGCGCGCAGCTACGTCCAGAAGAGCGAGGAGTTCCCGCATTGCGATGTCACCGTGTTCGATATCCATCCCGACCCCGGGGTGGATGTGGTGGGGGACGCCCATGAGATGAGCCGGCTGCTGCCGGCCGAGAGTTTCGATTTCGCCCAGAGCCTGGCGGTGTTCGAGCATCTGCTGATGCCGTGGAAGGTGGCGGTGGAACTCAACCGGGTGCTGAAGCCGGGCGGGGTCTGCTACATCTGGGCGCCGCAGACCCATGCGCTGCATGACCTGCCGTGGGATTTCTTCCGGTTTTCCGATGCCGCCTGGCATGCGCTGTTCAATGCCCATACCGGGTTCGAGATTCTCGGCACCGACATGTCGCTGCAGGTGCATGTGGTGCCGCGGGTCTATCCGGAGACGCCGGCCGATGCCGAGCATAGCGCGGGGTTCATGGCCTGCGGGGTGATCGCGCGCAAGATCGGGCCGGCGCGGGTGGACTGGGCGGTGCCGTTGGGCGAGGTGATCGATACCTCCTATCCGCTGGACGCGCCGGGCGTGCATCCCGGTGGGTGACAGGACCGGCGGCGGAGGCTAGACCGTCGCGGAATCAGGACCAGGAGCGACGCCGTGAAGGAAACCGATATTGCCCGCGTGCAGGCCTATCTTCGGGCCACGCTGGGCAACAGCCGCATCCATATCGACGTGCCCAAGCGCAAGGGCGGCAGCGTGGAGGTGCTGGTGGGCGAGGAGTTCATCGGCACGCTGCATCGTGACGACGACGATGGCGAGGTGAGCTTCACCTTGACCATCTCGATCCTGGAGGAGGACCTGCCGAAGGTGGCGGTGGTGCGGAAATAGTCACGGTTTCTGCCAGGTCGGCGGATCGACCGCGCCGACCTGGCCGGTGATGCGGGCGTAGGCTTCCGGGCGGCGGTGCTTTTCGAAGGCGAAGATGGTGGTGCGGCCGAGTTCGCACTGGGCGAGGTCGAGGTCGGCGGTGACGAGTTCGTCGTCCCATGAGGTGGCCATGGCGACGATCTCGCCCTGGGGATTGGCGATGATGGAGTGGCCGAAGAGCTCGCAGCCGTCCTCGGTGCCGGCCTTGGCGGTGGCGATGGCGAAGGTGGCGTTCTGGTAGGCGCCGGATTGCACGGACAGGTGGCTGTGGAAGACGCGCAGGTGATGCGCCTCGAAGCCGGCGGCGGCCATGTTCAGGCTGGGGGTGTTGTAGCCGACCATCACCAGCTCGACCCTCTGCAGGCCGAGGACGCGCCAGGCCTCGGGCCAGCGGCGGTCGTTGCAGATCATCATGCCCATGTTGAGGGCGGGTAGGCGGCCCATGGGCGCGCGGATGACGGGGAAGCCGAGATCGCCGACCTCGAAATAGCGCTTTTCCAGGTGCTGGACGCTGCGCTTGGGGTCGAACTCGGCGTGGCCGGGCAGGTGGATTTTTCGGTATTTCAACAGGATGTCGCCCTCGGCCGAGACGAGGATGGCGGTGTTGAAGTGGCGGCCCTCCGGCGTGCGCTCGGCGTAGCCGAGGTGGAAGCCGATGCCGTATTTCTTCGCGGCGGCGAAGAGGGGCGCGGTTTCGTTGCTGGGCATGGCGGATTCGAACCAGCGGTCGGCCTCGGCGCGGTCCTCGTGGTAGTGGCGCGGGAAGAAGGTGGTGAGCGCGAGTTCGGGGAAGACGACGAGTTCGACGCCGCGGGCGTGGGCGCGTTCCAGCAGGCGGACCATTCTTGCGACTGCGATGTCGCGGCCTTCGGCGCGTTGGATGGGGCCGAGCTGGGCGGCGGCGACGGTGAGTGTGCGAGTCATTTCGGGGGTTCGGCTCCGATCTGAGAGGTGATGGGGCCGTACCATTGCGGGCGGCGGTGCTGGGCGAAGTTGAACATCTTTTCGCGGCCCTGGCGGCAGGCGTCGAGGTCGATGTCGGCGGTGATGAGTTCGTCGCCGAGGGTTTTGGCAACGGCCACGATGTGGCCGTTGGGATCGACGATGCAGGAGCCGCCGATCAGGCCGGAGCCGTCCTCGTCGCCGGCTTTGGCCACGGTGATGGCCCAGGTGGCGTTCATGTAGGCGTTGGCGCGGGCGGCGAGCTGGCTGTGTTCGGTGCGGCTGGCTGGGGTTTCGCTGTCGCCGCCGTTGGGGTCGTAGGCGGCCGAGTTGTAGCCGATGACCACCAACTCGGCGCCGCGCAGGGCCAGCACGCGCCAGGCTTCGGGCCAGCGGCGGTCGTTGCAGATCAGCATGCCGAGGACGCCATTGGCGAAGTGCGGGGCGCGGAAGGTGGGGAAGCCGAGGTCGCCGTATTCGAAGTAGCGTTTTTCGAGTTGCTGGAAGCGGGCGCCGGGACGGGGTTCGACGGAGCCGGGGAGGTGGATCTTGCGGTATTTTCCGAGCAGGGAGCCGTCGGGGTTGGTGATGATGCTGGTGTTGAAGCGTTTTCCCTCGGGGGTGAGCTCGGCGTAGCCGATGTTGAGGCCGATCTTCAGTTCGCGGGCGCGGGTGAACAGGGGCTGGGTGTTGGGGTTGGGCATTTCGCGCTCGAAATACGTGTCCAGCTCCTGGGTGGTGGGCAAGAGCCAGCGCGGGAAGAAGGTGGTGAAGGCGAGTTCGGGGAAGACGACCAGCGACGCCCGGTCGGCGGCGGCGGCTTCGAGCAGGGCGATCAGGCGGGCGAGCGTGTGGGGGCGGGTGTCGGATTTCTGGATGCCGGCCATCTGGGCGCCGGCGACGCGAAGGATTCGGGACATGGGGGCTCCTGCTTGGCGCCGGAGAGAATGCCTGGGTGGGGGGCGGTTTCCAAGCCGTTGGATTATGTTACGATATCGCAACAATAAACACATGCGAAGGTGATGCGGTCCAGGAGGATTTTTGAAGATTGGGGTGTGCGGGACAGCGTGGGGTGCGGCCGCCGGGGATGGGTGCCGGCAGGGGGGATTGGAAGAGCGCGACTCTCCGCGCGGCCTCGGCGGCTTGCCGTGTGGATTTCTGCCCGTGATGCCACGGCAGCAGGGATGAAGCGGACGGCGACGAGGTGGCGGGTTGGCTGACGGCAGGCGGAGTTCCGGTTTGCGGCCTGGACATGGTGGCGCGCGCGCGGCTGGCGCGGCGGCGGTCCGTCGCGTGGCGGGGCGTGGCTGCCCGCGCGGTATGGGAGGGATGGGCGGCGCGCTGGGGGGGCGGGAGGGGGAGTTCACCGGCGCGCCAGGCCTGGAGGAGGGCCTCGAAACGGGCGATGAGGTCGCGGAGGCGGCGGCGGATGAGGATGAGCAGCAGCGCGCAGGCGACCGCGTCGGCCGCATGGCGGACCATGCGGCGCGGCGCGTGCGCGGGGTGGATGGTTGCTGCGTTCATGTTAGTGAATATAATTCACCCATTGAATCGCGGCAAGGGTTTTTTTGGCTTACCCCCATGGGGTCTGGGGGCCACTGCCCCCAGCGGGTGCAGGGCAGGGCCCTGCGCTTGCCTGTCTTGTTGGGGGGGACGCGTCGAGACTCCGTGAGCGCCCCCCTCCGGCTCCCCCCGTAAAGCACGGGGGGAGAGAAGGTGAAAAGAGTGAAGTTTTTTTGCTTCTTTTTGTTCACAAAAAGAAGGCCTTCTTGTTTATTTAATTGGCGCGCACCGATCCTGTGGCTACCCCTCACCCCAACCCTCTCCCCCAAGGGGAGAGGGAGTCAATTGTTCATGTGGATTGGCGTTTGATGAACTGGCCGTCGCCGGGGTGGCCGGTGACTTGGGTGCCGTTCCAGATGGTTTGGCCGCGCAGGATGGTTTCGGCGACGCGGGCGCGCATGGGGCGGCCGTGGTAGGGGGACCAGCGGGTTTCGGGCCGGTCCACGATGATGGCTTCGTCGAAGGTGTAGTCGGCCGGTTCCATGACGAGGATGTCGGCGTCGAAGCCGAGTTTGAGCGCGCCTTTCCGGGGCCAGAGGCCGTGGAGCCTGGCGGTGCGTTCGGCGCAGTACAGCGCCATCAGCGTGGGCGGGAGCCCGCGTTCCTCCAGCAGGGTGAACATCAGGGGGGCGAAGGATTGCAGGCCGGTGAGGCCGGCGCCGCAGGCGAAGATGTCGGGGTCGGTCTTGCGGTCGAGCGGCCAGGGGGCGTGGTCGGTGGAGACGTAGGCGATCTTGTCGGCCAGCAGGGCGGCCCACATGCGCTCGACCTCGGCGGCGGTGCGGAAGGGGGGGTTGCACTTGCCCTTGCCGGCGAGGCGGATGATGTCGTCCTCGGTCATGCAGAGGTACTGGATGCAGGCCTCCCCGGTGGCTTGTCCGCCCTGGGCGCGGAAGTCTTCGGCGATGGCGAAGCCGCGGGCGACGGAGGAATGGGCGATGTGGACGTGGGCGCCGGTTTCCAGGCCGATTTCGAAGATCTCCAGGTCGGCCATGGTCTCGGCGAGCGGGGGGCGGGTGCGGCAGTGCCAGATGGGGGAGGTGTCGCCGCGCGCGCGGGCCTGGTCGGTGAGTTTCTCGACCAGTTCCTGGTCCTCGTTGTGGATGGCCACCGGCAGGCCGGTCTTGGCGATCTCGCGGAAGGCGGCGAGCATGGTGGGGTGGTCGATGCGGGGGAAGCGGACGGCGTCGTATTCGTAGGTGGAGAGCTTGAAGGCGGAGATGCCGGCGGCGGCGAGGCCCGCGATGGCGTCGAGCCCGCCGGTCTTCTTGATGGTACCGTAGAGCGCCATGTCGACATGGGCGGTGCGTTCGACCCAGCCGATCTTCTCGGCCAGGACCTCGGCGGAGGTGACGGCCTGGGGGCTGTCGTAGGGCATGTCGACGACGGTGGTGACGCCGCCGGCCGCCGCACTGCGGGTGGCGCCCTCGATGCCGGGCCAGCCGAGGGCGGAGGAGGTGTGCATGTGGCCGTCGACCAGGCCGGGCAGGATGTATTTGCCGGTGTGGTCGGTGGTGGCGGCGGCGGGCGGCGGGGCGCCGGTGCCGATGGCGGCGATGGTTTCGCCCCGGATGGCGACGTAGCCGCCGCGGATCACTTCGGTGGCGGTGACGATGTCGCCGAGGACGATGCGGTCGAAGGGTGTTGACATGGCTGCTTTCATCCGGTGCTGGAGGCGGGGCAGGCTTGCCGGCGGGCGCGCGCGCTCTTACGAAGGTCCGATTCTGGATTGACGCTAGCCGTTGCGCCGCCGCCCGCCAATCCCGCGCCGGGAGGCCGGGGGCCGAGGCGCCCACCGCCACGACGACAAGCACGGAGACGCCCCGATGAAGCTGCATGACGTGAAGGTCTATCCCTCGAAGGTGGCGCTGGCGCGCGAGGACCAGCTGGCCTGGAAGATGGCCGGTGTCGCCACCGACAAGGTTGCGGTCCCTCGGGACACGGCGGAGATGATCATCAACCGGGTGATCGACAATGCGGCCGTGGCGATCGCGGCGGTCAACCGGCGGCCGGTGGTCTCGGCGCGCGGGATGGCGCTGGGCCATCCGCTGCCCAAGGCGAGCGCGTCCGAGGGCGCCACCGTGTTCGGGGTGGCAGCGGCGCGGCGGTTCAGCCCGGAATGGGCGGCGTGGGCGAACGGGACGGCGGTGCGCGAGCTGGACATGCACGACACGTTCCTGGCGGCGGATTACTCGCATCCCGGCGACAATATTCCGCCGATTCTGGCGGTGGCGCAGCACATGGGGCGGTCGGGCAAGGATCTGATCCGCGGGCTGGCGACGGGGTATGAGATCCACATCGACCTGGTGCGGGCGATCTGCCTGCATGAGCACAAGATCGACCATATCGCGCATCTGTGCCCGGCGGCGGCGGCGGGGATCGGGACGCTGCTGGGGCTGAAGCAGGAGGTGGTGTACCAGGCGGTGCAGCAGGCGGTGCATGTGAGCTTTTCCACGCGGCAGAGCCGCAAGGGCGAGATCAGCTCCTGGAAGGCGTATGCGCCGGCGCATGCGGGCAAGCTGGCGGTGGAGGCGGTGGACCGGGCGATGCGCGGGGAGGGGGCGCCGAGCCCGATCTATGAAGGCGAGGACAGCGTGATCGCGTGGATGCTGTCGGGGCGGACGGCGCGCGACAAGGGGTTGGCGGAGCATGTCTATCACGTGCCGCTGCCGGAGCCGGGCGAGGCCAAGCGGTCGATCCTGGACAGCTACACCAAGGAGCATTCGGCGGAGTACCAGAGCCAGGCGCTGATCGACCTGGCGTTCCGGATGCGCGAGAAGATCGCGGATCTGGAGGCGGTGGCGAAGATCATCCTGCACACCTCGCACCATACGCATTATGTGATCGGCACCGGGGCGAACGATCCGCAGAAGATGGACCCGAAGGCGAGCCGGGAGACGCTGGATCATTCGATCATGTACATCCTGGCTGTGGCCTTGCAGGACGGGCGCTGGCACCACGTGGACAGCTATGCGCCGAAGCGGGCGCAGCGGAAGGATACCGTGGCGCTGTGGCACAAGATCGAGACGCGGGAGGACCCGGCGTGGACCAGGCGGTACCATGCCACCGATCCCAACGAGCTGGCGTTCGGCGGGCGGCTGGAGGTGATCATGAAGGACGGCACGACGCTGGTGGACGAGATGGCGGTGGCCAATGCGCATCCGCTGGGGGCCAAGCCGTTCGCGCGGGAGGACTATATCCGGAAGTTCCGCATCCTGACGGAGGGGATCATCACCACGCGCGAGGCGAACCGGTTCATCGAGGCGGCGCAGAACCTGGCCAACCTGCCGGCCGGGGAGTTGCACCAGCTGGGCGTGGCGCTGCCGGCGGGGCAGCTGGCCGAGAGCAAGCCGGGCATTTTCTGAAGGGAACACGACCATGAGCGAGAGCAACTTCAAGCCGAAGAAATCGGTGGCGCTGTCGGGCGTGCCGGCGGGGAATACGGCGCTGTGCACGGTGGGGCGCAGCGGCAACGATTTGAATTATCGCGGCTACGATATCCTGGATATCGCGGAGACCTGCGAGTTCGAGGAGCTGGCGCATCTGCTGGTGCATGGCGCGCTGCCGAACGTGGCGGAGCTGGCGGGGTACAAGGCGAAGTTGCGCGCATTGCGGGGCATTCCGGCGAGCGTGCGCACGGTGCTGGAGGCGATTCCGGCGGCGGCGCATCCGATGGATGTGATGCGCACCGGGGTCTCCGCCCTGGGCTGCGCGCTGCCGGAGAAGGACGACCACAATGCCGCCGGCGCGCGCGATATCGCCGACCGGCTGATGGCGTCCTTGGGTTCGATGCTGCTGTACTGGCACCATTTCGCGCAGAACGGGCGGCGGATCGAGGTGGAGACGGATGACGACACGATCGCGGCGCATTTCCTGCATCTGTTGCATGGGGTGCCGGCGCGGGCTTCGTGGGTGCGGGCGATGCATACTTCGCTGAACCTGTATGCCGAACATGAGTTCAACGCCTCGACCTTTGCCTGTCGCGTGGTGGCGGGGACGGGGGCGGACATGCACTCGGCGATCACCGGGGGGATCGGGGCGCTGCGCGGGCCGAAGCATGGCGGGGCGAACGAGGTGGCGTTCGAGATCCAGAGCCGCTACGCGACGCCGGACGAGGCGGAGGCCGATATTCGCGCGCGGGTGGCGGCGAAGGAGGTGATCATCGGCTTTGGCCATCCTGTCTATACGATCGCCGATCCGCGCAACAAGATCATCAAGGAGGTGGCGCGGCGGCTGTCGGCCGAGGCGGGGTCGATGAAGCTGTTCGACATCGCCGACCGCATCGAATCGGTGATGATGGATGCCAAGCGGATGTTCGCGAACCTGGATTGGCACAGCGCGGTCTCGTACTACCGGATGGGGGTGCCGACGGCGATGTTCACGCCGCTTTTCGTGATCGCGCGGACCGCGGGGTGGAGTGCCCACATCATGGAACAGCGAGTTGACAACAAGATCATTCGGCCGACGGCGAATTACGTCGGGCCGGATGACCAGAAGTTCGTGCCGCTGGCGCAACGCCCCTGAGGCGGTCCTGCCGGGCTTGAAACGGGCGTCGCGACCGGTGGTTGCGGCGCCCTTTTTCATGGCGATCGGCAAGTAATGATCGCTTTTTGTTGACATGGTGTCGTGCGGCGGCGGATAGCGTTTGCAGGCATTCGTGCAACACGATTCGCAGTGGCAATCAGCGCTCGTGCACATGGATGCATCAGGGAAGGTTTCGGTCGATGGACCGCTGTCTCGCCACTGGCCCGCAGACCCCGATTGGGGACGAAACGTTCAGCGTTGCGGTTGCACGCGGGCGTGGCGAAGGGCCGCGCGGGGGGCTGGGGCGCGGGTCGGCCGGGTTTCCCCGAATCCCGGTTTCGGAGCGCGGCGTGGAGCCGCATGCCGGACAGGACGCCGACCCCATGACTGGCTTTGCCCACTACCCACCGGCAGACAAGGAGTGCCACGAAGTGACCGACGAGTCCAAGCGTGCCCAGGCGCTGGCCATGAAGGCTGGCGCCACGAAGAAGGCCGCCGCGCCCGCCAAGGCGGCGGCGAAAAAGCCGGCAGCGGCAAAGAAGGCGGCGGCGCCGAAGAAGGCGGCGGTTGCGGCCACGGCGGCGATGCCGACAAAGGCCGCGGCGCCGAAGAAGGCCGCGGCGCCCAAGGCGGCGGCAAAGGCTGCTGCGCCGAAGGCGGCTGCTCCGAAGGCGGCGGCGCCGAAGAAGGCCGCGGCACCGAAGAAGGCGGCGGTCAAGCCCGCGGCGGCGAAGGCGGCGGCACCGGCCAAGAAGGCCGCCGCGCCGAAGAAGGTTGCGGCCAAGGCGGCGGCACCGAAGACGGCCGCACCCAAGGCGGCAAAGGCTGCGGCCCCGAAGGCTGCTGCTGCGAAGGCTGCGACCCCGAAGGCGGCGGCCCCCAAGGCTGCGGCTGCGAAGGCTGCGGCCCCGAAGAAGGCGGCTGCGAAGCGGGCTGCTGCGCCGCCGGCGTGATGCCTGGACCAGGGGCGCCACCACGGCGAGGTGGCGCCTGCCTTGGCTTCTAGCGCGCCGGCATGTCAGCCGAAGGTGCGGAGCAGGTCTTCCACCTGGAGGGCCGTGAGGGTGCGCGTGGCCTGACCGCGCAGCAGCAGGTAGAGCTTGGCGGCTTCTTCCAGTTCCTCGGCGGCATGGACGGCGTCGCGCAGGTTGGCGCCGGAGACGACGGGGCCGTGATTGGCCAGCAGGATCGCGCGCGCGCCCTTGGCCGCGGCGTGGATGGCCGGCTCCATGGCAGCGTCGCCGGGGCGGTAATACGGCACCACCGGCATGCTGCGGCCGATGCGCATGACGAAATACGGCGTCAGCGGCGGGATCGGGTTGGCGGGATCGACATCCTCCAGGCAGGCCACCGCAGTGGCCATGGTGGAGTGCAGGTGCACGACGGCGCCGGCATCGGGGCGCGCCCGGTAGAAGGCGCGGTGCATGAACACCTCCTTGGACGGCTTGTCGCCGGCGAGGTGGGTGAAGTTGTCGTCGAGCTTTGAGAGGCGCGCGGCATCCAGGCGGCCGAGCGAGGAATTGGTGGGGGTCATCAGGTAGCCGTCGGGCAGGCGGGCGCTGATGTTGCCGGCCGAGCCCACGGAGAAGCCGCGGGCGAAGAGGGAGGCCGAGAGTTCGACCAGTTGGCCGCGCAGTTCAGCTTCGGTCATGGCACGTTCCTGTTGCCGAGGCGGGATCAGTCAGAAGGAAGGTCTTCTTTTTCTGCAGAAAAAGAAGCAAAAAGACTTTATTCATTTCAGGCAGCCGTATGACGTGCTGATGATTGAAAGTTTTTTGGTTCTTTTTTTCAAAAAAGAACATGCTTTCTTGCTCCCTCAGGCACCCGTCAGGCGGCGCCTGTACTGGCGAATGCCTTGAGGAAGAAATCCGGCGCGCCGAAATTGCCGCTTTTCAGTGCCAGTTTCATGGTGGGACCGCTGCCTTCGGCCAGGGTCCAGGGCACGCCGGGGTCGATCTCGGCGCCGATGCGCAGGCTGCGCACGCCCAGCTTCATCGCCACGGCGCCCGAGGTTTCGCCGCCGGCGACGACCAGGTTGCGCACGCCGCGCGCGACGAGGCCTTCGGCGATGGCGGCCATGGCGGTTTCGATCAGCGTGCCGGCGGCCTCGCGGCCCAGCTTCGCCTGCAGGGCGGCGACCTGTTCGGGCGGGGCGGAGGCGGCGATCAGCACCGGCACGGCGCCCAGCTTGCCGTCGGCCCAGGCCAGTGCCTGTTGCGCCAGGGCGGCGGCGTCTGGCGTGGCGAGGGCGTCGAGCTGGAGGGTGGGAACCACCTCGCGCGCGCGGCCGATCTGGAACAGGGTGGCGCGCGAGCAGGAGCCGGCGAGGACGGCGGCGTGGCCTGCGATGTCGGGCAGGGCGCCGGGGTTGGCCTGGACCGCGAGTTTGCCGGCGCGGCGGAAATTCTCCGGCAGGCCGATGGCGATGCCGGAGCCGCCGGTGAGCAGGGCGTGGCTTTCGGCGGCCTCACCGATGGCGCGCAGGTTGGCGTCGGTGACGGCATCGGTGATGGCGTAGCGGTGGCCCTGTTCCTTCAGCGCGGTCATGGCGCGGCGGGTGGCGACGGCACCTTGCTCGACGGTGGCGAAGGGGACGAGGCCGACGGTGCCGGAGGTCTGGCGGCCGAGGACGCGGACAAGGTTGGCATCCGTCATCGGGGTGAGCGGGTGGTTCTGCATGCCGCTTTCGTTGAGCAGCACGTTTCCGACGAAGAGATGGCCCATGTAGATGCTGCGGCCGTTGACCGGGAAGGCGGGGCAGGCGAGCGCGAAGCCGCAACCCAGCGCGGCGACCAGGGCGTCGGCGACCGGGCCGATATTGCCTTCGTCGGTGCTGTCGAAGGTGGAGCAGTATTTGAAGAAGAACTGCGCGCAGCCGGCGGATTTCAGCCAGTCCAGTGCGGCGAGGCTTTCGGATACCGCCTGGGCGACCGGGGCGGTGCGGGATTTCAGGGCGACGATGATGGCGTCGGCATCCGGTACCGGGTCGCCGGGAGCCGGCGCGCCGATCACCTGGACGGTGCGCATGCCGTTGCGGACCAGGGTGGAGGCGAGGTCGGTGGCGCCGGTGAAGTCGTCGGCGATGCATCCCAGAAGGGGCATGTCAGGTCTCCTCGGGCCAGGCCGTGCCGGGCGGCAAGGCGAGACTGTCGCGGTGGCCGATGCGCATGGCAAGTCGGCCCCGGTCGATCTGGCGGGCGCGCAGGGCGGCCCAGGTGCGGATGGCCGCACGGCGGTCGGGGATGCGGCAGGCGGCGACCTCGGCGTGGCTGGCCACCAGCATGTCGAGCATATCGGCGGAGATGGGCGAAATGCGCCAGTCGCTGGCGGCGCTGCGCAGGGTGAAGCCGCGCGCGGTGAAGGCGGCGTGCAGGGCGGCCGGCGCGTGTGGGCCGAGGGCGACGCCCAGGCCCTTGGCGCGCTGTTGATCCCGGCGAAAGCCGGCGAAGACGGTGCGGTCGAGCGGGTGGGCGGGGCGGAGCACGTCGCGGCCATCGACGGAGAGGCAGGCGAGCAGGGGCTTCTTCAGCGTCGCGGCGAGGCGGGCCAGCCAGTCGGCGGACACCAGGTCGAGCAGGGCACTGCACACCACCGCGTCGTGGCGGTTCAGGCGCAGCCCGGCGAGCGGGGCGGCGAGGTCGACGATCTCGGCCTCGACGCGCCAGGCGCCTTGCGTGGTGTGGACCAGCAGGGCGTCGCCGGAGATGGTGGTGGCAAGGCCGCGTGCGGCGGCCCAGGCGGCGATCGCGGTGAAGGCGCGGGCCAGCAGGGCGGGGTCGGCGTCGGCCAGGGTCCAGCGCTGCGGGCCGCGCAGGATGGGGGCCAGCCAGCGGAACAGGCTGCCGGTGCCGGCGCCGAGGTCGATCAACGCCGGGCGCGGGGGCAGGGCGCGGGCGAGGGTGTGCGCGAGCGCGCGGCTGCGGGCGGCGGCGTCGTGGGGTTCGCGCAGGGCGAGCCAGTCGGCGTCGAAGTGCTCGGGCATTCAGGATAGGGGAAAGGGAAGGGAAGAATCTTCTTTTTCTGAAGAAAAAGAAGCAAAAAGACTTTTATTCATTTTCTTGGTGTGGCGCCGGCCTACGCCCACACTCCAATGAATGAAAGTTTTTTGGTTCTTTTTTTCAAAAAAGAACACCTTCCTACCCCTTGCCTTCACTGAGCCGTATCACTGCCGCGGCAAACTCCGCCCCCTGGGTGGACCAGTCGGGCAGGGCCTGGCCAGCCTCGAACGCGGCCTGGGCCATGTCGGCGCGCAGCTCGGTGTCGAAGATCACCCGGCGCAGGGCCTTGGAGTAGGTGACGAGGTCGCCGACGTCGCAGGCGATGCCGGCCTCGTCGGGCACCAGCGCGCCGGCGGCGCCGCCCTTGGTGATGGCGACGGGCAGGCCGCGCTTGAGGGCTTCGGCGATGACCATGCCGTAGCCCTCGTATTCGGTGGCCAGGGCGAAGATGTCGGAATTCTGCCAGAGGGTTTCCAGGGCATCGCCGGTGAGGGTGCCGACGAAGCGGACGCGCTGGATGATTTTCAGCTCCTCGGCGAGGTTGGTCAGTGTCTGGGCGTAGACCGGGTCCGGCGTGCCGCCGGCGATGGTGAGATGCCAGTCGAGGTCGAACAGGCGGGCCAGGGCGCGCAGCAGGAGTTCGTGGCCCTTGCGCGGGATGAGGGCGCCGACGGACAGGATGTGGCAGGTGGGGGAGCCGGAACCGGGGGAGCGGGGGGCGGGGTCGGTGCCGGGGGCCACGGTGGCGATGCGCCCGGGGGCGACGGCGAAGTCCTTCGCCAGGGTTTCCGCGGTGGTGTCGCTGGTGACGATGCAGCCGGACAGCGCGGGGAACATCCGCGCCTCGATTTCGGCCAGGGCGGCGCGGTCGGCGTCCGGGGTGCCGGCTTCCAATGACGTTGGGTGGTGGATCAGGCCGAGGGTGGGGCGGTCGTCGATAAGGCCGTCGAAGGCGGGCAGGCCGAGGCCGTCGATCAGCGGCAGGGCATCGGGGGGGAGGGCGGCCCAGGCGTCGCGGGCGGATTGCCTTGCGGTGGCGTCGGGGAGCGGATGGCGGCCGGCGAGTTCGAGAACATCGACGGTGTGGCCGGCGGCGCGCAATTCGGCGATCACGCGCCGGTCGTAGCCGTAGCCGCCGGAGATGGTGGCCAGCGGGGCGGGGACCAGGAGGGTGAGGCGCATCAGTAGAGTGGGGCTTCGTAGGCGGCCCAGGCGGTGGGGGCCTCGCGCAGCAGCACTTTCAGCCCGGTGGCGGCCTGACCGCCGGCGCCGAGGGTGCCGGCCTTCAGGGCGGCGGCGAGCAGGGTCCAGATGTGGTGGGCCATGTGTTCCGTGGTGGTGTTCTGGCCGGCGAACTGCGGCAGGGTGTCGAGGTTGTGGTAGTCCACCGTGTCGAGGATCCGTCGCAGCTCGGTCTTGGCCAGGCCGATGTCGATCAGCAGGTTGTGCGGGTCGAGTTTCGGTGCGCGGAACTCGGCCTCGACGGCGTAGGTGGCGCCGTGCAGGCGCTGGGCGGGGCCGAACTCCTCGCCGTGGAAACTGTGGGCGATCATGATGTGGTCGCAGACGGTCAGGCTGAACATGATTCCGCGTTCCCATAGGTGACGACGTGGCAGAGACCGCCGGCCAGCAGGCGCGGCATGGCGGTGGGCAGATCCTCGAACGCGGTCGCCGGTTCGAGAAGGGCGTCGTATGCGGGATCGGCGAGCAGGTCCAGGGCGAGGGCGAGGCGCTGGGCGTGGGTTCGCCGGCCGCGCATGGCGGGGGCGATGCTGCCGACCTGGGTGGAGAGCAGGCGCAGGCGGCGGGCGTGGAAGGCTTCGCCGAGCGGGAGCGCGGGGGCGCGGTCGCCGAACCAGCTGGCCTCGATGATGCGGGCCTCGAAGGCGGCGTGGGCGAGGGCGGCGCGCAGGCCGGATTCGGTGGCCGAAGCGTGGACGATCAGCTCCTGGTCGCCCGGTGCGTCGGCGGGCAGGGCGAAGCGGCAGCCGAGGCGAACGGCGAGGGCTGCGCGGGTGGGGTCGATATCGACCAGGGTGACGGTGGCGGCCGGCGTGCGGGCGAGCAGGCTGGCGGCGAGCAGGCCGACGACGCCGGCGCCGACCACCAGGATGCGCTCGCCGGCCAGGGGGGCGGCGTCCCAGGCGATGTTGAGCGCGGTTTCCATGTTGGCGGCCAGGGTGGCGCGCCGGGTGGGGAGTGCGGCGGGGACCGGGATGCACATGGCGGTGGGGGCGTTGAAGCGGTCCTGGTGCGGGTGGAGCACGAAGACGCGGCGGCCTTCGGGGTCGGTGGCGACGGCGCTGTAGCCGTATTTCACCGGGAAGGGGAAGGCGCCCGCCATCAGGGGGGCGGCCATGGTGGCGAACTGGCTGGGCGGCACGCGGCCGGCGAAGACCAGGGATTCCGTGCCGCGGGATATTCCGGTGGCCAGGGTGGCCAAGCGGGTCTGGCCGGGTGCGGGGGCGGGCAGGGGCTCGGGGCGGATTTCGCCGCGGCCGGGGGCGACGGTCCAGAAGGCGCGGGCGGTTGTCATGTGCCGGTGGGGGTCATGTGCGCGCCAGGGGGATGTCGAACAGCAGGTCTTCGCCGAGGTGGTGCACCTGCCAGTCCAGCCGCAGGCCGTCTTCCGGGCGGGCGACGCCGGGCAAAGTGAAGGCGGGGATGCCGGAGCCCAGCAGCAA
>JADLHF010000078.1 GCA_020848935.1 Acetobacteraceae bacterium
CGCATGGCGTCGAGGATGGCGAGGGCCTCGTCGCGGTGCAGTTCGCCGACCTTCACCGCGATGATGCGGTCCTGCTCGTCGACGAACACCGAGAACGGCAGCACCATCTGCATGCCGAAGGCACGCGCGGCCTCCATGCCGTCCTCTTCGCCGACCAGCTGCGGGTAGGCGAGCGGGGTCTTCTGCAGAAACGCGCTGACCGAGTCACGGAAGTCGACCGCGATGCCGACGATTTCCAGCCGCTCGCTGCGGTACTCGTCGCGCAGCGCCGAGAGCAAGGGCATCTCGCGCCGGCAGGGCTCGCACCAGGTGGCCCAGAAGTTCACGATCAGCGGGCGCCGGCCGAAATCCCGGAGCGAGCGCTTCTGGCCCTGCAGGTCCGCCAGGTGGACGTCCGGTAGCGTTTCCGGGACCTTGAGTGCCGGCTCCGCGTTCGGCGCATCCACTCTGGCGGGTACGCCGTTGGCGCGCGCGACCGGCACCGCCGGCGTCAGGGCGGTGTCCGGTCCCGGGGCGGATTGCCAGCGGTAACCGAGGTAGCCGCCACCGCCGCCCAGGGCCGCGGCCGCGAACACGGCCAGCCAGGCGCGGCGGTTCATGGCGCGGCAGGGGCCGCGGCCCGCGTCGGCGCAACCCCGGCGACACCCGCCTGCCGCAGCACCTCCGCGAATTCGGCGGCTTTCATGTAGCCGACGACGCGGTACTGCGGCCGTTCCATCCCGTCGGGCCCGTAGAACGCGATGGTCGGCGGACCAAAGATCCCGAAGCGCTTTAGCAATGCCTGATCGTCTGCGTTGTTGGCCGTGACGTCGGCCCGAAGCAGACGCGCGGAGGCGAGCGATTGTTTCACCTGAGAATCAGTAAACGTATATCGCTCCATTTCCTTGCAGGAAACGCACCAATCCGCATAGAAATCCAGCATCACACTGCGACCCGCCGCGGCGGCTCCCTGCACTTCGCGATCGAGTTCGGCCACCGAACGGATGGAGTGGAACGGCAGGGATTCCTCGGCATGCACGCCGCTGGCCCAGGGACGCAAGGGATCGGACGCGCCCGCCGCCGTGCCATAGAGGAGCAGGGCACCGTAGAGTCCCGCGGCCACCCCCGCGGCGCGCGTGACCCAGCGACCGGTGGAAGGCCGCGCCGTGAACTGCCACAGCACCCAGGCGCCGAGCACGGCGGGAACGGCGAAGGCCAGCAGCGTGGCGCGGGCGGGCAGGATGCGCGCCAGCATCCAGGCGGCCATCGCCAGCATCAGTACGCCGAAGAGCTTCTTGATGCCGTCCATCCAGGCGCCGGCCTTCGGCAGCAGCGCACCGGCGGAAGTGCCGATGACCAGCAGCGGCGTGCCCATGCCCAGGCTCATCGCGAACAGCGCGCCGGCGCCACGCGCCACGTTGCCGCTCTGGCCGATGACCACCAGCGCCGCCACCAGCGCCGGCCCGACACAGGTCGTGACGATCAGCGCCGAAAGCGCACCCATGGCCGCCACGCCCCCAAAGGTCCCGGCCTTCTGCTGGTTGCTGGTGCCGGAAAGGCGGGTCTGCAGTGCCGCGGGCACCTGCACCGTGTAGAGGCCGAACATCGACAGCGCCATCGCGACGAACAGCAGCGCGAACAGCACGATCACCCAGGGTTTCTGGAAGAGTGCCTGCACCTGCTGGCCGGCGGCCGCAGCCGCCGCGCCGGCCGCGGTGTAGGTGATCGCCATGCCGAGCACGTAGGTGAGAGAGAGGGCGAAGGCGCGCCGCGGCGTGACGTTCGGGCCCTGGCCGGCGATCAGGCGCGAGAGGATCGGCACCATCGGCAGCACGCAGGGCGTGAAGGCGAGCAGGAGACCGGAGCCGAAGAACACCGCCAGCATGGCGAAAACACTGCCGTGAACGATGAGGCTGGCGAGCCCGTCCTGCCTCGAGACATAGCCGCCCGCACCGTCGCCCGCCGCCGCGACTGCGGATCCGCCCGCGTTGCTGGCGGGAAGCTGGAGGTCAAAAGTCTTGGTGATCGGCGGGTAGCACAAGCCCGCTTCGGCGCAGCCCTGGTAGGTGACCGCGAGTGCGAGCGGCTGCGCGCCCCCGGCGGCGCGCGACAGCGGCACGCGCGCGCTGAGCTCGCCGTGGTAGATCACCTGCTCGCCGAAGTACTCATCGTTCTTGAGGATTCCCGGCGGGAAGTCGGTCTTGCCGAGCACCACACCAGGGGTGTCGGTCTTCACCTTGATGCGATCGCGGTACAGGTAGTAGCGATCCGCGATGACCCAGCGAAGGCGGACTTGATCGGGGCCCTCGGGCGTCGCTTCCAGACGGAATGCCACGTCTGGGTCGAGGAATTCAGGGCTACCCGCCGTCTCGGCCGCCAGAGCATTGAGGCTCCCGACATCGGTCGCGGCCGCGATGGCCGATCCGCCTGCAGCGAACAAGCTGACCAGCAGAGTCGAGAAAAAAGCGGCAAAAATCTTGTTAAACAAGGGGTTGCACCGAGTTCAGGTCGAGTCCTATAGCAGCATAATCCCCCTTTTGACCCCAAGTCATGTGTCGCAGTTTCCGGTCTCTTGAAACTTGGGCGTCCGCCGCTATGATTAGCAGCCACCGAGGGGGAGTGCTAACAGTCCCTTTCGAGGCTCACAACGTTTGTTCCAAGCAGCTATTGAAGGAGTGGCATCCATGAAGATTCGTCCTCTTCATGACCGCGTGATCGTGAAGCGCCTCGAGGAAGAGCGCACTTCACCCGGCGGCATCGTGATTCCGGACACCGCGGCCGAGAAGCCCGTACAGGGCAAGGTCATGGCGGTCGGCAAGGGCAAGATCCTGGAGGACGGCAGCGTCCGTCCGCTCGACGTCAAAGTCGGCGACAAGATCCTGTTCGGCAAGTACAGCGGCACAGAAGTGAAGGTCGATGGCGATGAACTCGTGGTCATGCGCGAGGAAGACGTCATGGCCGTCATTGAAGGCAAGTAAGGGACATCCAACATGGCAGCCAAAGAAGTCCGTTTTTCCGATGACGCCCGCCAGCGCATGCTGCGCGGCGTGAACATCCTCGCGAACGCCGTCAAGGCGACGCTCGGCCCCAAGGGCCGCAACGCCGTGCTCGAGAAGAGCTTCGGCGCCCCCACCGTCACCAAGGACGGTGTGTCGGTCGCGAAGGAAATCGAGCTGAAGGACAAGTTCGAGAACATGGGCGCGCAGATGGTGAAGGAAGTCGCGTCCAACACTTCCGACGAGGCCGGTGACGGCACCACGACCGCCACGGTGCTCGCGCAGGCGATCATCCGCGAGGGCCTGAAGGCCGTCGCCTCGGGCCGCAACCCGATGGACATCAAGCGCGGCATCGACAAGGCCGTCATTGC
>JADLHF010000079.1 GCA_020848935.1 Acetobacteraceae bacterium
GGGCAGAGGGGGTGATCAGGGGCCGGCTTCGCCGAAGACCCTGGTGAAGATGGTGTCGAGCTGGGCGAGGTGCAGGCGCGTATCCATCGCGGCATCGATCTGCGCCGGGCTCACCCGCCCTGCCACCTCGGGATCCGCCAACAGGTTGTCGCGGAAGCTGCGCCCGTCCGCGGCCCCCAGCCGGGTCCAGGTCGCCATGGCGCAGCGCTGCACGATGGCATAGGCGTCCTCGCGCAGGATGCCGGCCTTGGCCAGCGCCAGCAGCACCTCGCCGGAATGCACCACGCCGCCCAGGCTCTCCAGATTGGCCAGCATGCGCTCGGGATAGACGGTCAGCTTCTCCATCATCCCGGCCAGTCGGGCGAGCGCGAAATCCAGCGTCACCGTCGCATCCGGCCCGATCGCCCGCTCCACCGAGGAGTGGGAAATGTCGCGTTCGTGCCACAGGGTCACGTTCTCCAGCGCCGGGATCACGGCGGCGCGCACGATGCGGGCAAGGCCGGTGAGGTTTTCCGACAGCACCGGGTTGCGCTTGTGCGGCATCGCCGAGCTGCCCTTCTGGCCGGCATGGAAGAATTCCTCCGCCTCGCGCACCTCGGAGCGTTGCAGGTGGCGCACTTCGGTCGCCAGCCGCTCCACGGCGCAGGCGATCACCGCCAGCACCGCGAAGAACATCGCGTGGCGGTCGCGCGGGATCACCTGGGTGGAAACCGGCTCCACCGCCAGGCCCAGCTTCTCCGCCACGAAGGCTTCGACGCGGGGATCGACATGGGCGAAGGTGCCGACCGCACCGGACAGGGCGGCCACCGCGATCTCCTTGCGCGCCGCCACCAGCCGGTCCCGCCCGCGGGCGAATTCGGCGTAGTGCCCCGCCAGCTTCAGCCCGAAGCTGGTCGGCTCGGCATGGATGGCGTGGCTGCGCCCGATGGTCGGCGTGTGCTTGAACTCGAAGGCGCGGGTCTTCAGTGCGGCCAGCACCGCATCCAGGTCCGCCAGCAGGATATCGGCCGCCTGGGTCAACTGCACCGACAGGCAGGTGTCCAGCACGTCGCTGCTGGTCAGGCCGAGATGCACGAAGCGGCTGTCATCGCCGATCGCCTCGGCCAGCCAGGTCAGGAAGGCGATCACGTCATGGCGGGTGGTCCGCTCGATCTCGTCGATCCGCGCCACGTCCGCCGGGCCGATGGCAGCCAGCTTGGCGCCGCCCTTCTCGCGGATCGCGCGGGCCGATGCGGCGGGGACGTCGCCATACATCGCCATGCCCTCGGCGGCCAGCGCCTCGATCTCGAACCAGATGCGATAACGGTTTTCCGGCGCCCAGATCGCTTCCATGGCGGGGCGGGTGTAGCGGGGCACCATGCGGGCGGTCTCCTTGCGGCAGCGTGCCGCCCCGTTTAAGGGCAGGCGTTCACGTGGACAAGGACGGCCGATGGACCCCCTGATCATGGAGCAGCTCACCGCGCTGGTGCAGGTGCTGATCATCGACATCACCCTGGCCGGCGACAACGCGGTGGTGATCGGGCTGGCGGTGAACGGGCTGCCGGCGCATCAGCGGCGGCCAGCCATCATCTATGGCATCGCCGGGGCGACGGTGCTGCGCATCCTGTTCGGCTCGGTGACCCTGCAGCTTCTGGCCATCGTCGGGCTGCTGCTGGCCGGCGGCGTGCTGCTGCTGTGGGTGTGCTGGAAGATGTACCGCGACCTGGCGGGCGCCGGCGGCCACGCAGCAGAAACCTCTGCACCCAAACCCAAGACCCTGCGCCAGGCGATGGTGCAGATTATCGTCGCCGACGTGTCGATGAGCCTGGACAACGTGCTGGCGGTGGCCGGCGCGTCCAAGGATCATCCGTGGATCCTGGTGCTCGGCATCGCCATTTCGGTGGTGCTGATGGGCGTCGCGGCGAGCTACATTGCCAAGTTGCTGGAGAAGCACCGCTGGATTGCCTGGGTCGGGCTGCTGATCGTGCTGTATGTGGCGCTGCAAATGATCTGGGACGGTGGCTGGGACGTGGCGGGGCACCTGGGCCAATAGCGGCCGCACGGACTCCGCCAAGAAAGGAGCCGACCGGGTGGAGCAGGTCCAGACTCTCGCATTCTGGATAGGGTTGGCACAGATTGCCGGCCTCAACATCCTGCTGTCCGGCGACAACGCGGTGGTGATCGCGCTGGCGTCGCGCGGCCTGCCGGCGCATCAGCGCCGCACGGCGGTGTTGGGTGGCAGCCTCGTCGCCATCGTGCTCCGCGTGGTGTTCTGCCTGATCGTGGTCTGGCTGCTGTCGATCCCCTACCTGAAGCTGGTCGGCGGGCTGCTGTTGCTGGCAATCGGCGTGAAGCTGTTGGTGCCGGAGACCGGCGGCGGCAACGGGATCGCCGCGAAGGCGACCCTGTGGGGAACGATGCAGGTGATCGTGATCGCAGACGCGGTGATGTCCCTGGACAACGTCGTGGCGATCGCCGCGGCCGCCGATGGCAGCGTGCTGCTGATCGTGCTGGGCCTGTTGATCAGCGTGCCGTTGATCATCTTCGGCAGCACCCTGTTGCTGAAGGTGCTGTCGCGCGTTCCGTTGCTGGTCACGGCGGGGGCGGGGTTGCTCGGCTGGATTGCCGGCGGCGTCATCGCCAGCGACGCGGCGGTGCAGCCATGGCTGGGGGGCGGGGCGTATCATCCGGAACTGGCGAGCAAGGCGCTGGGTGCGGCCCTGGTTGTGGCGCTGGGCGCGGTGCTAGCCCGACGGGCGCGGCGGCGGCCCAGGGACATCGTGGACCTGGCACCGGAGGACCGGCAATGAGCAAGGCGCTGAAGATTCTGGTGGCGGTGGACGGCTCGGTGTCATCGCTGCGTGCGGTGCAGCATGTGGTGGACCTGGCCCAGCGCGGGCTGGCGGTGGAGTTGCATCTGCTCAACGTCCAGCCGCCGGTGCGCGGGGCCGCGACGATCCTGCTGCCGCGCGGAGAGCTGGCGGACTACCACCGCGAGGAGGGCATGAAGGCGCTGGCCGATGCGGTACAGGCGCTGAAAGTGGTCGGGATTGCGCATCACCTGCATGTGGCGGTGGGCGCCCCGGCGCAGACGGTGCTGGCCTTCGTGCAGCGCCTGGCCTGCGCCATGGTCGTGATGGGCACGCGCGGCTACGGCGGCGGGGTGGCGGGCGCGGTGATGGGCTCGGTGGCCAGCGATGTGGTGATTCGCGCGGCGGTGCCGGTGACACTGCTGAACAGCGATTGAGCCTACCGCTTGCGTTTTGGGGGAATTTCCTTGATATCCCGCGTGCCGCGTGAATTAAGGAAACCACGATGCCGCACGATGGTCTGCCACATTCCCACGACACGCCCGCCCCGGGCGACACCGACTGGCGGGAGCACGGGGTCAAGGTGATCCCGGCGGCCAGCCTGGACACCAACACGGCGCAAACCCCCGGCATGAACCGCGCCGCCGCCATCAACCTCGCCCGCGTCGGTGCGCAAAAGATCTGGGCCGGCACAGTCAATATCCACGCCGGCGCCAAAACCGGGGCGCACCACCACGGCGCCCTGGAAAGCGTGATCTACGTGCTGAAGGGCCGCGCCCGCATGCGTTGGGGCAACAAGCTGGAATACGTCGCCGAGGCTGGCCCCGGCGACTTCATCTTCGTGCCGCCCTATGTGCCGCACCAGGAGATCAACGCCTCGGATGACGAGACCCTGGAATGCGTCCTGATGCGCAGCGACAACGAGGCGGTGGTGGTGAACATCGACGTCGAGCCGGTGGAGAAGCCGCAGCAGGTGCTGTGGATTGATCCGATCCACAAGCACGGCGGGATGTAGCCGCCCATTCCATCCGCCCCGCCTACCCCGCCCTGAGCGCCGCGCGATAGGCCCGCGTGGCGGCGCCAAACCCCATCCGCAGCGCGTCGGCGGTCAGTTCGTGGCCGATCGACGCCTCGGCGATGTTCGGGATCGCGGCAACCAGCGCCGGGATGTTGGCCAGGTTCAGGTCATGGCCCATGTTCACCACCATGCCCCGCGCGGACGCGCCCGCCGCCGCCGCGGCACAGGAAGCCAGCAGCGCCGCCCCGCCGCCCCTGTGGGCCTGGGCGGCATATTCGCCGGTATAGATCTCGATCCCGTCCGCCCCCACCGCCTGCACCCGCGCGACCACCGCGGCATCGGGGTCGGTGAACAGGATCACCCGGCACCCCAGCGCCCTCAACCGCGCGGCATAGTCCCGCACCAGCGTGCATTCACCGGCCTCGGTCAGCTTCCACCCCTCCTCCGAGGTGAAGGCGCCCGGCGGGTCCGGCACCAAGGTCACCTGTTCCGGCCGCGTCTCCTCGATCAGCGCCATCAACCTGCCGTCGGGGTAGCCTTCGATGTTCAGCTCGAAGCCCGGCCGCCACGGCCGCATCAGCGCCGCCAGCCCGGTGACATCGCTGCGCCGGATATGCCGCTCATCCGGGCGCGGATGCACGGTGATCCCGTCCGCACCGGCATCATGCACGATCCCGGCGAATTCGAGCACGTCGGGCACCCCTGTGCGGCGCGAATTGCGCAACAGGGCCACCTTGTTGAGGTTCACGGACAGGCGAGTGGATCGCACCAGGGCATCCCCTTCATCGAATGGCCACGGAGTTGAGCACGCGGCGGGCCGCGTCGGAACCGTGCGGCCTCAGTTGTTGCCCACCACTTCGCCCAGCGTCGCGCCGATTTCGCGATGCAATACCAGATCGGCGATCGGGTCCATGTCGGTGGGTTCGCGATTGACGATCGCCAGCACGGCACCCTGCCGCTTGGCAAGCTCGGGAAACCCGGCGGCGGGATAGACCACCAGCGACGAGCCGGCGACCAGGCACAGGTCGCAGGCCAGGATCGCCTCCTCGGCGCGGATCATCGCCGCCGGCGGCATCGGCTGGCCGAAGGACACCGTCGCCGACTTCACCAGCCCGCCGCATTCGTCGCAGCGCGGCGGCTTCAGCGTCGCCTCGAAGACCGGGCGGATGGCGTCCAGCTCGAAGCGCTTCTGGCAGTCCAGGCAATGGGCATAGGTGGCGTTGCCGTGCAGTTCGATCACCTGGTGGTCGGGGATGCCCGAGGCCTGGTGCAGGCCGTCGATGTTCTGGGTCACCACGTGGCTGACCTTGCCGCGGTCCACCAGGGCGGCGACGGCGCGATGGCCGCGATTGGGGGCGGCGGCGCGCATCACCGGGTCCGATTCGAACTTGCGCCGCCAGGACTCGACCCGCGCCGACTCGGAGGCGACAAATTCCTGGAAATAGATCGGCTTCATCCGCGTCCACACGCCGCCCGGCGAGCGGAAATCGGGAATCCCCGACTCCGTGCTGATACCCGCCCCGGTGAACACCACCACGCGTTCGGCCGCCTCCAACATGCGGCGCAGTTCAAGCAGGTCGTCGTCCATGGCGGGCACTCCCCCGGGCCAGGCGATGGTGGCAAGCCGGCCCAGGCACCTCAAGTCCCGATCGTGGCAGCCATGCGGCGCGGCACGACCTGCCACTCGAACCAGGGGTCGCCCAGGTCCAGCCGCGCCGTCACCTTCAACGCGGCAAACCGGTCATGCGCCGCCAGGGCCCCTTCCAGCAAGCCGTTCCAGCAGGCGAAGGCGGCGGGATGCAGGTCCGCCACCCCGCGCATCAGGGTCCAGCTCGCCTGGCGCACCACGCCTGGCCCGACGACCTCGGCATCGTCGCCCTGGGCGCGCGCCAGCGCCACCATGAAGCCGGGAAAATCCGCCGCCGGCAGCGCCGCCGCGGTCTCGCGATACAGCTGCATGCCCACCAGCCGCCCGGTCAGCGCGAGCAGCGCGCTCGCCTCGGCCGCCCCCCAAAGCTGGATCGCCGCGGGGATCGCGGTGCGGACATAGGCCAGCGCGTAATTGCGCTTTGCCTTCATCACCCGCGCCAGCGGCCAGGTGTCGCTGGCCAGCACCGGCGCCAGCGCGGCGTCGAAGCGCGGCGCCTGCTCGTGGCGGGCAAAGCGCAACCGCTCCTCCGGGGCGAGGTCGCGGTCGTGCTCCAGGTAGTAACCTTCCAGCCCCGGATCCCCCTCCACCGTCTGGCCGGTGCAGACGAAGCCGAGGCGGAGGTTGCCAAGGCTGACCCCGTTATGGGCGTGCCAGGCGCGCAGCATGGCGCGCGAAACAACGCCCGGCACGCCGCAGATCGCCGTGCCGTGCCACATCCAGCGCGGCGGCGGATAGCGCACCCAGGATTTCCGGTCGCTCTCGCCGATCCATTCCACATTCACCCCGCCGATCGCGTTCGACAGGTAATGATACTGGGCCGCCGCGACCGCATCCGGCTTGCCATCCAGCCCCAGCTTGCGCAGGCCCGGCAGGAACCGTTCCAGATGCTGGCGGCGATACACTGCGAAAACGAATTCGGCGGCATCCGCGGCACTGCGCCGCGTCACCGCCGACAGCACCATGCCGGTGAAAAAGGCGTGGTACCATTCCGCCACCGCGTCCCAGGCCCGCGCCTCACCCGTCGCCATCCGCCCCTCCTGCCGGGGTCAGTGCGCCCCGCCAGGCCGGTCTATCGGATCGCGCGCCTCCATCGTCAGCCCCGCCGGCGCATCCCCGCCATGCCGACAAGCCCGGCGAACAACAGCGCCAGCGAAGCCGGCTCGGGCACCGACGCGTCGGGCAAAGTCCCGTTGAATTTGTCGAACTGCCGGGACACCGAGGTCGTCACGCTGCCATTCGGCCCGGCATAGCTGAGATCGAGGGTATGCGAGAGGTCGAAGTTGAAGGAATCGCCGGGGCCACTGAGCTGGCCGCTGGCCCCCAGAAACAGCACCCAGTCAAAATCGCCGCCGGGACTGAAGTCGGCGGTGACAGTGGGCGGGATGTCACTGTACTGTGCCGTGGGCGCTAGAATCTGCGAATTTCCATGCTGGTCGGTATAGTAAATCTGCGTGCTGGGATTGCCGATATTCCAGAAGAAATACTGCTGCGCCGTCGGCCCGTTGACCAGTGGCTGGCTGGGATCCAGCGTATCCTTGTTCAGGATCGACAGGATCACGAAGGCATCCGGGCTGAAGGTGGCGTCGAGCGGGCGCGAGTGGTCCAGAATCCCCGACAGGTTCAGGGTGAATTGGGCCTGGCTGGCCGCCGTCCAGGTGAACGGCTGGCCACCCGATGTCGTGGTCCGGAAACCGTCGCCGAAAATCGCATTGGCCTGAATGGAGGGAAAGGCGCTGCCATCACCCATCGTCGCGCCCGCCTGCATCTTGAGCTGGCCGGCAGCCAGGTCGGCCGAAGCGGAGGCCGCAACGCTACCCCAGATTCCCGACTGGCCATAACTTGTGCTGGAAGCGGAAGCCGGTGCGGAATTGACGATATTGATGTAGTCGCAGCAACTGTTGCCGCCAAGCCCCGTCGCTGCCGGGTTGTAGCTGAACGTCAAGGCTTCGGTGAATGGGATGGTGGCAGCCTGGCCCCCCGCCATCGCCGGCAGCACAAGCACTCCTGCAAGTGCGACGCGGCGGAGCCAGGCGTCCGAAAAATGCATCACCGGGCAATGCAAGCTGAACATTTGAAATCCTCCATCAACGATCCGCCCATTTGGGCAGGTCGCTGGCGGCGGCGCATCCTTCGCCTGAATGAAAGGATTATCACGGAAACGTCATCTGCAAATCGTCCGCGCCGTCGGCCCGGCTGATCATCGATCGCCCGATCATCGATCTCCCGGGCGGCCAATCAGTCGAACAGGTTGTCGTCGGGCAGGCCGCCGTCGGGCAGGTCGTCGTCGGGCAGCGTGCCAAGCCGCTGCAACAGGGTTGCCTGGCGATCGGCGCCGGTCTTGGCCAACAGGCGCGCGAGGTGGCTGCGCACCGTCGGCAGGCTGCGCCGGCTTTGGGCCGCGATCTCGCGCGGCGCCCTGCCCGCCATCAGTTCGCCAGCCAGCATTGCCTCGGACTGGGTCAGGCCGAAGACCTCGCGCAGCATGCGCAGTGACGGCCGGGAGGCGGCAAGCGGATCATGCAGGCACACCAGCACCGACGGCGCCACGGCGATCTCCCAGCCGGCCCCGCTGGCCAGCGGCATCGCAACCAGGGTCAGCGGCGGCGCACCGTCCGGCCTCGGCAGCATCAGCGCCCCCGCGCGCGGAACCGCAGTGCGGCCCGGAAGGGCCCGGCCCAACACCGCTGCGCAGCGGCCGGCCGCGCCCTGGTCGCTCGCCACCAACGTCCGGCCGATCATCCGCACCGCCCCGCCGGCCGCCAGCAGCGCGGCGGCGTTTCGGTTCGCATGCATCACCAGCCCCTGGGAATCCAGCAACATCACGGCCTGGCGCAACCGGTCAAGCGCGGCGAAGGCGGCATCGCGCACAAGTTCGCCGGCGCGAAGGTGCTGGTTGACCGCGATGGCGCGCTGCAGATGCGGTATCAGCCGCTGCGCCGTGGCGAGTTCGGCGGCATCGAAGTCGCCGCGCGCTTCGCGCCGCATCAACGACATGGTCGTCGCGATGGGTCCGCTGCGCCACAGTTCCATCCGCAGGCCATGATGCAAACCGTTCGGCTCGAAATATTCCGCGAACAACGCGGTGCGCACCAGTTCGGTCCGCGGCAGGGCGTCGCTGACGCGCATCGCCGTGCCCGGCCGCATCATCGCCGCCATGCGCGAACCCACCGGATTGTCCCGGTGCGAACGGCGCAGGAATGCCAGGTGGGTCGCCGTGTCCACCCCTTGGACCACGGCGCGAAACGCCGTGCGGTCAACCCGCCGCGTCAGGTTGCAGACGAAATGGCAGTCGAACGCACGCCCAATCCGCTGCAGCGCGGCCGGCCACTGGTCGGGCGCGATGGCGGCGGCATACACCGCCTCCACGGCATCGGCTTCGGTGACATCCATCCTGCGCGGGCTCCGTTGTACGGGGGCCGTCAACTTGTCGGCAGTAGAAATGTTACACCTTCCGTGAGGATTGTTCCAACAATCAACGATTGTATGATTTTTTAAATTCCCGCGCCAATGTGACCAACCTTTGTCAGGCCGCCCAACAGCGTGCCGGCAGCGTCCCGGCTGGCCGCCGCCGCCGCGATGCTCCGTTGTGGATTGCCAGTTGTAAATCGATCTATGCTCAAACGCCTTCTAATCAAAAGAATTGCTGGTTTGCAGCATTTCAACCTCGCGCATTTCGGCTGGCGGCATGACCTTCGTGCTGACCGCCGATCCCTCCGGCCCGGGCGGCTACGGCCGCGGCATGGACGACGGGAGCGTCATCAATAGCGTCGCCATCGAGCGCGACACCTTCGACAAGGGCGAGACCGGCGACAGCATCCAGGTGGCGATGGATCGCTACGACGTGCTGGAAGACCTCACCGCCTTCAACCCATCAAGCGTCAGCGCCTGCACTGTCGGAGCAAACTCGCGGGGTTGGGCGGGTTCTTTGACAAAGAAAATCAAAGGACTCCGGTCCTGTGGAGCCTGCGGGCACGGGGGTAGCCCGCGATGGAGATGGTGTGAAATGCCTCTTTCTTTTCAGAATTAGGAGGAACCTCCTGCCCTGCTTTTGATCATCTTGCGTATCACGCTCTAAGGTGGCGCCAAGCAGGAGCACCACGATGAGTCATGATTTCCCCTTTCGCGGCCTGCGCGTGCTCGACCTCGGCCAGGGCGTTGCCTCGCCATACTGCGCCATGCTGCTGGCGCTGTACGGTGCCGAGGTGATCAAGGTGGAGCCGCCGGAGGGCGACTGGTCGCGCGGCCTGGGGCAGAAAGTCGCCGATGGCGGGCACACCGCCATGTCGCTCACCTTCAACCGTGGCAAACGCGCGCTGCGCCTGCACCTGCGCCAGCCCGCCGCCAAGGCGATCCTGCGCGACCTGGCGCTGAAGGCCGACATCCTGGTCGAGGGCTTCCGCCCCGGCGTCGCCGCCCGCCTCGGCGTGGGATACGACAGCCTGGCCGCCGAGAACCCGAAGCTGATCTACCTCTCGGTCAGCGGCTTCGGCCAGTCCGGCCCGCACGCCCAGCGCCCGGTCACCGACACTGCGGCCCAGGCCTTCTCCGGCTTCATGGACACCAATCGCGGCCCGGACGGCATCCCCCACCGCTCCGGCGCACTGGTCGCCGACGTGCCCACCGGGCTGTTCGCCTATGCCGCCGTCGCCACCGCCCTATTCGCCCGCCAGCAGACCGGGCGCGGCCGCCACATCGATGTCAGCCTGATGGCCGGCAGCGCCGCCGTGCTCGGCCACAAGCTGGCGGAATACCAGATCGCCGGCGGCCCGCCGAAGCCGCTGAACGTGCCGGCCGGCTCCTATCAGGCCGAAGACGGCTGGCTCGCCATCGCCCTGGTCAACGAGGGCCAGTGGCAGCGCATGGCCACCGCGCTGGGCCGCGCCGACCTGCTGTCCGACCCCCGCTTCGCCGATTTCCCCGCCCGCGCCACCCATGAGGCCGCCCTGCTGGCCGAACTCCGCCCGCTGCTGCGCACCCGTCCGCGCGCCGCCTGGCTGGAAAAGCTGCGCGCGGCCGACATCATCTGCGACGTGGTCAACGATTTCGCGGATTGGCTGGCCGACCCGCATGTCCAGGCCATCGGCGCCGCCCTGCCCGCGGGCCAGCCCGGCCTGCACGCCCCGCGCACCCCCGGCGCCCCGCGCGCCAGCGACGACGCCCTGGCCCCCGCCCCGCTGGCCGGTCAGCACACCCGCGAAATCCTGGCCGAGTGCGGCTTTTCCCCCGCCGAGATCGACGGCCTGCTGGCCACCGGCGTGGCGTCATAGCCCCGTCGGCGATAGGATGCGGCAACACCGGGGGAAGAGGCGCCAATGGACGCACCGCACGACGGCCTGATCGCCGTGGTCAAGCACGACTGCCCCACCTGCGTGCTCACGGTCCCGGTACTCGCCGAACTGGCGCAAGCCGGCGCGCTCACCGTCTATTCCCAGGACGACCCCGCCTTCCCCGCCGAAATCGCCGGCCGGGTGTATGATGCCGATCTCGACACCTCCCACCGCCTCGGCATCGAGATCGTCCCCACCCTGATCCGCTTCGCCGCCGGCCAGGAAGTCGCGCGCACCTATGGCTGGGACCGCACCGAGTGGGAGCGTGTCGCCGCCCGCCCCAACCTCGGCGCCACCCTGCCCGCCACCCGGCCGGGCTGCGGCGCCAAGAACCTCGAACCCGGCATCCTCGAACGGCTGAAAATCCGCCACGGCCAGACCGGCATCACCGCCCGCCGCATCGCCCTCGGCACTGGCGAGGACGAGATCGAGGCGATGTTCGACCGCGGCTGGTCCGACGGCCTCCCCCTCGTGCCCCCCACCGAGGAGCGCGTGCTGCGCATGCTCACCGGCACCGCGCGCGACCCGCAGGAGGTGATCGGCCTGGTCCCCTCCGACCTCGTCCCCGCCACGGTGGAAAAGATCGCCATCAACGCCGTGATGGCCGGCTGCAAGCCGGAATACCTCCCCGTCGTGCTGGCCGCCGTCGAGGCGGTGCTGGCCGAACCCTTCGCCATGCACGGCGTTCTCGCTACCACCATGTATGTCGGCCCGGTTCTGGTGGTGAACGGCCCGATCCGCCGCCAGATCGGCATGAACGCCCGCGGCAACGCGCTCGGCCAGGGCAACCGCGCCAACGCCACCATCGGCCGCGCCGTCCAGCTCGTCATCCGCAACATCGGCGGCGGCCGGCCCCAGGAAGTCGATCGCGCCACCCTCGGCAATCCCGGCAAATACACCTACTGCTTCGCCGAAGACGAGGAAGGCTCGTGCTGGGAACCGCTCTCGGTCGAACGCGGCATCGCGCCGGGCAAGTCCGCCGTCACCGCCTTCGCCGGCTACGGCCTGCAAGGCGTGGTGGACCAGAAATCGCGCGACCCCGAGAGCCTGACCCGCAGCTTCGCCGAGTGCATGAAGGCGATCTACAACACCAAGCTCGCCCCGGCCTGCGACGCCATCGTGGTGATCTCGCCGGAACACGAACGCACCTACCGCGAAGCCGGCTGGACCAAGCAACAGGTGTACGACGCCCTCTACCGCCTCACCGAAATGAACGGCGACGACCTCGTCGCCGGCGCCCACGGCATCGCCGAAGGCGGCCCATCCAGCTATGCCGGCCGGAAAATCGGCAAATTCCGCCCCGGCGGCCTGCTGATCGTACGCGCCGGTGGCGGCGCCGGCATGTTTTCAGGCATCATCGGCGGATGGTCGGCCAGCGGCGAGCGCGGCTCGGCGCCGGTCACCCGCGAAATCGGCAACTAGGGGAGAACAACCATGCCAGCCCTGCTGGACCCAACCTCGGAACGAAGCCCGACCATCCGACCACGCCTGCCACGGCCCGCCGACCTCGCCGGGCTGACGGTGGGCATCGTCGATATCTCCAAGGCGCGCGGCGACGTGTTCCTGGACCAGATCGACGCCCGCCTCCAGGCCCGCGGCATCGCCACCCGCCGCTACATGAAACCCACCATGGCCCGCCCCGCCCCGCTCGCCCTGCGCCAGCAGATCGGCACCGAGGTGAACCTGGTGATCCAGGGCCTGGCGGACTGAGGCTCTTGCACGTCGTGCAGTTTGCATGACCTGGCAGATATTGAGTCCCGCGGCCTTCCCGCCGTCGTCGTGGCCACCACCGAGTTCATCGAAGCCGCCGAAGCGCAAGCCCGCGCCCTGGGCACCGACCCCGCCTGCGTCTTCATCCCGCACCCCGTGCAGGATCGCACGGACGACGAACTGCGCGCCCTGGCGGACAAGCATCTCGATGCCATACTGGGGATGCTGCTGAAGGGGAATTGAGCCATCAGGGTAATGGAAGGAAGGTCTTCTTTTTGTGAACAAAAAGAAACAAAAAATCTTTATTCATTGTCTTTCGTGGGGCACCTGCCTGCCCCACACTCCAATGAACAGAAGTTTTTTGGTTCTTCTTTTCAAAAAAGAACGCTTCCTTCCGCCCCCAGAACCTCCGACGTATCCCGCACCATGTGCCGCAACTCCCCGGTCCGCCGCGTGATTCCCAGCGTATCGAGAAACTCCAGCACCTCGATCGTCATGTTGCGCCCGATCCCGGTGCGGCGGTTGAAATCAGCCGCCGTGAACCCGTCCGCCTCCGCCAGCGCCGCCGCCTCGCGCGCCAATGCCGCGACCGTCTCCGGCAGGAAGAAGCGGTTCGCCGCCACCCGCAGCACCCGGCCGAAACGCTCATAGCGCAGCAGCAGCGCCTCGGCCTCGACGGGCTCCAGCACCAACGCCTCGGCCACCTCGCGCACCCGTGGCGGCCGCAGTCCGCCACCGGCCAGCAGCGCCGCCACACGCGGCCAGGCCGCCAAATCCGCGATGGCCAGGCGCGGCTGGTGCTCGGCCAGCCGCAGCACCAGGCCCTGGCCCACCACCACCCCCTCGGCCAGCAACTCCGCCAGCATCGCTTCAGCAATCCCCGCCTCGGTGCCGGCCGCCGCCAGCAGCGCCGCCCGCGCCGGCCCGGCCACATCGGGGTGCGCCGCGTGATATCGCGCCAGGCTGGCCAGCAACCGCCCGCGCACCGCCGCCCGCGTCGCCGCCGAGACCGCAATCCGCCGCCCGGCCGGCCCCACCAGAACCGCATCCAACTCCGGCCGCAATACCTCCAGGCTCGCCGCCGCCCGGTTGCGCGCCAGCGCCAGCGTTGCCAGATCGGCCCAACCGGCGGTCGCCAGGATCGCGGCCAGCGGATCGGCCGCCGCCAACGCCTGCAATTCGCCAAGCCGCTGGGCGCGGGTGCGGCGGCGGGAAGGCGGGAACGGGTCCACCACATGCCCCCCGGCCACCACCCGCCCGGTGCCATCGTCGCGCAGCACCAGCCGATCGCCATGCAGCGCCGGCACCGCCCGCGGCAATTGCAGCCGCACGAAGGCGCCGTCGCCATCCTCGTCCCACACCCGCAACCGCGCCGGCAGGGCGGCGGCACCGAGATGAACATGCACCGCCCCGCCATGGCGCAGCCGCCCACCCTCGGCCAGCCGCACCCGGGCGTCCACGGCCGCCGTCGGCGCATGCAGCCCCGGCGATACCAGCCAGTCGCCCCGCCGCAACCGCGCCCGCTCAATCCGCGCGCCGGAAATCGCCAGCGCACACCGATCGCCCACCCCCGCCCGTTCCGCCGGCCGATCCTGCACCCGCAGGCTGCGCACTCGTGCCGCCAGCCGCGCCGGCGACAGCACCAGCGCATCGCCCGCCCGCACCTCGCCGGCCGCCACCGTGCCGGTCACCACCGGCCCGATCCCCGGCAACACGAAGCTGCGGTCGATCGACAGCCGAAACCCGTCGCCGCCCTCGCGCGCCACCACCTCCGCCCCGTCGATCCAGTCCCAGACCGCCGCCACCCCCTCGCCGGTCAGGCTGCACACCGGGAACACCGCGGCGTCGTACCCCGCCCGCCTCGCCAGTGCCGCCATCTCGCCGGCCACCGCCGCCACCCCGGCCGCGTCCACCCGGTCGATCTTGGTGACCACCACGCCCAGCGCCGCCACGCCGACCAGCCGCAGCACCTCCAGGTGCTCCAGCGTCTGCGGCATCGCCCCGTCATCCGCCGCCACCACCAGCAGCACCCGCTCCATCGCCAGCACGCCCGCCAGCATGTTGGCCAGGAATCGCTCATGCCCCGGCACATCCACAAACCCCACCACCCGCCCGTCCGGCCGTTCGGCATAGGCAAAACCGAGGTCGATGGTCATGCCCCGCACCCGCTCCTCCGGCAGGCGGTCCGTCTCCACCCCGGTCAACGCGCGGATCAACGATGTCTTGCCATGATCGACATGGCCGGCCAATCCGACGATCATCCCTGCACCATCCCCATCCGGACAGGAGCATACACATGGAACTCGGCAGGCTCGGAGTCTGGTATCCCACCGACCGGTTGGACGGCCCGCAACTCGCCGCCCTGATGGCCACCATCGAGGATCACGGCTACAGCGCCTTCTGGTACCCGGAATCGCGCGGCTACGAAACGCTGGCCCTGGCCGGCTTCCTCCTCGGCGCATCCCGGAAGCTCGTCGTCGGCAGTTCCATCGCCAACATCTACGCCCGCGACGGCTACGCGGCCCGGCGTGGCATGATCACCCTGAACACGCTCTACGGCGACCGCTTCATCCTCGGCCTCGGCGTCAGCCACCGCCCCGCCGTCGAGGGCCTGCGCGGCCACCATTACGAAAAGCCGCTGCCCGCCATGCGCGCCTATCTCGACGCCCTGCAAGGCAGCGAACCCGGCGCCGCCGACTGGCCGGTGATGATCGCCGCCCTCGGCCCACTGATGCTCAAGCTCACTGCCGAACGCACCAAGGGCGCCCTGCCGTACAACGTCACCCCCGACCACACAAGCAAGGCCGCCGCCCTGCGCCGGCCGGGGCAATGGCTCGCCGTCGAGCAGAAAGTCTGCATCGAGCCGGACCGTGCCCGCGCCCGCGCGCTGGGCCGCGCCGAACTGTCGCGCTACATGCCCCTGCCCAATTACCGCAACAACTGGCTCCGCCTGGGCTTCACCGAGGCCGAACTGGCCGACGGCGGCAGCGACCGCTTCATCGATGCCATGGTCGTCTCCGGCACCGCCGACGAAGTGAAGGCCGGCCTGCGCGCCCATTTCACCGCCGGCGCCACCCATATCTGCCTGCAACCCGTCCACGCCGAGGGCGACTGGGCCCATCGCGACGCCATGATCGCCGCCCTGGCCGACACCTGACCGCGCCACCATCGGCCCTACCGCACGGACAGGAGTCAAGATAACGCGCCGGCGGTTAATCGCCGCGCAACCTCCGCCGGCTATACGTCCCCCTCGGCGATAGCCGGCCGATGGGCACCCTTGCCCGCTGCCCGCGCAACGATGGCCTCGCCGGCCGCGCACAGGGGACCATGACGTGGGAATGCTGAACAACATGCGGATCCGGGCCAAGGTCGCCATGACCTTCGGCCTGGTGCTGATGATGACCCTGGCTCTGGGCGGGTTCGCCCAGTGGCGCCTGTCGGCCGTGAACGATGCCGCCACCGACATCCGCGAGAACTGGCTGCCCTCCACCCGTGTCCTGGGCGACATGGCAGTGCTGACCGAAATGCATCGCGGCCAGATCGCCAGTCTTCTGTTGATCACCGACCGCGGGCAGGCCAGCGCCATCGGCGGGGAACTGGCCGAGACCGAGGCCGACTGGGAAAAGGCCTGGAAAAACTACCAACCCTTCGTGACCGACGGCGAGGAACGCAAGCTGGCCGATGCGATCCGCCACTCCTGGTCGGCCTACCTGACCGAGGCGGCGGCACTGCGCCGTGACCACGAGAGCGGCAATCGCGATGCCGCCCTGGCGCGATACGCTGCCGCCCGCCAGGCGCTGCTCGTCGCGCGCGACGCCATTGCGAAGGACGTCGCGCTGAACAATCATGAGGCTGCCGCGGCCGCGCTGCTCAGCGCCGAGATATATGCCTCGGCGCGGATGGGCATCGTGCTCGCCCTGGTGTTGGCCACCCTGGCGGCCCTGGTATCGGGTGCGCTGCTCATCCTGGGCGTCGCTCGCCCGGTGGCGACCCTGACCGATACCATGCTGGCGCTGGCCAACAACGACACGTCCGCCACGGTCACCGGCACCGACCGGCGCGACGAGGTCGGCGCCATGGCCGGTGCGCTCCAGGTGTTCAAGGACAACATGATCGAAACCACCCGCCTGCGCGCCAGCCAGGAAGCGGAACAGCAAAAGGATCTGGACCGCGCCCGCCGCATCGCCGGCAGCATCACCCATTTCGAAACCGCGGTGGCCGGCATCGTTGGCGCGGTGGCCGCCGCTTCCACCGAAATGAAGGCCACCGCCCAGTCGATGGCCACCACCGCCGAGGAAACCTCGCGCCAGGCCGACACCGTCTCCACCGCCTCCCATCAGGCGGCCAGCAACGTCCAGGGCGTCTCTGCCGCCACCGAGGAACTCAGCGCCTCGATCCGCGAGATCAGCCAGCAGGTCAACCGCTCGGCCGAGTTGATCCAGTCCGCCGTCGGCCAGGCCGACCTGTCCAGCAACCAGGTCAAGGGGCTGATCGAATCGGCCGGGCGCATCGGCAACGTGGTCACGCTGATCGCCGACATCGCCGGACAGACCAACCTGCTGGCGCTGAACGCCACCATCGAGGCCGCGCGCGCCGGTGATGCCGGCAAGGGCTTCGCCGTCGTCGCCTCGGAGGTCAAGGCGCTGGCCAAGCAAACCGCCGGCGCCACCGAGGAAATCGCCAGCCAGATCAAGGCGATCCAGGAAGCTACCCGCAGCTCGGCCGAAGCGATCATGGAAGTGACGACGATGATCCGACAGGTCCGCGACACCGCCACCGCAATCGCCTCGGCGGTGGAGGAGCAGGGTGCGGCAACCCAGGAAATCGCCCGCAACGTCCAACTGGCGGCCGACGGCACCATGGCCGTTACCTCCAACATCGCCACGGTCAACCGGGCCGCGCAGGAAACCGGGGCGGCGGCCAGCCAGGTGCTGTCCTCGGCCAGCGAGCTCAGCACCAACGGCGAAGTCCTGCGCGCAAGGGTGGACGCCTTCCTGGTCGAAGTCCGCGCCGCCTAGGGAAGAAAGGGTCAGGCAAGGGGAGGAAAGTTCTTCTTTTTGTGAACAAAAAGAAGCAAAAAAACTTCAATCACATGTGCAGTCAGCCATAATTTTTGGCAATTCCTTATGTGTAGAAGGTTTTTTGGTTCTTTTTTTCAAAAAACAACACGCTTCCTTCCCTTCCCTCACGCGCTATCCACCAGCTCAAGTCGCCGGACGCTCGTCCTCCGGCGGCGCGACGGCCCCGCGCCCGGGGTTGAGCACGTCGCTCACGTCCTTCTGGTGGACGATACCGGTCAGTTCGCCCGACCCGTTGACGATCGCCACCGGGTGCTGTGCATCCAGCAATGTCGGCAACGCGGTCTCGATCGGCATGTCCGCGGCGATGCCCGGTTGCGGCTCGCTGAGGCTGGCCGCCGTGGCGGTGCTGGCCCCGGCCTCCTCCAGCGACGCACGCGTCACCACGCCGGTGTAGCGGCCATCCTCGATCACGTAGCCGACTTCGGTTCGGGTCTGGCGCATGACCGCCAGCGCCTCGGCGATCGTCTCCTCCGTGATGCGCAGCGCCGGCGGCTGCTTCAGCGTATCCACCGTCAGCGCGCGGGCACGGTTCACGTCGCGCACGAACGCCTCCACATAGGCGTCGGCCGGGCGGAGCAGGATATCGTTCGGCGTGCCGAGCTGCACCAGCTGCCCATCCTTCAGGATCGCGATCCGGTCGGCCAGGCGCAGCGCCTCGTCGAGGTCATGGGTGATGAACACCACGGTCTTGCCGGTGGCGCGTTGCAGGCGCACCAGCTCGTCCTGCAATTCGCTGCGGATCAGTGGATCGAGCGCCGAGAACGCCTCGTCCATCAGGATGATATCGGTGTCCGACGCCAGCGCCCGCGCCAGGCCAACGCGCTGCTGCATGCCGCCCGAGAGCGCGCCGGGATAGCTCGCCTCATACCCCTCCAGCCCGACGCGGCCGAGCCAGTCGCGCGCCGTGGCCTCGCGCTCCTTGCGCGCCACGCCGCGGATTTCCAACCCGTACGCGATGTTGTCCAGCACGCGGCGGTGCGGCAGCAGCCCGAAGCGCTGGAACACCATGGCGATGCGGCGCCGGCGCAGGTCGATCAGCGCCTTGGGCGACAAGGCGAGGATGTTCTCGCCATCGATGCGCACCTCGCCGCCGGTCGGGTCGATCAGCCGGTTGATGTGGCGCACCAGGGTGGACTTGCCCGAGCCGGACAGGCCCATGACGACAAAGATCTCGCCGGCCTCGATGTCCATGCTGACGTCGTGCAGCCCCAGCGTGTGGCCGGTCTGCTCCAGCAGCTCCACCTTGCCCATGCCGGCCTTCACCTTGGCCAGGGCGGCCTTGTCGTCGCGGCCAAAGATCGTGGTGACGTGGTCGAGTTCGATCAGCGCCATGGCTCAGGCCCCCGCGCGATGGCGTTGCAGGCGGCGGCCATACGCCTGGGTGATACGGTCGATGACCACGGCGAGAATGACGATGGTGATGCCGCCCACCAGGCCCTGGCCGGAATCGTTGCGCTGCAGGCCGAGCAGAACCTGCTCTCCCACGCCGCGCGCGCCGATCATCGAGGCGATCACCACCATCGACAGCGCCATCATCGTGGTCTGGTTGATGCCCTGCATGATGGTGGGCAGCGACAGCGGGATCTGCACGCTGCGCAGGATCTGCATCCGCGTGGCGCCGAAGGCCCGGCTGGCCTCCACCACGGCGGCGTCCACCTCGCGAATGCCGAGATCGGTCAGGCGGATCAGCGGCGGAATGGCATAGATGACGGTGGCCATGATCGCCGGCACCTTGCCCAGCCCGAACAGCATCGCGGCCGGAATCAGGTAGACGAAGCTGGGGATGGTCTGCATCAGGTCCAGCACCGGCATCAGCACGCGGCGCACATGGGCCGAGGAGGCGGCCAGCATGCCGAGCGGCAGCCCGGCCACCACCGAGATGCCGACGGACACCAGGATGATGGCCAGCGTCTGCATCGCCGCATCCCACATGCCCAGCGCGCCGATCAACCAGGTGCCGGCGGCCGAAGCCAGGGCGAACACAACCCGCCGCCCGGCGGCATAGGCCAGCAACCCGATCAGGACGATCATCACCCCGGGCGGCACGGCGCGCAGCGCCTGCTCCACCAGCAGCAGCACGCCCAGCACGGCGTTGGAGACGGCCTCGAACGCATCGCCATAGTTGATGATCAGGTCGTCCATCAGCGCGTTGGTGGCGCGTGCGATCGGGGAGTGGAAGTTGGGGAAAAGGTCCATGGGAATTCCGGGTTGTGACAGGGAAAGCGCGGGGGAGACCGGCTCCCCCGCGGATCGAGGCCAGTGGCCCGATGCTGACAGGCACTTCCGCCTGTCAGCTGAATCGGCCCGCAAAATCAATCCAGTGCTCTGATACCCGCCCACGAAATGGCCGACTCTTCCGGCCGTCTCGCGGGTTGGTATCGCGCGCGGGGCTGGCCGATGGCCACGCGCAAGGCAACGACTCACGCTGAATCGTCCAAATGAGTCAGAACACTAGAGAGCCGCCTCGACCTTCTTCGCCACATCGGCCGGCACCCACTTGGTCCACAGGTCCTGGCGGGTCTTGAGGAAGTTCACCGCCGCATCCTTGGCCGAACCGTCATGGTCCTGCATGTAGGCCAGCGCCTTGGACGCCAGGGCCGCGGTGGTGCGATAGTTCTTCAGAAAGGCGATCGCATCCGGCGCCAGTTTGGCGAACTCGGTGTTGACGCCGACATAGACCTTGGTCAGCGGATACGCGGTCGCCTTGGTCACATCGGCCGGCGACTTGGCGTCCATCATCTGCTTCCAGGCGGCGTCGTCATAGGCCGGCTCCTTCAGCTGCACCACATCGTCGCCGATCTTGCCCAGCACCCAGGTCGGACCCCAGTAGTAGAACACGATCGGCTTGTGGCGCTTGACCGAGCTCTCGATCACCGCGCTCAGCGCGGCACCCGTGCCCGGGCGGAAATTGCTGAAATCCTTGTCCAGCCCATAGGCGTGCAGCTTCTTGGTATTGATCACCTCGCACGACCAGCCCAGGATGCAGTTGTAGAACCGGCCCTTGGTGGGCTCCTCGGGGTCCTTGAACAGCTCCTTGTACTTCACCAGGTCGGAGACCGACTTCAGGTCGGGCGCCGGGGCGTTGGGGCCCTCCACCAGGTATTTCGGCACGTACCAGGCCTGCACGGCATCCGGGTAGTTGATGCCCAGCGCCTCGACCTTGCCGGCCTTCACACCATCGGTCCAAACCTGCGGGGCGGTGTTCGACCAGATCTCCATCAGCACATCGACATCGCCGCGCACGATCCCGGCATTGAGCGGGATGGTCGAGCCCGGGATGGTGTCGGTCTTGCAACCATACCCCTTCTCCAGGATCAGGCGGGCGACCTCGGTGTGGAAGGCGTTGGAATCCCAATCGAGATTGCCGAACACAATGGGGCGCTTGATGTCGCACGCCTGGGCCGGGGCGGCGAAACTGGTGGCAGCGATGGCGGCCGCGGCGATCGCCGCGATCCCAAATTTCTTCATGGGTAGCTCCTCTTTCAGTGGCATACGCCACCGGACACGCATTCCGGATCAGAACATTCCAAGCATCTGGAATGGTCAGCACGAACACATCCGCTGATCGAATGCAGCAGATGGCGGCGGGAATGACAGACAGGCAGTCACTTGCGTGTTGTTCAGATTAGAGCCTGATGGAAAATTATCAACCCATTGCGCGAAAATTCGATCTGCCAGGCGATGCGATTTTGGATTTATTATTTTAACAACAAACAGATGCGGCTTCACCACGTCACCCATCGGACTATACCAACGTATTCCCCAACGGCCGCGGTTGGCTACCCTGCCCGGCAATCCATAGCGCCCCGGGCCGGGGATCCGAGCCCCCGGCCATACCCGCGCCTACTGAGCCAGGTCCGCCACCGCGGCATGCCAACGCCGGATCGCGGCGGCATGGTCGGAAAAACTCCGCCCGGCAATGCGCCGGTGGTGATTGCGGCCGAAGGTGGTGTTGAGCGTCACCCGCGCCACCCCGGCCTGTTTCCAGAACGCCACCTCGCGCCGCCAATCCTCCTCGCTGCCCGCCCCCATCGAGGTCCATACCTCCAGCCCCACGCTGCGGCCGGCGGCATCGGCCAGCCGCTTCAGCTTGTCGAACTCGGCAACCGCCACTTCGCCCGGCGGATAGAAATTCATCATCCAGCCATCGCCCAGCCGCGCGATGCGCTGCAACGTCACGTCCATATGCCCGCCGAACCACACCGGAATCCTGCCCGCCGCCGGGCGCGGATTGATCCCCGCATCGTCGATCGTGTGCCACTTCCCCTTGAACGACACATGCGGCTCGGCCCAGAGCATCTGCATCACCTGCACCTGCTCTTCCGAGCGCCGGCCGCGATTGTGGAAATTCTCGTTCAGGCCAACGAACTCCACCGGATTCCAACCCACGCCCACGCCCAGGCGGAATCGCCCGCCGCACAGGACATCCAGGTCGGCCGCCTGCTTGGCCACCAGCACAGCCTGACGTTGCGCCAGGATCAGCACCTGGGTCGAGAAATGGATCTTCCGGCACACCCCCGCCAGGAAGCCGAACGCCACGAACGGGTCCAGGAACGCATCGGCCGAGGTATTGCGGCTGCCCCAGTCCGGCCGGCTGGCCACGTTCACCCCCAGCACATGATCGGGCAGCATCAAATCGTCATAGCCGATCTCCTCGGCCAACAGCGCGAAATCGCGTAGCGCGCCGGGCGCCGCACCGAGGTCAGTCGCCGAATACGATACGCCGAGTTTCATGTCCGCCCCCATGGTTGTTCCGCCAGGGCGGCACTATAGACTGGACGCCGGCCGCCATAGACCACATCTGTCGGCCAGCATCGGGGGATGAACGCATGCTCAAGCTCGGATACAAGGCCTCGGCGGAGCAGTTCGCCCCCGGAAAATTGCTGGATTTTGCCGTTCTGGCGGAACAGTCGGGCTTCGACTCCGTCTTCATCAGCGATCATTTCCAGCCCTGGAAACACACCGACGGCCACGCCCCGAATTCCCTGGTCTGGCTCGGGGCGCTGGGCGCGCGCACCAGTAGTATCGTCATGGGCACCTCGGTGCTGACGCCCACCTTCCGCTACCACCCCTCCATCGTCGCCCAGGCCTTCGGCACCCTCGGAGCCATGTTCCCCGGCCGCGTCATCCTCGGCATCGGCACCGGCGAGGGCCTCAACGAGGTGCCGGCCACCGGCATGGTCTGGCCCGACTTCAAGGAACGCTTCGCCCGCCTGCGCGAGAGCGTGCAGCTCATGCGCAAGCTCTGGACCGAGGAGCGCGTGAGCTTCGAGGGCACGTACTACAAGTCCGAGAACGCCACCATCTACGACCGCCCAGACACCCCGATCCCGATCTACGTCGCCGCTGCCGGCGCCATGATCGCCAAGTATGCCGGCCGCGCCGGCGACGGCCTGATCTGCACCAGCGGCAAGGCCGCCGAACTGTACACCGAAACCCTGCTGCCCAACGTCGCCGAGGGCATCAAGCTCGCAAGCGCGCCGAAGCCCGCCTACGACCGCATGATCGAAGTGAAGGTCAGCTTCGACACCGACCGCCAGCGCGCCCTGGAAGACACCCGCCACTGGGCGGCGCTTGCCCTCTCGCCCGAAGAAAAAATGTCGGTCGAAGACCCAGCCGAAATGGAAAAGCTCGCCGACGCCCTGCCGCTGGAACGCGCCGCCAAGCGCTGGATCGTCTCCAACGACGCCGAGGAGCATGTGGAAAAAATTGGCTGGTATGTCGGCCTCGGCTTCCGCCACCTCGTCTTCCACGCGCCCGGCCCGGACCAGGCCCGCTTCCTCAAGCTCTACGGCGAAACGGTCCTGCCCCTGCTGCGCCGCAAGTTCGGCTGACCCATGGCCACATCGCTCGCCCTGCACGCGTTGCCGGGCATCCCGATGGTTGCCGCGGGCGACGACCTCGCCGCCCTGATCCAGGCCGCGCTGGCCCGCGCCGGCCTCACGCTGCAGCCCGGCGACGTGCTGGTGCTGGCGCAGAAGATCGTCTCCAAAGCCGAAGGCCGCATCGTCGATATCGCCACCGTCACCCCCACGCCGGACGCCATCGCCCTCGCCGCCACCACGCAGAAGGACCCCCGCATGGTCCAGGTCATCCTCGACCAGTCCGTCCGCGTCGTCCGCGCCCGCCCCAACCTGATCATCGTCGAGCACAAGCGGGGCTGGATCATGGCCAATGCTGGCATCGACCACTCCAACGTCGCCCCCCAGGACGGCGCCGAGCGCGTCCTCCTGCTGCCCGAAGACCCCGACGCCAGCGCCGAAGCCCTGCGCGCCCGCCTCGCCCCGCAGGTCAACGGCCCCCTCGGCATCGTCATCTCCGACAGCTTCGGCCGCGCCTGGCGCCGCGGCACCGCCGGCATCGCCATCGGCGCCGCCGGCCTGCCCGCCCTGGTCGACCTGCGCGGCAACCCCGACCTGTTCGGCCGCATCCTCGAAGTCAGCATCACCGGATTTGCCGACGAGATCGCCGCCGCCGCCTCCCTCCTCCAGGGCCAGGGCGACGAAGCCCAACCCGTCATCCTGGTCCGCGGCCTCACCTGGAACCAACCCGCCATGGGTGCCGCCAACCTCGTCCGCCCGCCCAGCGAGGACCTCTTCCGGTGACCAAAAATCTCGTCCTCGCCCTCTCCGGCGGCGTCGGCGGCGCCAAGCTCGCCCTCGGCCTCTCCCACATCGTCGCCCCGGAAAACCTCCTCATCGTCGCCAACACCGGCGACGACTTCGAGCATCTCGGCCTGTCGATCTCGCCCGACATCGACACCCTGACCTACGCCCTGGCCAACCTCGACAACCAGACCCTCGGCTGGGGCCGACGCGATGAAACCTGGTCGTTCATGGAAACCCTCGCCACCCTCGGCGGCCCCGCCTGGTTCCGCCTCGGCGACCGCGACCTCGCGCTGCACGTCCAGCGCACGCTGCGCCTCAAAGCCGGCGAAACCCTTGCCGCCATCACCGCCGACCTCACCGCCCGGCTCGGCATCGCCGCCCGCATCCTGCCGATGAGCAACGACCCCGTGCGCACCCGCGTCGACACCAACGAGGGCATACTGGATTTCCAGGACTACTTCGTCGGCCGCCAGTGCCAGCCCGAGGTCAAATCCCTCCACTTCGCCGGCGCGGAAGCCGCCCGCCCCCACCCCGACTTCCGCGCCGCCCTGGCCAGCCCAAGCCTGCGCGCCGTCATCATCTGCCCCTCCAACCCCTTCATCTCCGTCGAACCCATCCTCGCACTTCCCGGCATCCGCACCGCGCTGGCCGCCTGCGAGGCCCCGGTCATCGCCGTCTCCCCCATCATCGGCGGCCGCGCCGTCAAGGGCCCCACCGCCAAGATGATGACCGAGCTCGGCCTCACTCCCAGCGCCGCCGCCGTCGCCGCCCGCTACGCCGACTTCCTCGACGGCTACATCATCGACCACCAGGACGCCGCCGAAGCCGCCGGCCTCACCCCGCGCACCATCCTCGCCGCCACCCTGATGACCACCCTGGAACACAAGATCGCCCTGGCCCAAACCGCCCTGGACCTCGCGGACTCGCTGTGACCGGCATCTGGGCCATCATCCCGGTCAAGGAACTCCACGGCGCCAAGCAACGCCTCGCCGGCGTCCTCACCCCGGAAGAGCGCCACCGCCTCGCCATCACCATGCTGGAAGAAGTCCTCGCCGCCCTGGCCGGCGCGAAAAACCTCGCCGGCGTCGCCCTGGTCACGCTCGATCCCCACGCCACCGCCATCGCCCGCCGTCACGGCTGGCGCGTCATCACCGAAGGTGCCCGCGCCGGCCACACCGGCAGCGTCGATGCCGCCCGCCACCTCCTCGCCGCCGAAGGCATCCCCGGCATCCTCACCCTGCCCGGCGACATCCCCGCCACCACCGCCACCGAAATCGACACCGCCGTCGCCGCCCACGGCGCGTCCACCAACATCACCGCCCACGGCGCGTCCACCGACATCACCGCCCACGGCGCGTTCACAATCGTCCCCGCCCACGACGAACTGGGCTCCAACACCATCATCGTCTCCCCGCCGCTCGCCGTCCCCCTGCGCTTCGGCGACAACTCCTACCTCCCCCACCTCGCCGCCGCCCGCGCCGCCGGCCTGGAACCCAAAATCCTCCACCTGCCCGGCATCGCCTTGGACATCGACCACCCCGCCGACCTCGCCAGCTTCCTCCGCCTGCCCCAATCCGCGGGCACCCGCACGCGCGCGCTGTTGGAGTCAATAAATATCACAACGAGATTAGAAAAATAGAAAGCAAGAACTTCTTTTTCTGTAGAAAAAGAAGCAAAAAGACTTTCAATACTTGTTGCCGTGCCCCATGGCGCTCTTATTCATGAAGTTTTTTGGTTCTTTTTTTCAAAAAAGAACGCCTTCCTTCACTCCACCGCCACCCGCTTGCGCAACTTCGTCTGCACCACCGGCGCCAACGCCGGCGCGTTATACGACGCCGCCTGCCGCTCGTTGCCCACGGTCCGATACTCCGTCGTCCGCTGCTGCGCCACCCGCCCGATCCCTTGGATCAGCGCCTCCATCCGCTCCGGCGGAAACTCCTGGCCATGCTCCGTCCCCGCCGCGCGCGA
>JADLHF010000080.1 GCA_020848935.1 Acetobacteraceae bacterium
AGCCCGGTAATGCCGGCCACCAGCCCGCCCAGCCGCAGGTCGGCCACCGCGGCGCCGAGTTCGCCGGCGAAGGCCTCGAACCCCGCGCGCGCCTCGGGCAGGAACAGGTGGCCGGTGACCGCGGCGGCCTCGTCGCCCGCCACCGGCTCGCCGTGGCGGTCGCAGACGGCCCAGCGCACCGCGGTGCCGCCGGCATCGATGCCGAGGAAGTTCATGGCGCCGCCGCGCCGGGGAAGTTCATGGCGCCGCCGCCGCGAAGCGCCGGGTGATTTCGCGCGGGTTGGTGATCGCGGTGCCGACCACCACGGCACGGGCGCCCAGCGCGAAGGCCTGCGCCACCTGCGCCGGCGTTTCGAACCGCCCTTCGGCCACCACCGGCACCGGGCAGCGGGCGACGAGTTCCCGCAGCAGTTCGAGGTCGGGTCCCGTCGTCGCGGCGCGTGCCGGCGTGTAGCCGGCAAGTGTGGTGCCGACGTAGTCCGCCCCCATCGCCGCCGCCGCCAGGCCTTCCTCCAGCGTGGCGATATCGGCCATCACCGCCACGCCGAGTTCGGCGCGGATGCGCGGGATCAGCAACCCCGGCGCCTCGCCGTCGCGCGTGCCAGACGTCGCATCCAGCGCCACCACGTCGCAGCCGGCCGCCACGATCGCGGCGGCATCGGCGAAGCCCGGCGTGATGTACACCGCGTACCGCGCGTCCCAGCGCTTCAGCAGGCCGATCAGCGGCACCGCGACGGCGGCGCGGATCGCGGCGATATCGGCCACGCCTTCGGCACGGATGCCGCCGGCGCCGCCCTGTACCGCCGCCAGCGCCATGGCGCGCATGAAGCCGGCGCCCTGCAGCGGATTGTCCGCGTGCGCCTGGCAGGACACCACCAGGCTGCCGGGGCGCAGGGGCTGCTTCATTTCGCCAGTATCAGGACGCCGCGAGCTTGCGCTCGACGATCGAGGCATACAGCGCCGAGCCGAACGGCGTGCACTCGTCGTTGAAGTTGTAGGCGGGATTGTGCAACTGCGCGGACTCGCCGTTGCCGACCTGGATATAGGCGCCCGGCACCTTCTCCATCATGAAGGCGAAATCCTCGCTGCCCATGCCCGGCGGCTTGCCGCGGTCAACCTTGTCGTCGCCCGAGACCGCGGCGGCGGCATCGGCGAGTTCGGTGGTGCGGTCGGGGTCGTTGATCAGGGGGGCGAAGATGACGCGGAAATCCACCTCGGCGGTCGCGCCGAAGCCTTCGGCCACGCCCTTGGCGATGCGCTTCATCCCCGCCTCCATCTGCGCCATCACCTCGCGCTTGAAGGCGCGGCAGGTGCCGGAGATGGTGGCGGTCTGCGGGATCACGTTATAGGCGTCGCCGCCGATGATCTTCGTGACGCTCAGCACCGCGGTGTCCGACGGGGCGATGTTGCGCGCGACGATCGATTGCAGCGCCGTGGTGATGTGGCTGGAGACCAGCACGGGGTCGATGCTCGCCTCCGGCCGGGCACCGTGGCTGCCGCGGCCGGTCACCGTGATGTCGAAGAACGCGCCGCCGGCGGCCGAGGGGCCGGGTGCGATGGCGAATTCGCCGACCGCCATGCCGGGGCGGTTGTGCATGGCGTAGATGGCATCGCAGGGGAAGCGCTCGAACAGCTTGTCCTCCAGCATGGCCAGCGCGCCGCCCATGCCCTCCTCGCCGGGCTGGAAGATGAAGTGGACGGTGCCCTTGAAGTTGCCGGACTGGGCGAGGTAGCGCGCCGCACCCAGCAGCATGGTGGTGTGCCCGTCATGGCCGCATGCGTGCATGCGGCCCGGCGTGTTGCTGCGGTAGTCCAGGTTGGTCTGCTCGTCCATCGGCAGGCAGTCCATGTCGGCGCGCAGGCCGATGCTCGGCCCGTCGCCACGGCGCAGCACGCCGACCACGCCGGTGCGGCCGACGCCCTCGTGCACCTCGATCCCCCACTCGCGCAGCTTGGCGGCGACGATTCCGGCGGTGCGGGTTTCCTCCATGCCGATTTCGGGGTGGGCGTGGAAGTCGCGCCGGATGGCGGTGAGCTCGTCGTGGAAGGTGCGGATGGCGTCGATCGGCTTCATGGCGGGTTCCCTTGCTCGGCGCGCGAGTATGCCAGTGTTGTCGGGTCAGTCCAGCGACGCGGCCGGGCTATAGCGCGGAACCAGAAGCATTCTCCGCCGCCGCCGCGCCGAACGGCACTCACAGCCCGGCATGCCGGCGTGCGGCGGTCCCGGCGGCATGCTGGATGCGCGGCGGGCCTTCGCCCATCAGGCGAAATCCTTCGGCAGCTTGGCCTGGGTCAGTTCGCAGAACATCGCGGCACCCAGCGGGATGGCTTCGTCGTTGAAGTCGTAGCCGGGGTTGTGGACCTGCACGCCGGTGGCGCCGGCCTCGCCCGGGGCGACGTTGCCCAGGTTGATGTAGGCGCCGGGCGCCTTTTCCATGACGAAGGAGAAATCCTCCGACGCCATGATGAAGCCGTTGTTGGTGTTGACGTTGTCCTCGCCCACCACGGCGGTGGCGGCGGCGACGATGTCGTCGAAGGCGACGGCGTCGTTGACCAGGGGGGCGAAGATGAGGCGGAAATCGACCTCGGCCGTGGCGCCGAAGGCGGCGGCGACGCCGGGGGCCAGGCGCTTCATCGCGGCCTCGGCCAGTTCCATGGTGGAGCGCAGGGCGGTGCGCACGGTGCCGCGCAGCACGGCGGTGTCGGGGATGACGTTGTAGGCGTCGCCGCCCTGGATCACGGTGACCGAGACCACCGCGGTTTCGGCCGGCGGGACGTTGCGCGACACGATGGATTGCAGGGCGGCGGTGAGGTGGCAGGCGACCAGCACGGGGTCGATGCCCTGTTCCGGCAGCGCGCCGTGGGAGCCGCGGCCGCGGATGGTGATGTCGAAGAAGGCGCCCGAGGCCATGGCGGCACCTCGGCGGATGGCGAATTTGCCCAGCGGCAGGGCCGGGGAGTTGTGCAGGCCGTAGACGAAGTTGCAGGGGAAGCGTTCCAGCAGGCCGTCCTTGAGCATGGCGAGCGCGCCGCCGAGGCCTTCCTCGGCGGGTTGGAAGATGAAGTTCACGGTGCCGTTGAAGTCGCCGTGCTGCGCGAGCCAGCGGGCGGCGGCGAGCAGGATGGTGGTGTGGCCGTCATGGCCGCAGGCGTGCATCACGCCGGGGGTGGTCGATGAGTACGGCTTGCCGGTTTCCTCGTGGATCGGCAGGGCGTCCATGTCGGCGCGCAGGCCGATGGAGGCCTGGCCGTTGCCGCGACGCAGGACGCCGACGACGCCGGTGCCGCCGATGCCGGGATGCACCTCGATCCCGTATTCCTTCAGCTTGGCCGCCACGATCGCCGCGGTGCGGGATTCGGTGAAGCCGATTTCGGGATGGGCGTGGATGTCCCGGCGGATGGCGGTGAACTCGGGGTGCCACTGGCGCAGGGTGTCGAGGGCGGCGGGGTTGGACATGATGGGGCTCCGGCGTGGGGGGCGGAGTATGGCCGGGCCGGGGCGAGGGTTCAATTCGCGGGTGAAGGCTGCCACGCTGTGGTGCCTGGCAGGATGGAGGATGCGACGATGCGTGCCACGCGGCTGGCGGACGGCCCGATCATCGGGCCGGGGCTGCATCCGAGCCTGGGGGTGAATATCCAGGGGCCGTCGCTGATCCGGGTGCCGGATTGGGTGGCCGGGCGGCTGGGGCGGTACTACCTGTATTTCGCCGATCACAAGGGCAGCTATATCCGGCTGGCCTATGCCGATGCGGTGGCGGGGCCGTGGCGGGTGCATGTGCCCGGCGCGCTGCATATCCGGGATTCCTTGTTTCCGACCGAGCCGCTGGTGGCCACGCCCGGGCAGATCGCGGCGGTGGCGGCGCGGATGGAGCGGGCGGGGATGGTGATTTCGCACGACGTGATGACCGAGGCGACGACACCGCATATCGCCTCGCCGGATGTGCATGTGGATGAGGCGAACCGGCGGATCGTGATGTATTTCCATGGATTGGAGGGGGTGGGGGAGCAGGCGTCGCGGGTGGCGGTTTCGGCGGACGGGATATCGTTCGTGGCGCGGCCGGAGATTCTGGGGCGGACGTATATGCGGGTGTTCGGGCATGGCGGGGCGACCTATGCGCTGGCGATGCCGGGGGTGATTTCGCGGTCGGCGGATGGGCTTTCGGGGTTTGCCGAGGGGCCGGTGCTGTTCAACCCGAACATGCGCCATGCCGCACTGCTGAAGCGGGGCGATACGCTGCGTGTGTTCTGGACCCAGGTGGGCGATGCGCCGGAGAGTATCCTGTGCAGCCGGATCGATCTTTCGGGCGACTGGATGGGATGGCGGGAAGGGGCGGCGGAGGTGGTGCTGCGGCCGGAATTCGGCTGGGAGGGGGCGAAGGCGCCGGTGGTACCGTCGATCCGCAGCACGGCGTATGGGCAGGTGAACCAGTTGCGCGATCCCGCGATCTTCGAGGAGGGGGGGCGAGTGTTCCTGTTGTACGCGGTGGCCGGCGAGAGCGGAATTGCGATTGCCGAGTTGACCGAAATAGATACGTAGACGGAACAAATAGGACGTGCGTTTGGCTGGCGCCGCTCAGCCATGGCGGGGTTTCCAGGCGCGGACGGCGGCGCGGACATAGGCGGGGAGCGGGCGATCGGGCGGCGGCTCGGGCCTGGGCGGGCGCGCGGGCTTTTGGCGCGGCGGGCGCGGCGGCAGGGTGAGCAGGGGGGGCGGGGCGAGGCCGAGCAGGCGGCAGAGCGGGCGCAGGAGGCGGCCGGCCTGGGGGGCTTCGCGCAGCAGGGGTTGGAGGTCGGGGCGGGCGAGGAAGTGTTCGAGCTGGGAGGCGTGGTTGGCGGCCTGGTAGCCGACGGTGACGACGAGCCAGGCGCGGGCGGTGGGCAGGCGGGGAGTGCTGCTGCCGGTGCGGGCGCGGGCCGGCCGGGGGGCGCGGGGCTTGGGCAGGGCGCCGGAGTGCCAGAGGGTGGCGAGGCGCTCGAAACGGGCGATGGTGCGGCCGAGATAGGACCAGGCGCGGGCGAGCATCTCGGCGCGGGCGCGGACGCGCTCGGCGAGGTCGGGATTGGGATGGCGCAACGCCGCCGAGGCAGCGACGACGCTGCGCAGGGTGGTGAGGATGCGGGTGAAGAGGTTGATGAAGGGGGGCATTTCGGTTAATTTAATTCACTAACTTTGGCGCGTCAAGATATGAATGCAAGGGAGGTGGCGGGGGGCCGGGTGGCCGGCGGCGATCAGGGCGGCGATACCATTGTCGAGGTCGGGCACGTCGATCGGATTCACGTCGCGGGCGCGCGTTTCGAACATGTCGAAGGCGTGCGTGCGCGCGCTGCGCGCGTGACGACACCGCCGCTCGGCCTCCGTCCCGCGCCGACGCATCTCCAGAATGTTCCGATATCGGAGTTAATTCCAGCCTTCCCGCCCGCGCCATCCTCCGGCATTCTTCCCCCAGCCAGGAGGACCGCCGCACCATGGACGTCCAAGCCGAAGCCGCCAGCCCCGATACCCCGATCCCCGATACCCCGATGCCCGACGCCCCGATCCCCGACGCCCCGATCCCCGACGCCAGGGGCATCAACCTCCATCACGCCGACCCCGACGCCGCCGCGCTGCACGCGCTGCACCTGCCGCCCGACCTTGCCGCCCATGTCGCGCCGCATTTCACCCGCCTCGGCGCCCTGGCCGGCGGCCATCTCGACGACCTCGCCGCCACCGCCGACCGCAACCCGCCCACGCTCGGCGTCCGCCGCCGCACCGGCCAGGACAGCAGCGACATCCACAAGCACCCCGCCTATGTCGAGATGGAGCGCCTGGCCTACAGCGAATTCGGCCTCGCCGCCCTGTCCCACCGCCCCGGCGTGCTCGGCTGGCCCGCACCGATGCCGCCCGCCGCCAAATACGCCCTGACCTATCTTTTCGTGCAGGCCGAGTTCGGCCTCTGCTGCCCGGTCTCGATGACCGACTCGCTCACCCGCACGCTGAAGAAATTCGCCGCCCCCGACCTGATCGACCGCTACTTCGCCCGCCTCACCAGCCTGGACTTCGACACCCTGGCCCAGGGCGCCATGTTCATGACCGAACAGGGCGCCGGCTCCGACGTCGCCGCCACCGCCACCCGCGCCGAACCCTCCAACGAGGCCAGCTGGCGCCTGTGGGGCGACAAGTGGTTCTGCTCCAACCCCGACGCCGACCTCGCCATGGTCCTGGCCCGCAGCGAGGCAGACCCCGGCCTCGCCGGCATCTCGCTGTTCCTGCTGCCGAAGATCCGGCCCGACGGCACGCCGAACGCCTACCGGATCCTCCGCCTGAAGGACAAGCTCGGCACCCGCTCGATGGCCTCCGGCGAAATCCGCCTCGAAGGCGCCGAGGCCTACCTGGTCGGCGAACGCGGCCGCGGCTTCAAGCAGATGGCCGACATGATCAACAACTCCCGCCTGTCCAACGGCATGCGCGCCGCCGGCCTGATGCGCCGCGCCAGCACCGAGGCGCTGCACATCGCCCGCCATCGCCGCGCCTTCGGCCGCCCCCTGATCGACCTTCCCCTCATGCGCCGCCAACTCGTCAAACTGCTGATGCCCACCGAACAGGCCCGCGCCATGATGTTCCTCACCGCCGACGCCCTCGGCCGCGCCGATGCGGGCGATCCCATCGCCGCCAAGCGCGCGCGCCTCCTCACGCCGCTGATAAAATTCCGCGCCTGCCGCGACGCCCGCCGCGTCACCGGCGACGCCATGGAGGTGCGCGGCGGCTGCGGCTACATCGAGGAATGGCCCGACGCCCGCCTGCTGCGCGATGCCCATCTCGGCTCGATCTGGGAGGGCACCTCGAACATCGTCGCACTGGACGTGCTGCGCGCGATCAAGCGCGAACAGGCCCTGCCGCCGCTGCGCGCCCATCTGCGCGAAATGCTCGCCGAAGCCGACGCCCCCGCCGGCTTCGCCCACCACCTCGACCGCGCGGCCGCCTTCGCCGACGCCGCGGCGGGGCAGGGGACGCAGACCCTCGCCCGCCAGGCCGCCTCCGGCCTGTACCACGCCACCACCGCCATCGCGCTGGCCTGGGAAGCCGCCCGCGCCAGGCTGCCGCACCGCCTCGCCCTCGCCCGCCTGGTGCTGGCCCATCGCCTCGCCCCGCGCGACCCGCTCGCCGCACCCGACGACGCCGCCCTGATCGACACCGTACTGGCCGCCGCGTGACCAGCGATGGCCTGTCCCCGGCCGCCGGCGCGCCCCGCGACCCGGCGCCGGCCCCCGGCGCCACGCGCTCCGCCTGGCGGCGGCGAGACCCGCGGCCCCTGGGCCTGTTGCGGCTGACGCTGCTGGCCCTGGTGCTGGGCATCGTGACCGGCCTGGGGGCGGTGCTGTTCCGCGACCTGATCAACCTGCTGCACAACCTGTTCTTCGCCGGCCAGCTGTCGTTGCATTACGACGCCAACGAATTCACCGCGCCCAGCCGCTGGGGGTATTTCGTGGTGCTCGCACCGGTGGTCGGCGCGGCGATCGTCACGTTCGTGGTGGTGAATTTCGCGCCCGAGGCGAAGGGCCACGGCGTGCCCGAAGTGATGGACGCCATCTATTATCGCGAGGGGGTGATCCGCCCGGCGGTGGTGCTGGTGAAGTCGTTCGCCTCGGCCGTTGCCATCGGCAGCGGGTCCTCGGTGGGGCGCGAGGGGCCGATCATCCAGATCGGCGCGGCCATCGGCTCCACCTTCGGACAGCTCATCCGCATGCCGGCCGGCCAGCGCATCGCCCTGGTCGCGGCCGGGGCCGGGGCGGGGATCGCGGCCACCTTCAACACCCCGATCGGCGGGGTGATGTTCGCCATCGAGCTGATGCTGCCGGAGATGAGTGTCACGACCTTCCTGCCGGTCGCGGTGGCCACCGGGGCTGCGACCTTCGTCGGCCGGTTGCTGCTGGGCCCGCAGCCAGCCTTCCTTGTGCCGGAGATGATGCCGCTCGCCACCGATGCCAGCGCCGCCATCGTCCTGGCGCTCTATGCCGTGCTCGGCTGCATCGTCGGCGTGGCCGCTGCCGGCTTCATCCGCGGCCTGCACGTGATCGAGGACCTCTTTGACCTGATTCCCTGGCGCTATTTCCGCCACATGCTCGGCATGCTGGGAATGGGCATCCTGATGGTGGTGCTGTTCCATACGCTGGGCCAGTACTACGTGGACGGGGTCGGCTACGCGACCATCCAGAGCATCCTGACCGGCGGCATGGCCACGCCGGGGCTGCTGCTGCTGCTCTTTGTCTGCAAGCTGCTCGCCACCTCCACCAGCGTGGGGTCCGGGTCGTCGGGCGGCATCTTCTCGCCGTCGCTGTTCATGGGCGCGACCCTCGGCGGCGGCTTCGCGGCGCTGTTCAACGCGGCCGGCCTGCCGCTGCACCTCAGTGTTCCCGCCTTCGCCATGGTCGGCATGGGCGCCATGGTCGGCGGCGGCACCGGGGCGGTGATGACCGCGGTGACGATGACCTTCGAGATGACGCTGGACTACGGCATCGTCATGCCGATGATCCTGGCGGTGGCGACCAGCGTGGGCGTGCGCCGGCTGCTGTCGCGCGACAACATCTACACGCTGAAGCTGGTACGGCGCGGGCGGACGATCCCCGTGGCCCGGCACTCCAACATGTTCCTGGTGCGCCATGCCCACGAGGTGATGGATGCCGCCGTGCTGGTGCTGCCGGCTGAGCAAAGCTTCGATGCCTTCCTCAGCGCCCACGCCGCCGAAGGCCGGCTGCGCCATGTCGTGGTCACGCGCGAAGGACGGATCATGGGCGTGATGCGGGTGAACACCGGCATCCGGCGCGGCCTTGAAGGCACGCATACCGGCGTCACCCTGGGCGACGTGGCCAGCCGCAACTTTTCGCTGGTGGACGAGGACGCGGTGATCTCGGACGTGATCGAGCGGATGTGGCGCCGCGAGGCGATGATGGCCGTGGTGGTGCGCCGGCGCGGTCGCGCGCTGCCGCGCGCCCAGGACGTTCTCGGCGTGATCACCAAGGAGCACGTCGCCGATTCAGTGGCCGACAACCTGACGATCTACCCGCGCTGACACGCAATCGGCAGCGTCCCCGAGGATCACCCCATCTCCACCACCGTGCCGACCCCGCGCGCCACCGCGCGGGCCAGGATGACATGCGCCGCTGCCAGGTCCTGGGCGGCGACGCCGAGGGAGCGGTACACGGTGATGTCGTCGTCGCCCCGCCGGCCCGGCTTTGTGCCGGCGATGATCTCGCCGATCTCGGGGATGTCATGGTCCGGCCCGATCAGCCCGGTCTCGCGCGCCGCGATCACCTCGGCGGCCTGGGGCTCCAGCGACGGGCGGTAGTCGGTGACGAACCTTGTGGCCGGCACGATGTCGGCGGCCAGTTCCTGCATGAAGGCCACGCTGGCGCCGACCGCGTTCACATGCTGGCCGGGCCGCAGCATCGCCGCCGACAGGAACGGCGTGCGCGCAGGGGTCGCGGTGACGATGATGTCGGCCTGCGCCACCGCGTCGGCGGCGCGCGCGGCGACCTCGGTGGCGTTGGCTTCGGCGAAGGCCGCCAGCTTGGCGCGGTCGCGGCCCCAGGCGATGATGCGGGTGATCGGATGCACCGCGCGCATGGCTTCGATATGGCTGTGCGCCTGTTCGCCGAGGCCGAGGATCGCCAGCACCGCGCTGCCCGGCCGGGCCAGCACGCGCGAGGCGACGGCAGTGGCCGCGGCGGTGCGGATCGCCGTCAGCACGGCGGCATCCATGCACAGCACCGGCAGGCCGGTGGTGCCGTCGAACAGCAGGAACAGCCCGGAATGGCTCGACCGGCCGTGATTTGGATTGTCGGGGAACAGGCTCAGCACCTTCACCCCGTGCCCGGCGGGCTGGCCGAGATGGCCGGCCATGATGCCCATGTGGTTCTGCCCCGGCAGCTTGACCATCGAGCGCAGCGGCATCTCCACATGGCCGCGCGACACCTCCACCATGGCGGCGGCGATCGGCGCGATCAGGTCGGCCACGCCCACCAGCGACGCCACCTCGGCGCCGGACAGCACCCGCATCACGGCTTCTCCGCCTCCAGCAGCCGCCGCGCCTCGGCCATGCGCGCGGCATCGTCCGCGGTGGTGGTCGGCGGCTCCAGCGCCATGCGCTCCAGCGCGTCGATCATCGCGGAGACCACCACCAGGCGGGCGAACCACTTGCTGTCGGCGGGCACGATGAACCACGGCGCCGCGGGGGTTGCGGTGGCGGCGATGGCGGCTTCGTAGGCGGCCATGTACTCGTCCCAGTGGGCACGCTCGGCGACGTCCTCGGGCCGGAACTTCCAGTGCTTGGCCGGCGTGTCGATGCGCTCCAGGAAGCGCTTCTTCTGCTCGGCGCGGGAGATGTTGAGGAAGAACTTCAGCACCACCGTGCCCTGGCGCGCCAGGTAGCCTTCCCAGGCGGCGATGTCGGCCAGGCGGTCGCGCCAGAAATGCTTCTTCTTGCGCAGCGTGTCGGGCAGGTTCTGATGGGCGAGCAGGTCGGGATGCACGCGGGTGATCAGCACTTCCTCGTAGTGGCTGCGGTTGAAGATGCCGATATGGCCGGCGCGCGGCAGTTCGCGGGACACCCGCCAGAGGAAGTCGTGGGCGAGTTCGTCGGAGCTGGGGGCCTTGAAGGAATGGACGTGCACGCCCTGGGGATTCACGCCGGACATCACGTGGCTGATGGTGCCGTCCTTGCCGGCGGCGTCCATCGCCTGGAACACGCACAGCAGCGACCAGGTGGACTGGGCGTAGAGCTGGGTCTGCAACGCGGCCAGCCGCTCCACCCCGCCGGCGAGCAGGGCCTCGGCCTCGCTCTCGCGCACCACCTTGGCCGCAATGTCCCCGGGGTCGTGGTCGCGCAGGCGGAAGCCCTTGCCATCTTCCAGCCGCGTGCGTGCCAGAAGCCTGCGGATCTGCTTGCTGTTCATGCCGAACCCTTTCGCTTGAGGAAGCGCCAGGCCCAGGCCAGCGCCACGACCTGCATCGCCATCGCCAGCGCCATCGCCCAGCGATAGCCCGCCGGGTCCCAGCCGCCGGCCGCGGTGCGCGGCCAGAGGTCGAGAATCCAGCCGATCAGCGACTGCATCAGGAAGGCGCCGCCGAGGACCACGGTGTTGATCACGGTGGAAACGCGGCCCATCTGCTCCACCGGGAAGAACTGGGCGATCACCGCATAGCCCGGCGGGCCGGCGGCGGCGATCAGCGCCAGCAGGAACCACAGCACGGTGACGGTGACGAAATCCGTCGGCCCGAACAGGAAGCCGGACTGGATCAGCAGCATCGCCACGGCGGCGGCGGCCGGCACCAGCATGGGCGGGTGGCCGCGCATCTGCAGCCGGCTGGTCAGTTGGCCCATGGCCAGGCCGCCGGTCATCATGCCGAGCGCATAGCAGAACAGGGTGGCCGCCCGGGCCTGCCCGTCCAGCCCGGCGACGTCGCGCAGCCACGGGCCGGCCCATAGCCCGTGATAGGTGAAATTGAAGATCGACATCAGCGCGATCAGCGGGGCGAGGCGCCAGAAGATGCCGGTGCGGGCGATGGCGACGATGACGGCGGTCTCGCCGCGCCAGCCGCGGCTGGGGGCGCCGGGCTTGTCCTGGACCGAGGTATGGATCCACAGCACGGCGGCCAGGGTGATGGCGGTCAGAACCCAGAACACGCCGCGCCAGCCGATATGCGGCAACAGCGCCTGGACCGGGGCGGTGGCGAGCAGGCTGCCGCCGGTGCCGATGAACATGGCGATGCCGGTCATGCCGGCGACCTGGGCGCGCGGGAAGAACTGGGCATTGGCCTTCAGCACCGCCATCAGCCCGGCGGCGACGCCGACGCCGATCATCGCGCGGGCGATCATGAAGCCGGCCAGCCCGTCGGACAGCGCGAACAGCGCGAAGCCGGCGGCGGCCAGCAGGCCCATCCAGGTCTGCACCCGGCGCGGGCCGAACATGTCCAGCAGCACGCCCAGCGGCAGCTGCCACAGGCAATAGGCGAAGAACAGCATGCTGGACAGCAGGCCGAGCTCGCTGGCCGACAGGGCGTATTGCACCGCCAGCACCGGGCCGACGACCGCCATCACGCCGCGCCCGGCCTGGTTGACGAACCCCATCCCGGTCAGGGGCAGGGTGACGCGGATGAATGTGGCGCGCACTCAGGCGGGCCGCTTTGCCGTGGGCGTACCGGTGGCGACGGCCATCAGGGGCAAGGCGGAGTCCTCCGGTTCGCCGAGGGAGGGTAGCAAGGCGGGGCGCGAGCCTACCAGCCTGCCAGGTCCGCGCTACCCCTGCTTCAGCCGGGCGTCGCCGGCCTCGACCACGAAGCTGCCCTTGTCGGTCACCGGCGCGCCGGGGCGGCTGACATGGTTGAGGCCACGGAAGGTGGCGGTGAGGCGGGCGGGGGTGACCTCGTGCACGGTATAGCCCCGCCGGTTGTTGAAGAAGGCGATGTGGGGGTTGCGGGCCAGCACGCGGGAGGTGTTGGGCAGCACCTCCGAGCCGTCGCCGTCCGACGAGATCGAGGTGGCGACGAACTCGCTGGCCACGGCCGGGCTGTCGGGGCTGTCGGGGTCGAGGTGCAGGGTGCCGGCCCAGGCGTTGTGGACATCGCCGGACAGCACGGCGACGTTCTGGACGCCGCGGGCGTGTATGCCGCGCAGCAGGCGGTCGCGGGCGGCGGGGTAGGCGTCCCACTTGTCCATCGACAGCGACAGGGCGGTGGCGGACCAGTTGCGGCGCATCATCGGCACCTGCTGGGCCAGCACCTTCCACGTGGCGTCGGTGGTGGCGAGGCGGTCGAGCAGCCAGGCTTCCTGGGGGGCGCCGAGCACCTGGGCGGCGGGGTTGGCGACGTCAGGGCAGGGCGGGCCGGTGACGTCGCCGCAGGGCTGGTCGTCGCGGAAGCTGCGGGTGTCGAGCATGGCGATGTCGGCCAGACGGCCCCAGCGCAGGGCGCGCCATGCGGTGATCTCGGGTCCGCGGGGCAGTTGGCTGCTGCGCAGGGGCATGGCTTCGTACCAGGCCTGGAAGGCGATCTGCTTGCGCAGGGCGAAGATTTCCGGCGGCACGGCGACGGGGCGGCGGGGCGAGCCGTCCTCTTCGGAGTGGCTGCCGGCCCAGTTGTTGTCCACCTCGTGGTCGTCGAACGACATGGCGAAGGGGTGGGCGTGGTGGGCGGCCTGCAGGTCGGGGTCGCCGCGGTACTGAGCGTAGCGGTTGCGGTAGTCGGTCAGGGTGTAGCACTCCTCGCCGTGGTGTTCGCGCACGTGGGGGATGGCGCGCGGCGCGCCGCCATGGCCGCGGGATTCGTAGATGTAGTCGCCGTAGTGGCAGACCAGGTCGATCTCCTCGGCGGCGATGTGGCGCCAGGCGGTGAAGTGCCCGGTCTCCCACAGCTGGCAGCCGGCGGAGGCGAGGCGCAGGGCCGAGGGAGTGGCGTCGGCGGCCGGCGCGGTGCGGGTGCGGCCGATCGGGCTGGCCTCCCGCCCGGCGCGGAAGCGGTACCAGTAGGGGCGGCCCGATGGCAGGCCATCGACCTCGACATGCACGCTGTGGCCGAGTTCGGGGTGGGCCAGGACGGTGCCTTTCTGGATCACCTGGCGCATGGCCGGGTCGGCGGCGAGTTCCCACGCCACCTCGATCGCGACGTGTGGCATGCCGCCGCCGGCGAGCGGCTCGGGGCACAGGCGGGTCCACAGTACCATGCCGCCGGGCAGCGGATCGCCGGAGGCCACCCCCATGCGGAACGGGTACGCCCGGAATGCCGGCTGGGCGATGGCGTGGCGGACGGGCGGCGGCAGCAGGGCGGCAAGCGCGGCGGCCGCGGTGGCGCCGCGCAGCAGGCCGCGGCGGGAGAGCGCGAGGATGTGGCGGCGCGTGCTGTCCATGGCGCTGCCGTCACTCCGGCACGGCGAAACGGGCGGATACCGGGCAGTGGTCGGACAGCACGGCCTTCGCCGCGGCGCCCTGTTCGCGATAGACGGTCACGCGCAGGGAGCCGGCGCGCATCCAGGCGCGGGCGGCGCCGCCGGCGATGATGTGGTCCACGAAGCCGCCGCCGCCCCAGCAGGGCGAGCTGTGGCCCTCGGTGGCGCGGGTGAGGGGGGCGGCCTGCTGGAGGCCGGCGAAGAAGGTTTCCCGCGGGTCCATCCAGCGGTTGAAGTCGCCCATCAGCACGAAGGGCACGCCTTCGTCGCGGCGCTGGGCGATCCAGCCCTGCAGGGCGGCGAGCTGGAGGCGGAGCAGGTGGCATTGCGGGCGGGACGAGCGGTCCAGCCGGTCTTCGCGGCAGCCGGTCTTGAGGTGCACGGCGAGCAGGCGGAGCCGGCCGCCGGGCAGGACCAGGGTGATGTCGGCGCCGGCGCGCAGCGGATTGCGGGCGCCGGGGGTGACGTTCAGCGCCACCAGGTCGGGGTTGGCGATGAAGTGCCACGCCCGGCGGACGGCGAAGCCGACGCGCTGGACCACGCGGTCGCGGGTGAAATGCAGCACGTAGTCCGGCGGCGGGAAGATGGTGGCGGCGGCCTCCGGCCCCTCGACCTCCTGCAACGCGACCACGTCGGCGGCCAGCTGGGCGGCGTATTGGCGCAGCACGGCGCGGTCGGCGGCGGATTTGGGCCGTACGTCGGGCGGCAGGGCGGGGTCGCCGGCGGGGCGCAGGGTGAGCCATTCCAGGTTCCAGGTGGACAGCTTCAGCTCGGCGGCCGCCGCCCAGCAGGGCGCCAGCAGCAGCGAGATCAGGAGGATGGCGCGGCGCATGGCGCATCTTCGGGCCGCTGGGCCGGCTTTGCCAAGAGGGGCATTGCCGGGGGGGCGGGGCAGACCCGCAGGGGACGGCGGCGGGGGGACTTATCAGGGTCACGGCAGCGATGGCATACTGTATGGCAAGCTGGGCTGGACCCGGTCGTTCTGCCCCGTCGAGGAGTGCCATGCGGCGCCGGGGCTGACATGCGACACCGGCGTCCAAGAGGAGTACGCGTCTTGCAGCCGACAGATATCCAGAATCCCGATTATTTCCACAAGGTCGTGGACTGCCAGTGGGCCTGTCCCTCGCATACGCCGGTGCCGGAGTACATCCGCCTGATCGCCGCCGGGCGGTATGACGACGCGTATATGGTCAACTGGAAATCCAACGTCTTCCCCGGCGTGCTGGGCCGCACCTGCGACCGGCCGTGCGAGCCGGCGTGCCGCCGCGGACGGGTGGAGGAGGAGCCGGTGGCGATCTGCCGGCTGAAGCGGGTGGCGGCGGACTACAAGAGCGAGGACATCGCGCGGCGCGTGGCGCTGGGCCGGGCGGCCAGCAATGGCAAGCGGATCGCCTGTGTGGGGGCCGGGCCGGCGAGCCTGACGGTGGCGCGCGACCTGGCGCCGTCGGGCTACGAGGTGGTGGTGTATGACAGCGCCCCGAAGGGTGGCGGGTTCATCCGCAGCCAGATCCCGAAATTCCGCCTGCCGGAGAGCGTGATCGACGAGGAGATCGGCTACATCACCGATCTCGGCGTGCAGACCCGCTACGGCACCTATGTCCCCAGCCTGAAGGCGCTGCTGGACGAGGGCTACGACGCGGTGTTCGTGGGCTCCGGCGCGCCGCGCGGGCGCGACCTGGACGTGCCCGGCCGGGCGGAGGCGGCGGCCAATGTCCATATCGGCATCGACTGGCTGAACTCGGTCTCGTTCGGCCATGTCAGCACGATCGGCCGGCGCGTGATCGTGCTGGGCGGCGGCAACACGGCGATGGATTGCTGCCGCTCGGCCCGCCGCCTGGGCGGCGAGGAGGTCACGGTCGTCGTCCGCTCCGGCTTCGAGGAGATGAAGGCCTCGCCGTGGGAGAAGCAGGACGCGATGAACGAGGACATCCCGATCCTGAACTTCATGGTGCCCAAGACGGTGGAGCACGAGGGCGGCCGCCTGACCGGCATGACGTTCGAGAAGGTCAAGGCGGTGTACGACGACAAGGGCCGCCGCAGCCTGGTGCCGACCGGCGAGGCGGACGAGTTCATCGCCTGCGACGACGTGCTGGTGGCGATCGGGCAGGAAAACGCGTTTCCCTGGATCGAGCGCGACATCGGCATCGAATTCGGCCGCTGGGACATGCCGAAGGTGGACGAGGTCACGTTCCAGTCCACCAATTCGCGCGTGTTCTTCGGCGGCGATGCGGCGTTCGGGCCGAAGAACATCATCTGGGCGGTGGCGCACGGCCACCAGGCGGCGATTTCGATCGACCTGCTGTGCCGGGGCGGCGACCTGCGGGCGCGGCCGGAGCCGACCACGACGCTGGTCAGCCAGAAGATGGGCATCCACGAGTGGAGCTACGACAACGAAGTGGCGATCGACCTGCGCTTCAAGGTGCCGCACCTGGAGAAGTCCAAGGCGCTGGCCTCGATCGCGGACGAGGTGGAGCTGGGCTTCGATCCGGTGCTGGCGTTCAAGGAGGCGCAGCGCTGCCTGAACTGCGATGTGCAGACGGTGTTCGCGCCCAAGTTATGCATCGAGTGCGATGCCTGCGTCGATATCTGCCCGGTGGACTGCATCACCTTCACCGAGGATGGCGAGGAGGCGGAGCTGCGCACGCGGTTGCAGGCGCCGGCGACCAACCTGAGCCAGGACCTGTATATCTCCCATGGGTTGAAGACCGGGCGGATCATGGCCAAGGACGAGGATGTCTGCCTGCATTGCGGCCTGTGCGCCGAGCGCTGCCCGACCGGGGCGTGGGACATGAAGCGTTTCCTGATCGACCTGGCCCAGGTCACGCCGATTGTCGCCGTGGAGAAAGAAGGAGTGGCGGCATGAGCCCGCAAGACGCAAGCCAGATGGTGGAGGCGGCAGGGTCCACCGTGCCGCCGCTGGTGGCGGTGAACGACTTCGTGGTGAAGTTCGCCAACGTCAACGGCTCCGGTTCGGCCTCGGCCAACCAGCTGTTCGCCAAGGCGATCCTGCGCATGGGCATCCCGGTGACGCCGCGCAACATCTTCCCGTCGAACATCCAGGGCTTGCCGACCTGGTACGAGATGCGCATCTCCGACCGCGGCCACATGGGCGCGCGCGAGGGCACCGACCTGATGGTGGCGATGAACCCGCAGACCTGGGACGAGGACGTCCGCTCGATCCGGCCCGGCGGCTACCTGTTCTACGACAACACCAAGGCGCTGCCGGCCAGCAAGTTCCGCCCCGACATCACCGTGGTGGGCATGCCGCTGACCAGCTTCACCAATGCCGCCTATTCCGTGCCGCGCGAGCGCCAGCTGTTCAAGAACATCATCTATGTCGGGGCGCTGTCGGCACTGATCAACATCGACCCCAAGGTGATCGAGGACCTGCTGGCCGAGCAGTTCCGTGGCCGCGACAAGCTGATCGCGGCCAACCACAAGGCGCTGCACATGGGGCGCGACTATGCCCTGGCGCACCTGCCGTGCCCGCTGGGGCTGACGCTTGTGCCCTCGGACAAGGTGGGCGACCGCATCTTCATCGATGGCAATACCGCCGCCGCGCTGGGAGCGGTGTACGGCGGCGCCACGGTCTGCGCGTGGTATCCGATCACGCCGTCATCGTCGCTGCCGGAGGCGTTCACCCGCTATTGCGAGCGCTACCGGGTGGACAAGGAGACCGGCAAGAAGCGCTTCGGCATTGTCCAGGCGGAGGATGAGCTGTCGTCGATCGGCATGGTGATCGGGGCGGCATGGAACGGCGCGCGCGCCTTCACCGCCACCTCGGGGCCCGGGATCAGCCTGATGAGCGAGTTCATCGGCCTGGCGTATTTCGCCGAGATCCCGGCGGTGATCTTCGACGTGCAGCGCTCCGGCCCGTCCACCGGCATGCCGACGCGCACGCAGCAATCCGACATCACGATCTGCGCCTATGCCAGCCATGGCGACACCAAGCATGTGCTGCTGATCCCCGAGGACCCGAACGAGTGCTTCCAGTTCAGCGCGGCCGCGCTGGATTTGGCCGACCGGTTGCAGACGCCGGTGTTCGTGATGCTGGACCTTGAGATCGGCATGAACGAGCGGCTGACCGCGCCGCTGGCGTGGGACGACAATCGGCGGATGGACCGCGGCAAGGTGATGACGGCGGAGGATCTGCAATCCGGCCGCGCCTTCGGCCGCTATCTGGATGTCGATGGCGACGCGATCACGTACCGCACCTATCCCGGCACCCACCCGACGCGGGGCAGTTTCTTCACCCGCGGCACCTCGCGCGACGAATTCGCCCGCTATACCGAGGCGGGCGACGCCTACCAGCGCAACATGGAGCGGCTGCTGAAGAAGTGGGACACCGCCAAGACGCTGGTGCCGCCGGCGATCCGGACCGATGCCGGGGCGGCGACGAAGTACGGGGTGATCTTCTACGGCTCCACCAGCCCGGCGATCCCCGAGGCGCTGGAGATCATCGCCGCGCAGTGCGACGTGGTGCTGGACCAGCTGCGCATCCGCGCCTTCCCGTTCGGGCCGGAGGTGGAGAAGTTCATCGACGGGCACGAGACCGTGTTCGTGGTGGAACAGAACCGCGATGCGCAGCTGCGCAGCCTGCTGATCAACGAGCTGGAAACCAGCCCGAAGAAGCTGGTGCGCGTGCTGCACTACAACGGCGCGCCGATCACCGCCGAGTTCATCGCCGCCGGAATCGGCGCCCACCTGATCCCTGCTCCGCTTCGCGAGGCCGCAGAATGACCTATCTCCCAAAGCCCAAGCTGGCCCATCCCGACCTGCCGAAGAACGCGCTCGGCTTCACGCGGCGCGACTACGAGGGGCCGATTTCAACCCTGTGCGCCGGCTGCGGGCATGATTCGATCTCGGCGGCGATCGTGCGCGCCTGCTTCGAGCTGGATCTGCCGCCGCACCGCATTGCCAAGCTGTCGGGGATCGGCTGCTCGTCGAAGACCCCGACCTATTTCCTGGGCAATTCGCACGGCTTCAACTCGGTGCATGGGCGGATGCCCAGCGTGCTGACCGGGGCCAACCTGGCCAATCGCGAGCTGCTCTATCTCGGCGTGTCCGGCGACGGCGACAGCGCCTCGATCGGCTTCGGGCAGTTCTCGCACTCGATGCGCCGCGGCGTGAACATGACGTACATCGTCGAGAACAACGGCGTGTACGGGCTGACCAAGGGCCAGTTTTCGGCCACCGCCGATCGCGGGGCGAAGAACAAGCGCGGGGTGGCGAACCTGGACGAGGCGATCGACATGGTCAGCATCGCCATCCAGCTCGGCGCCACCTATGTCGCGCGCAGCTTCTCGGGCGACAAGGACCAGCTGGTGCCGCTGATCAAGGGCGCGATGCAGCACACCGGGGCGGCGTTCATCGACTGCATCTCGCCCTGCGTGGCGTTCAACAACCACGACGGCAGCACCAAGAGCTTCGACTATGTGCGCGAGCACAACGAGGCGGTGAACTTCCTGGACGTGATCACCGGGCGCGACGAGATCACGGTGGATTATGCGCCGGGGACCACCGAGGTGGTGCGCCAGCACAATGGCAGCCTGCTGAAGCTGCGCAAGCTGGCCGACGACTACGAGGTGACCGACCGGGTGGCGGCGATGGACTTCCTGGAGGTCCGCAAGGCGCGCGGCGAGATCGTCACCGGCCTGCTGTATGTCGACCCCGACGCCGAGGACATGCACGGCTACATGCAAACCCATGACACGCCGTTCAATGCCATGGGCGATGACGAGCTGGTGCCCGGGGCGGCGGTGCTGGCCAAGCTGAACGCATCGCTGCGCTAGACGCCCTGGCGCGGCTGCGGGTGGGGACCGCCCTGTTGGCGCGAGGGGGGCGGGGTGCTGTCGCTGTTTGACCTGGTGACGCTGCTGCTCGGGCTGTCGGCGCTGCTCGGCTGGGTCAATTTCCGCTTCATCGGGCTGCCGAGTTCGATCGGCATGCTGGTGATGGGCCTGGTCGCCTCGCTGCTGCTGGTGGCGGTGGATTTGGCCGCACCCAGCGAGCCGCTGCATCGCCAGGTCGCCGCCGCAGTCGCCACGATCGATTTCGCCGAAGCGGTGATGGACGGCATGCTGGCCTTCCTGCTGTTTGCCGGCGCGCTGCACCTGGACTTCAGCGCCCTGCGCGGGCGGGCATGGCCGGTGGCGGTGATGGCGACGGCCGGGGTGGTGATTTCCACCGCGGTGATCGGCGTGGGCATCTGGCAGCTTTCGGGATTCGTTGGCGTTCCCATCGCCCTGCCATGGGCGCTGGTGTTCGGGGCGCTGGTCAGCCCGACCGACCCCGTTGCGGTTCTGGGCATCCTGGCCGCGGTGCGCGTTCCCAAGGCCCTTGAAACCGATATGAAGGGCGAGTCGCTGTTCAACGACGGCGTTGGCGTGGTGGTGTTCAGCCTGCTGCTCGGCGTGGCGGTGGGCGCCCAGACCGGTGTGGCCGAGGTGGCCAGCCTGTTCGTGCACGAGGCGGTCGGCGGCGTGGTGGTGGGCTTGGTGATGGGCACCATCGTGGTGCAGATGACGCGCCAGGTGGACGACTACGCGCTGGAGGTGATGCTGTCCGTGGCACTCGCCGCCGGCACCTATGCGCTGGGACGGGCGTTGCACACGAGCGGGCCGATCGCGGTGGTGGTGGCCGGCCTGTTGCTGGGAAACCGCGGTGCCCGTGTCGGCATGAGCGCAAGCACGCGGCGCCATGTGTTCAGCTTCTGGGATGTGGTGGACTATGCGCTGAACGCGCTGCTGTTCCTGCTGATCGGGCTGGAGGTACTGGTGCTGCGCGTCGATGCCGGCTTTGCCTGGCTGGGTGCCATCGCCGTGGTGCTGGCACTGGCCGGCCGCGCGGCGGCGGTGGGGATATCGGTCACGCTGGTGCGCCGCTGGGTGGACATGGTGCCGGGAACCATCGCCGTGCTGACCTGGGGCGGGTTGCGCGGCGGCATCTCGATCGCGCTGGTGCTGTCGCTGCCGGAAGTGGCGGAGAAACCGGCGCTGCTGGCGGCGACCTATGCGGTGGCGTTGTTCACCCTGCTGGTGCAGGGCTCCACGCTGGGGTGGGTGGCGCGACGGGTCACGCGGCCGGCGGCTGCGGGCGGCTGATGCCGGTTCGGCGCGGCGGCAGCGCCATCGGGATCAGGCCCATTTGCAGGCTGCGGGCGATGCGGTGGGCGCGCTCCAGCATGTGCTCGGCGCCTTCAGGGCTCAGGTGTTCGCGGGCGACCTGTTCGAACAGGGCCAGCCAGCGGGCGAAATGCGCCGGGGTGAGGGCGAGATGGGCATGGGCCTGCATCGGCTGGCCGTGATAGCCGCCGGTCATGAGCGCCACGGCGCACCAGAAGCGGGTGATCGCGGCGATGTGGTGTTCCCAGTCGGCGACGGTGGCGAAGGCGGGACCGAGCAGGGGGTCCTGGCGCGCCGCGCCGTAGAACACCCGCAGGAAGGCCTCGATGATGGCCGGCGTGAGTCCGGTGCGTTCGGACATTTCCTGGCTCAGGGCGGCGCGGCGGCTGTCTTCGGGCGTGGGGGCGATCATGGGTGAGAGAATCCCATGACAATATGGTATTGTCAATACCACTATGGCATGGCTACCCGGTGCGCAATGCCCGGTTCTCCAGCCGGCTGAGCAGGCGGACCAGCGGCCAGAGCAGGGCGAAATAGATGATCGCCGCGGCCACGATCGGGGTTGGGTTGTAGGTCAGGCTCTGCGCCTGGCGCGCCTGGAACAGCAGTTCCGGCATGGCGACCACGCTGCCCAGGGCGGTGAGCTTCACCACTTCCAGCGTGTTGGACATCAGGTCCGGCAGCACGTTGCGCACCGCCTGCGGCAGCACCACGAAGGCCATCGTCTGGCCGCGGGTGAGCCCGGTGCTGCGGGCCGCCTCGCTCTGTCCGGTCGGCACGCTGTCGATGCCGGCGCGCAGGATCTCGCCGTAATAGGCGCCGGTGTTGAGGAAGAAGGCGATCGCGACGCAGCCGAAGCCGCCCAGCTCGATGCCGGCGAAGGGCAGGCCGGCATACAGGAAGATCAGCAGCACCAGCGGCGGGAAGGCGCGGAAGAAATCCACCCAGGCCATCAGCGGCCAGCGCACCCAGCGCGAGCGGCTGCGCGCCAGCAGCGCCAGCACCAGGCCGCCGAGCAGCCCCAGCGGCACCACCGTGGCGGACAGCAGCAGCGTGTTGCCCAGCCCGGCCAGCAGGATCGGCCAGGCGGCGCGCATGATCGCGATGTTGAAGAAGGTGTCGAGCATCACCGCTTCCACGCGAAACGGGTTTCCACCCAGCGGCCGGCCACCACCACCGGGATGAACAGCACCAGGTAAGCGGCGGCGCCGAGCATCAGCGGCGAGGGGTTGTAGCTGTTGGACACTGCGGAGGAGGCCTGGCCGAGGATTTCGCTGACGGCGACCACCGAGCCCAGGGCGGTGCCCTTGGTGATGGCGATGGTGCGGCTGGTCAGCGGCGGGATGGTCAGGCGCAGGGCCTGTGGCATGACGACGCCGAGCAGGGTCTGGATGAAGGACAGCCCGGTGGAGCGCGCGGCCTCCCACTGGCCGCGCGGCACTGCGGTGATGCCGGCCCAGAAGATTTCCTCGGAGAACGCCATCAGCACCAGGGCCAGCGCCAGCCAGGTGGAGACGAAGCCCGAGGGCACGATATCGACGCTCGGCAGGCCGAAATAGATCAGCACGATGATCACCAGCGGCGGCAGGGCGCGCAGCACGTCGACCACGAAGATCAGCAGCCAGTTGAACACCCTGATGCCCAATGCCCGCAGCAAAGCCAGCGCCAGCCCGGCGGCGATGCCGCTGATCACCACCAGCACGGCCAGTTCGACCGTGACGACCATGCCGTAAAGAATATCCGGCCAATACTTCGCCATCACCCGGGCGTTGAAAAAGGTATCGAGAAACCGCTCCCACCCGGTCATCGGCTTTGGCCAGTGAGCCGAGAAAGTGAACAAAAGTTTTTGCTTCTTTTTTCAAAAAGAAGCTCTTTCTTGAATCCTTTCTCAAATGCAGGCCACATGGCTAGTGCCGTTGGATCTGGCTGATGAAGGCTTGGGTGCGCGCCTGTTGCGGGGCGGCGAAGATGGCCGCCGGCGGGCCTTGTTCGACGATCAGGCCGTCATCCATGAACACCACGCGGTCGGCGGCGGCGCGGGCGAAGCCCATCTCGTGGCTGACCACCACCATGGTCATGCCGCTTTCGCGCAGTTCGCGCATCACCGCAAGCACGCTGCCGACCAGTTCCGGGTCCAGGGAGCTGGTGGGCTCATCGAACAGCATGACGCGGGGTTCCAGGGCGATGGCCCGCGCGATGGCGACGCGCTGCGCCTGGCCGCCGGAGAGCTGGCCCGGCGTGTGGCCGGCGCGGTCGCGCAGGCCGACCCGGTCGAGTGCCGCGAGGCCCAGCGCCTCGGCCTCGTCGCGCGGCTTTTGCGCCACCTTGCGCAGCGCCAGGGTGACGTTGCCCAGCGCGGTCATGTGGGGATAGAGGTTGAACGACTGGAACACCATGCCGATGCGCTGGCGGGCGCGGTTGATGTCCGTCCGGCGGTCCAGCATGTCGATCCCGTCCACCATCACGCTGCCCGCGGACGGCTCCTCGAGCCGGTTGAGGCAGCGCAGCAGGGTGGATTTGCCGGAGCCGGAGGGGCCGATCACGAACACCAGCTCGCGCTCGGCCACCAGCAGATCGACGCCCTTGAGCACGTGCAGGGCGCCGAAATGCTTGTGGATTCCCCTGGCTTCGACGATGAGCGGGGCTTCGACGATCAAGGGGGCCTCGGCGCTCACGCGGAGGGGTTCAGCCGCATTTCAGCGCGTGCGGGGTGGGGTCGTAGCCCGGCATGCCCGGCACGCCGTAGCCCGGGGTGACCACCCGCTCCAGCGCGTCGGCGGGGGGGGCCACGCCGAACCACTTCTCCGACATCTTGGCGATGGTGCCGTCCAGCTTCATGCAGCTCATCACGTCCTGCATCTGGTTGCGCAGGGCGACGCTGTCCTTGCGGAACGGCGCTGCCCAGTGCGCGCGCGTCTGGGTGAGTTCCAGGTCGGCGACGAATTGCGGGTTCTTGCTGGCGGCGTAGCGGACCACCGTGTTGCCGGCGAGCGTGGCATAGGCGCGGCCGGACAGCACCGCCTGGATGGCGTCGGGCTGGGTGTCGTACACTTGGATGGTGACGCCGTGCTTTTCGCCCTCGGCCTTGGCCAACAGCTCGTACGGCGTGCCCTTGTTCACCGCGACGGCTTTGCCTTTCAGGTCGGCCCAGTCCTTGATCGGCGCGGAACCTTTCTTGATGCCGAGTTGGAACGAGGTCCACAGGTAGCCGGCGGTGAACAGCATGTTCTCGGCCCGCTCCTTGGTCACCGTGGTGGGGGCGGCGATGAAGTCGTAGCGCCCGGCCTGCAGGCCGGGGATCAGGCCGGAGAAGCTGGTGCTGTCGATGGTGATGCCACGCCCCATGCGGCGCGCGACCTCGGTGAACAGGTCGATCTGGAAGCCTTCGACACCACCGCCCAGCTTGGCCATGGCGTGCGGGGCGAAGGTGCCGTCCACGCCGGTGCGCAGCGGCGGCAGCGCGGATTGCGCCTGGGCGGGAAGGGTGGCAAGGCCTGCGGCCAGCACGAGGGCGGCCGCCACGAAGCTGCGGCGATACGGCATGACAAGGCTCCCTGTATCGTTGTTGGTGGCGCAGCATGCCGCGCGCGCCGCGGAGCGACAAGCGCCGTGCTGTGCTGCGGTGCGGCGTTGGCGGTTTGGTGGCGGGCGGGCGTTGACAGCGGCGGCCGCGACGCTGCAATGGCGGCGCGCCGGAGCAAGGAGCCGTCCGCCGTGATGCGACTCGCTACCCCCCGCCCACATGCAGGTGCTTACCGCCCGGCATTGGCGGGCATCGACCTGGGGATAGCCGGAATCCTGGCGGTCGCCGTGCTGGGTGGCTATGCCGGTTTCGCGCTGCGCCTGGCGCGCGGGCGGTACATGGAGTTCTACAACCTCGCCTTCGATTTCGATCCGCCGCGCTATGTCGGGCTGCTGGCGCTGGCGGAGTATGAGCGCGGCAACGTCAAGCACCCGCTGGTGCTGCTGTTGCGCCCGCTGGCCTGGCCGCTGCTGGAGGCGGGCTTCGACGCCAAGGCGGCGTCCGGGCTGGTGATGGCCGGGTTCGGCGCGGCGACGGTGGCGGTGGTGTTCCTGTTCCTGCGCCGCCTGGCGGTGGCGCGGGCCCCGGCGGTGGCGCTGGCGGCGCTGTTCGCCGTGTCGGGCTGCCAGATGTTCACCGCCATCATCCCCGAGGCATACGGCCCCGCCGCGTTCGGCATCGCCTGCGTCTGGCTGCTGGCGGCCTGGCGGCTGGAAGACCTGCGCCGCGGCCGGGTGCTGCGCTTTGCCGTGGCCGTGTTCAGCTACGGCATCACCACCACCAACCTGATGCAGCCGCTGCTGGCCGAGGCACTGGCATGGCTGCGCAACAAGGGGCTGACGGGGCGCGGCCTGCGCGGGGTGGTGGGGCCGCTGTTACGCTATGGCATCGTCGTGGCGGTGCTGTGCGCGGGGCTGACCGCCATCGTCTGGTTCGACGTGCTGCGCGGCTTCCTCGCCGACCCGGTGGCGGTGGCCAAGGAGGTGTACTGGCAGCGCACCAAGGGCGATCGGGTGGGTCTGGTCGATGTGGTGCTGCGGTTGGCCGGCTATGGCGTGGTGTCGCCGGAATTCTCCATCGTGCGGCTGCCGGAGGGCATCGCCATGCTGGATTTCCGGGCCCCGCGGTTCGGCCCGCTGGCGGCCGCGGCCAGTGTGCTGTGGCATCTGTTCTGGCTGGCGGGCGCCGCGGCGATGCTGCTGCGGCCGGCCACGCGCTGGATCGGCGCGGGGCTGGCGGCCGCGCTGGTGCTGAACATCGTCTTCCACCTCGATTTCCAGTATCGCGGCAGCCTGTATCTGTACGCGGCGCACACGCATTTCCTGGTGTTCGCCCTTGGCGCCGGGCTGGCCCCCGCGCTGCGCCCGGGCAGCACGGCGGCGCGGCTGTACCTGGCTGCGGTGGTGCTGCTGGTGGGACTGGTCGGCGCGGTGAATTTCGACCGCGTGCGCGGCTTTACCGCGGCGTTCGACACGGTCGAGGTGGACTGCCAGGCGCCGTGCACGGAGCCGTCGCGGTGACCGCGCAGCAAGGCGCGCTGCTGCCGCTGTGCGTCGATCTCGACGGCACGCTGGTGCGCACCGATACCTTGGTGGAGGGCCTGTTGGCCCTGGCGGGCGGGCTACGTTTCGCGGCGCTGCTGGGCGCGTTCGCCCGCGGGCGCGCGGCGCTGAAGGCCGATGTCGCCGCCCTGGCGCCGCCGGATCCCGCGCTGCTGCCCTACAATGGAAAGTTGCTGGAGTACATTGCCGCCCAGCGCGCCGCCGGGCGGCACATCGTGCTGGCCACTGCGGCCAACAGCGCGGTGGCCGAGGCGGTCGCCGGCCATCTCGGGCTGTTCGACGAGGTGATCGCCTCCACCGCCACGCGCAACCTCAAGGGTCCCGCCAAGGCCGCCGCCCTGGTGGCGCGTTTCGGCCGCGGCGGCTTCGCCTATGCCGGCGACGCGCGGGCCGACCTGGCGGTGTGGGCCGAGGCGGGGGCGGCGGTGCTGGTGGATGTGGCGCCCGCCGTGGCCGCCCGCGTGGCCGTGCCGGTGGAGCGGCGGATCGCCACACGCCCGGCGCTGCTGCCGACCCTTCTGCGTGCCATGCGCCCGCACCAGTGGGTGAAGAACCTGCTGGTGTTCGTGCCGATCCTGACCGCCTACGCGCTGACCGACTGGCCCGGCTGGTGGGGTGGGCTGCGTGCCTTCGCCGCCTTCAGCGCCGCGGCCTCGGGCATCTACCTGGTCAACGACCTGCTGGACCTCGCTGCCGATCGTGCCCACCCGAAGAAGCGGCTGCGCCCGTTCGCGGCTGGCGACGCCTCGGCAGCATCGGGGCTGGTGCTGAGCATGGTGCTGCTGGCCCTGGCCGGCGTGCTCGCGGTCCTGGCCGGCATCTTCGTGGTGGTGGCCGCCTATGCCGCCACGTCGCTGGCCTATTCGCTGTGGCTGAAGCGCCTGCCGCTGGTCGATGTGTTCGCGCTGGCCGGGTTGTTCACCATCCGGCTGTTCGGCGGCGGCGAGGCCACCGGACATGCCTTGTCACTGTGGCTGCTGGCGTTTGCCAGCTTCCTTTTCCTCAGCCTGGCGCTGGTCAAGCGCGTGGCCGAGGCGATGGACAGCGGCCGGCGCGCCACCAGCCAGGTGGCCGGCCGCGGCTATGGCGCCGACGATGTGATGATCCTGCAACTGTTCGGCGTCTGCGCCTCGTTTGCCGCAAGCCTGGTGCTGGCGCTGTATGTCCAGGCCGAGGCGGCGAGCGGCCGCTTCGCGGCACCCGGCCTGTTGTGGGGCATCGTGCCGCTGGTGCTGCTGTGGAACTGCCGCATGTGGCTGTCCACCGCGCGCGGCTACATGCACCATGACCCGATCCTGTATGCCGCGCGCGACCGGGTGACCTGGGCGATCGCGCTGGCGGTGGTGGCGGTGATGCTCGCCGCGCATGCCGCAGCGTGGCCGGGCTGAGGCGATGCGGGGCATGGTTCTGGCGCTGGCGCTGGCCAGCATCGCCCTGGGGGCGGTGGCGCAGGTGCTGCTGAAGCTGGGCATGACCGCCGCTTCGATGCGCGCGGCCATCGATGCCGGGGCGCCGTGGGGCATCCTGCGCGCGGTGCTGCTCAGCCCCGGCGTGATCGGCGGGCTGGCGCTGTATGGCCTGGGCACGGTGCTGTGGCTGGCGGTGCTGACGCGTGCCGAGCTGTCCCAGGCCTATCCCTTCGTCGGGCTCAGCTTCGTGCTGACGGCGGCGATGGGCTATTTCCTGTTTGCCGACGCGATGACCTTGCCGCGCATCGCCGGAATCGCCCTGATTGTTGCCGGCGTCGTGCTGGTCGGGCGCAACTGATCGCGGCGCGCGGTATCGTGTCTGGCGGCGGCGCGCCGCACGCCCCATATCCCGCCGCAGCGACTTCGCTGGGAGAATCCACCATGCCACGTGCCATACCGTTGCTGGCCGCCCTGCTGCTGCTTGCGGCCGTCCACCCGGCCGCGTCCCGCACGCTGGAGGTGGGGCCGACGCGCAGCTACAAGCTGCCGTCCGAGGCGATCCGCGCCGCCCGGGATGGCGACCGCATCGCGATCGACGCGGGGGAGTATTTCGACTGCGCCGTGGTCAGCGCCAGCAACCTGGTCATCGAGGGCACGGCGCCGGACGGTGGCGCGGTGATGACCGACAAGGCCTGCCAGGGCAAGGCGCTGCTGGTCACCACCGGGCACGACATCACCCTGCGCAACCTGACCCTGACCCGCGTGCGCGTGCCCGACATGAACGGTGCGGGGATTCGCGCCGAGGGCACCAACCTGACCGTCGAGCGGGTGAAGTTCATCAACAACCAGAACGGCATCCTGGCGGCGGCGAACCCGCAGAGCACCATCATCATCCGCGACAGCGAGTTCCTGCGCAACGGGCATTGCTCGCCCTGCGCCCACGGCATCTACGTCAACGCGCTGAAGCTGCTGCGCGTGGAAGGCAGCAAGTTCGCCGACACGCGCCAGGCCCACCACATCAAGTCGCGTGCCCTGCGCACCGAAGTGATCGGCAGCGACCTGCGCGACGGCGACACCGGCACCGCCAGCTACCACATCGACATCTCCAACGGCGGCAGCCTGGTGGTGCGTGGCACGACGATGCAGAAGGGTCCGAAATCGGAGAACCACACCGCCGCCATCATGATCGGCGCCGAGGGCGTGACCCAGCCGACGCGGGAGATCACCATCCAGGACAACACGATGATCAACACCGGGGACTACCAGACCTACATGGTGGTGAACCTGACCGCCACCGAGGCGATGCTGAAAGGCAACAAGCTGGTGGGCAAGGTGCTGCCGCTGAAGGGGGATGGCGTGGTGCAGTGAGGCGGACCAGGGAGCGGCGTCCGGCGCCACGGCGGCTGCCTTGACTCGGCTGAACCGCCCGTCGCAAGTATCGCCGATGCCCTTCGTGCACGATTAGCGCCGCATGCCCGAGCCGCCCGACGCGCCCGCTTCGACAGACCTGCAGTTGGTCCAGGCGCGCGCAGCGCTTGCCCGCGCCCGGTCGGCCCTGCTGAGCACCTCGCTGGAGTTGAACCGCCGTGACGCCAGCGATTTCGCGCCGGTCCTGGTGGGGTTGGAATCGCTGTTGCGACGCTTCCCGACCGCCACCCAACTGGTGGTCCGCGCGGTCAAGGCGACTGCGTGGCTGTTGAGCGGGAATCTGGCCCGTTATCTGCGCGCCGACCGGCGGCGCCGCGGCGTCTACGCCATTGCAGCGCAACAACTGGCCAACGAGTCCGGCAGCGCCACGCCGCGCCCGCCCCAGCTACCGGCCCAGGGTGCGGGCGTGTTCCTGGTTGTCGATCAGGGGGTCTGCACCCCTGACCAGGACGCGGGGTCCAGGACCACGATGAGCATTGTCATGGCGATGCGCGACCTCGGATGGGCGGTCTGGTACTGGAACCATGACCGGCGCCATGGCGGGCGCTACACGGTGGCGCTGGAAGCCATCGGTGTCGGCGTGCTCGATGCGCGGTGGGACGGGACGCTGGATGCGTGGCTGGCGCAGTACGGGGCGAGCCTTGACCACGCGATGGTCATGCGCCCGCGTGTGGCGCGCGATGTGCTGCCGGTGATCTTCCGCCATGCGTCCTGCCGGCTGAGCTACTATGGCCATGACCTGCATTTCGCGCGGCTGCGCCTGCAGGCCGAAAGGCTGGACGACCCGTTGATCGCCCATGACGCGGGCGAGTACCTCGCCCTCGAGCGCACGTTGTGGCGGCTGTTCGACGCCGTGCTTTACCCATCGGAGGACGAGATCGCCCAGGTTGTCGCGCTGGAACCTGCCGCCGTGGCCATGTCGATCCCGCCCTATGCGTTCGACAGCTTCCACCGTCGCATGGCGCCGCCAACGGGGCGCGGGATGCTGTTCGTCGGCGGCTTTCGCCACACGCCGAACGAGGAGGGGCTGCTGTGGTTCGTCGCCGCGATCCTGCCCCTGGTGCTGCGCGCGCTGCCCGACGCTGTCCTGCACGTGATCGGCTCGAACCCAACCCCCGCGGTTCTCGCCCTGGCCGGGCCGAACGTGGCGGTGGCTGGCGCGGTGGACGACGACGCGCTTGCGCGCGCCTACGATGCCGCGCGCGTTGTCATCGCACCGCTGCGGGTGGGCGCGGGGGTCAAGGGCAAGGTTGTGGAGGCGATGGCGCTCGGCGTGCCGGTGGTCACGACGACCGTTGGCGCCCAGGGTGTGGTGGGGCTGGAGCGCATCGTTCCGGTCATCGACGACCCGGCCGACCACGCCGCGGCCATTATTCGGCTGCTGACCGATGACGCGGTGTGGCAGCAGCAGTCACTGGCCCAATCCGACTACGCACAGCGCCATTTCTCCCGCGATGCAATCCGGCGAACACTCGCCACTGTACTGTAGTGGCCACACAATCCGGTCATCGCCATTGCGAATCCCGAATACCATTGCGAAGCTGATGTGGAACGGCCTTTCGGGGGTTGGAAGGGCGGGCGAGATGTGATTTCGGGCAGGCGTTCAAATCCTGGCCGGAGACGCCGTGTGGTCCCGATCACCCGTGCTCGGCATGACCGCACGGGATTGCGCCTGACAGGAAGCGGTACTTAATGGCATCCAAATGGCCCCCTGGCCGCTCGTGCCAGCGCCACGTCGCTCGATTGCCCTTGGCAGCGGGGGATTTTGAACATGGTCTTCCAGGCCCCGCGCGGCGGCATCGCGAGGAATCCGCCGGCCAGGGCGTTCCGGGCCAAGCCTGCCATGTCCTTGGATGGAAACGCACGGCGTGTTGACCGCCGGAATCGATCCCATCCAACACGAAAGACCCCGCACGTCGATCAGGTGGGGCGCGATGCCCAGATGATTGTCTCGAAGCCGTAGAGCGCCCAGGTCTCGGGTATTCGCGTGCCGCATAGCATTCCGCGCGGCTCCGCCATCAATCCCTTGATGGCGCGAACCAGGGGCCGATAACGCTTGTGCGCCACATCGATGCTGAATCCGTGTGCGGCGATCGCGGCGCAGATCGCATCGTAGTTCGGCACCCGCTTGTGCGTAGGGTCGTCAAAGAAGTTCAACGTTCCCTTTCGCCGCGGAAATCGGGTGCTTGCTTCGCACGGAATAGCCAGGAATATCCGGCCGCCCGGTCGTACCGCGGCAAGCATGGCGGCCAGGGTACGGTCGGGATCATCGCAGTGCTCGATGTTGTGGCTGCTGACGACCGCGTCGAAGCTGGCCGCCATCGACTCGATGTGAATGTTGAAGTCTTCGACTGAGCTGATGATGTATTCGTCGGCTATTGAGTTCGGATCGGTGTCTTGTTTATAATCCGCAACATCAATCCCTATGTAGTAGAAATCCGGCCTCAAGGTCTTGAATATTTTAGGTGAGTTATTTCCACAACCGACGTCCAGAACTCGCGACCCGGTTGGACATGAACGCAGGAATTCGATTTTCGAATGCATATCCCAATAGTAAGTGCCTAGTTTTTTCTTTAGGCGGCGTGATTCATCCAGAATTTTTCTGATGATTATTTTTTGACTGCTGTAAAGACCCGATTTGCCAGGATCGCTGGAACGTTTTACCATGGTGGTGAAATCATCGGCAATATGCCGCATCTTGCTTCGATAGGCGATCCGGTTTCGTACTGAAAGTCCCGGCCGCCCAGTCCCCGCAAGATCATGCCGGAGACGGTTCGAGACGCCCGCTCAGAAGCGGCGCGCCGGCGTTCGCCGCCTATCCGCCCACTGCCGGTGTGCAAATCCCTACTTCCGCCCCGGCATCCGATGCCGGAACACCAGCGCCTCCGCCACATCCTGGCGCCGGATCACCGCCGCACCGGCAAGGTCGGCGATGCTGCGGGCCACGCGCAGGGTGCGGGTGTAGCCGCGTGCCGACAGCCGCAAGCGGTCGGCGGCCTGTTCGGCCAGCGCGCGGGCCTCGGGCGCCAGTTCCAGCCTGGTTGCGTCGGCTTCGGCGTTGCTCGCCGGGCCCTCCGCGCCGTAGCGTGCGACCTGCAATTCCCGTGCTGCCAGCACCCGGGCCGCGACCACCGCGCTCGCCTCGCCCGGCGGCGCGCGCGACAGTTCCGAGGGCGGGATCGGCTGCACCTCCACCGTCAGGTCGATGCGGTCCAGCAGCGGGCCGCTGATGCGCCCCTGGTAGTCCTCGCCGCAACGTGGCGCGCGGCCGCATTCGCGCGCGGCATCGCCGAGATAGCCGCAACGGCACGGGTTCATCGCCGCCACCAGCTGGAACCGCGCGGGGTAGGTGACATGGGCCGCGGCGCGCGAGACCGTGGTGCGCCCGGCCTCCATCGGCTGGCGCAGCGCCTCCAGCGCGGCACGCGGAAATTCCGGCAACTCGTCCAGGAACAGCACGCCGCGGTGCGCCAGGGAGACCTCGCCCGGTTTCGCCCGCTGCCCGCCGCCGGCGAGTGCTGCCATGCTGGCCGAGTGGTGCGGCTCGCGGAAGGGCGGGCGCATCACCAGCCGCCCACCCTCCAGCATGCCGGCCACCGAATGCACCATGCTGACCTCCAGGGCGGCCAGCGGCGTCAGGTCCGGCAGCAGCCCTGGCAGGCGTGCGGCCAGCATCGACTTGCCGGAACCGGGCGGGCCGATCAGCAACAGGTTGTGCGCGCCGGCCGCGGCGATCTCCAGCGCGCGGCGGGACGCCTCCATCCCCCGCACCTCGGCCAGGTCGGCCATCGGTCCCGCCGGGGCCACGCCGGCCAGCACCGGCGGCGACAGCACCTGGGTGCCGCGGAAATGGTTCACCAGCGCCAGCAGGTCGGGTGCTGCCAGCACCTCGAACCCCGTGCCGGCCCAGGCGGCCTCGCCGCCCTGCGGTCCCGGGCAGATCAGGCCGAGCTCGCGCGCCGAGGCCGCCATGGCCGCCGGCAACACGCCGGCGACGGGGTTCAGCCTTCCGTCCAGCGACAATTCGCCCAGGGCGGCGAACTCGCCCAGCTCCTCCCGCGGCAGGATCTCCATCGCCGCCAGCACCGCCAGCGCGATCGGCAGGTCGAAATGGCTGCCTTCCTTCAGCAGGTCGGCGGGCGCCAGGTTGATCAGCACCCGCTTCGGCGGCAGCGACAGCCCCATGGCAGTCAGCGCCGCGCGCACCCGCTCGCGCGCCTCGCCCACCGCCTTGTCCGGCAGGCCGACGACAAGGAACGCCGGCAGTCCCGGTGAGATCTGCACCTGCACCTCCACCGGCACGGCGTCGATGCCCGCGAAGGCGAAACTCTGGATGCGTGCGATCGTCACGGCGGCGAGTGTCGCAGCCGCTGGTGCCGATCGTCAACGAGCCGGCCGCGGCGCCCGGTCACGCCCGAATGGTAAAGCCGCCATCGCAGGGAATCGCCGCCCCGGTGACGAAGTCGCTGGCCGGCGAGGCGAGGAACACCGCAATCCCCGACAGGTCCGCCGGCACGCCCCAGCGCCCGGCCGGGGTGCGCGCCAGCACGCTTTCGTTCAGTCCCGGCACCTGCTCGCGCGCCGTACTGGTGAGGTCGGTGTCGATCCAGCCGGGCAGCACCGCGTTGGCCTGGATGTTGTCCTTTGCCCAGGCGGTGGCGCAAACCCGGGTGAACTGCACGATCGCCCCCTTGCTGGCCGCGTACGGGCCGGCATGCGGCGCGCCCATCAAGGTCATCACCGAGCCGATATTGATGATCTTGCCGCCGCCCGCCTTCAGGAACGCATGATACGCCACCTGGCTCAGCAGGAACGCGCTGGTCATGTTGGTGTCCATCACCCGGTGCCATTCCTCCTCGGTATGGTCCTGCGGAAACTTCCGCACCGCGATGCCGGCATTGTTCACCAGGATGTCCAACCGGCCGAATTTTGCCACCGTCTGTGCCACCAGGGCCTCGCACTGCGCCTTCTTGGTGACATCGGCGGCAATGAACGCCGCGCGCTCGCCCAGCCCCTTGGCCGCGGCCTCGCCCTTGGCCTTGTTGCGGCCGGAGATCACCACGCTGGCGCCGGCGGCGTACAGGCCCTGGGCCATGCCCAGGCCGATGCCGCCATTGCCGCCGGTGACGAGGGCAACCTTGCCGGTGAGGTCGAACGGATTCATCCTGTCGCTCCCTTGTGACTAGTTTATATCCATTTCGGATTGGGGTTATAAGAAAGATCTTCTTTTTCTGAAGAAAAAGAAGCAAAAAGATTTTTTATTCATTTTGCCTGCGTTATGGCGCGATGAACAGAAGTTTTTTGGTTCTTTTTTTCAAAAAAGAACATCCTTACCTACCCCGACACCCGATTGGACATCGGCCGCAGCCGCAACCCCGGCCGCAGATTCTTGAACGGCAACTCGGCGGGATCGGCCACCGCCGGCCCCGGTGCCGCGCCCACCAGCACAGCTTCGGCGATCGGCTGGTAGTCGGCGCGGAAATGCACCGAGGATTTCAGCACGATGATGCCGCATTCCGCCGGCTCGATGCCGACGTGGCGGATCAGCGACTGGTCCAGCGCCTGCATCTTGCGCGACACCACGATCACGCGCACCCCGCCGCATTCGATCAGCGCCGAGGGCCCGAGATCGGCGTAGTTGCCCTTCGCCATCGGCCCGGTGCCGACGAACCTGCCGTCGGTCAGCTTCAGCACTTTCGCGGCGACCGCGATCGGCACGCCATCGGACTTGCCGCCGAGCGACAGGGCAACCGTCGCCCCTTCGCCGGCTTCATGGATGGCCGCGGCACTTTCGGCGTCGTTGATCAGCGCCAGCACCGCGCCGGTAGCATTCTGCGCGATCAACTCGGCCAGCATGCCGGTGGTGTCGCCATGCCCGCCGGCGCCGGGATTGTCCTGGGTGTCGGCGATCACGATCGGCTTCTTCGCGCCCTTGCTCAGCCGGATCGCCTCGGCCACCACCTGGTCCGCCGGCAGTACCGCCCCGGCAAAGCTCGCCTCCCGCGCATCGATGAACGCCTTCAGCGCGTCCACCGCATTGTCGGCCTGCGCCTGGGTATCGGCATAGGCGGCCAGCGCCACGCCGCAATCCTTGAAATCGGCGTAGGGGAAGCCGAAGCAGAACGCCACCTCCGCCACCCCTGGCGCGGTGCCCAGTCGCGCCCGCTCCTCCAGCACCGGGGCCATCGGCGCCACCAGGGTGCACTGCATCGGCAGCGAAATGAAGAAATCGACCTGCCGGAACGCCTTCGCCCAGGGCCGGCCGCGGCGGATGCGCTCCACCAGCAGTCCCATCGCCTGGTCGCCGGCCGCGCGCATATCGACATGGGGATAGGTGCGGAAAGGCACCAGCGCGTCGCAGCGATCGACCATCTCGGGGGTCAGGTTGCAGTGCGGGTCGAGCGAGATGGTCAGCGGCAGGTCGCCGACGATGGCGCGCACCCGGCGCAGGATCTCGCCCTCCATGTCCGGGAAGCTGTCGGCCACCGCGGCGCCGTGCAGGTCCAGGTAGATGCCGTCGAGCGGCCCGGCATCGAGCGCCTTGGACAATTCGGCCAGCATCAGCGCCGTGATCCGCTCGAACGCCTCGTCCTGCACCGGTCCGGCCGGATTGGCGAAGCACCAGGCCAGCGGCACCAGTTCGATGCCGCCGATCGCCTGCGCCCGCGCGACGGCGCCGGCGATCGGCACCGAGGTGCCATCGACGGCCGCGAACAGGCCGTCCCCCACGGTCAGCTTCGGAAATCCGCCGGGTTGCACGAAATCCACATACCGCGTCGGGCGCGGGGCGAAGGAATGGCTCTCGTGCATGAAGCCGCCGACGGCGATGCGAAGTGACATGGGCAGGGGTTCCGGTTGCTGGGGGGCGGATGGTCGGCGGTATCGCCGCGTCTGACAAGGCCGGGCGCGATATCCCGTTGACCAGGTCTCTTCCTCCCCCGACATTCTCCCCCCCAGCCGGAGATGCCGCGATGAAAGCCTTCTGGAACCCCGCCGAACTGGCGCACGACCCGCAATTCTTCCTGCAGCGCGGCACGGTGAAGCGCAACTTCGAGGTTCCGGCCCGCGCCGAGGCGCTGCTGGAAGCCTGCCGCGCCACCGGCCTGGCCGTCACCGACCCCGGCCCGGCTGACGCGCTGGCCATCGCCACCGTCCACCCGCCCGACTACATCGACTTCCTGCGCCATGGCTGGAACGCCTGGGAAGCGATGGAGGATCACGGCGGCGAGATGGTTGCCAACATCCACCCGGCGCCGGAGATGCTGGCGAACGGCGCCCGCCGCTCGGCCACCATCGTGGGCCAACTCGGCTGGTATTGCGCCGACGTCAATCCCTTCACCCGCCACACCTGGACCTCCGCCGAGGCGGCCGCCGCGGGGGCCATCGCGGCCGCCGACGAAGCCGCTTCTGGCCGCCATGCCTACGCGCTGGCCCGCCCGCCCGGCCACCACGCCTATGCCGCGCGCGCCGGCGGGCATTGCTACCTCAACAACGCCGCCATCGCCGCCGAACGCCTGCGTGCCCGCGGTGCCGCACGTGTCGCGGTGCTGGACATCGACAGCCACCACGGCAACGGCACCCAGGGCATCTTCTGGTGCCGCGACGACGTGTTCTTCGCCTCCGTCCACGGCGACCCGAACGGCTACTACCCCTGGTATGTCGGCCATGCCGGCGAGCGTGGCGAAGGGGCGGGCATCGGCTGCAACCTCAACCTGCCGCTCGCCCGCGGCACCGGCGACGCCGCCTGGCTCGCCGCCATCGCCGCCGCCCTGCGCGAAATCCGCCGCCATGGCGCCGAGGCGCTGGTGGTCAGCCTGGGCATGGATGCCAGCCGCGACGAGCCGCTGCATTTCCTGGACATCACCGAGGACGGTTTCGCCCGTGCCGGCACCGCCATCGCCGCCGCCCGCCTGCCATGCGCCATCGTTCAGGAGGGTGGCTACAACCTCGATGCCCTTGGCCGCCTGCTCACCCGCTTCCTCGCCGGCTTCGGCGACTGATCCCTCAACCGCGCCGCAGGTTCCAGAACAGCGGAAACCCGTCCAGCATGCCGGACAGGTCGGCGGCATGCGCGGTCGGCCGCACCCACTGGCCGAGCGGGACATAGGGCACGTCCTCGAATGCCCGAAGCTGCATGTCGGCGGCAATCGCCTCCTGCCCGGCCATGTCCGGGGTGACCAGCCAGGCGCGGCGCATCGCCTCCAGCCGCTCGCTGGTCGGCCAGCCGACTTCGCCGGCCAGCCCGTCGCCGCGCAGGTAGCGATGCATGCCGGGATTCCAGAAGTCGTGGCCCGACCAGTAGCCGAATGCCACGTTCCATCCGCCCGCCCCGGCCGGCTGGGTGCGCAGCAGCCGCGGCAGCATGTCGCGCAGGTTCGGCAGCAAGGTCTGCACGTTGAAACCGAGCTGTGTCAGAAACGCCGATCCCACCTCGGCCATGGCGCGTACCGCCGGCAGGTCACCGGCCGCCAGCACCACGATCCGCTCGCCGCCATAGCCCGCCGCGCGGATCGCGTCGCGGCCGGCCCCGGGCGTCAGGCTTGCCTCGGGCATGCCGTCCCGGCTGGCCATCGGCGATTGCGGGCAGAAGAACCCGACACCGCTGCGCCACTGCATCCGGTCTGCCCCGGTGGCCGCCGCCATGAACGCCGCCTGGTCGGTGGCACGCAGCACGGCCCGGCGGAGGGCCGGGCTGTTGAACGGGAAGGTCAGGTGATTGAACCGCATCGTGCCCATATAGCCGGCGCGGTCGTGCAGCTTCAGCACCAGCCGCGGGTCCTCGGCGATGGCGCCGTGGTCCGGCGGCAGCGGCGATTCCCACCAATCCACCGCGCCCGATTTCAGCGCCGCCAACGCCTGTTCGGGCCCGGGCATCGCATGCCACTCCACCCGGTCGAAATGCACCAGCTTCGGCCCGGCGGTGAAGGATGCCACGCCGTCGGGGCGCGGCACATAGAAGGTGTGGCGGGCATAGGCCGCTTCCTGCCCGCCATCGTATTCGTCGTCCAGGAAGCGAAACGGCCCGCTGCCCACCACTTCGCTGATCGTCTGCTGGGGCGTGCCATCGGCCAGCCGTGCCGGCATGATGGCGCAGATCTGCATCGCCCGGTCGCCCAGCGCCGCGGCCAGCATCGGGAAGCGCCGGGACAGGCGGAAGACGATGGTGCTGTCGTCCGGCGCCAGCAACTCGTCGGTGACCGAAAGCAGGCTGCGCCCCATCATGACATGCTCGGCCCAGCGCAGGATGCTGGCCACGCAGTCGCGCGCCAGCACCGGCGTGCCGTCATGGAACACCAGCCCCGGGCGCAGCCGGATGCGCCAGGTCCTGCCGTCCTCGGCCACGCTGTGGCCCAGCGCCATTTGCGGTTGCACCCGGCCCTGGCCGTCGATGCCGTACAGCGTGTCGTACACCATCATCGCGTGGTTGCGCGTCTCCAGGAACGGCCAGAAGGTGGGATCGAGCCAGCGCAGCGGGGCATGCGGCACGAAGCGCAGCGTGCGTGCCCGGACATCGCCGGCCAATGCCGGGCGTGCCAGCCCCGCCGTCGCGGCCACCAGCGCCCGTCGCGTCAGGCCAGCGCGCTGGCCGGTGTCCTCAGTCGGCGGCGGCATCGAACTCCACCCAGGCCCCGCCGGCCGCGCGCGAGCGGATGGCGGCATCGACGAACATCATCCCCTCCAACCCGTCATCGGCGGTCGGGAACTCCAGCGCCAGCTTGTCGGCAGGCACCGAGATCAGCCGCGCCGCCATCAGCTCCGCGGCATCGCGGTACAGATTGGCGAAGGCCTCGGTCAGCCCCTCGGGATGCCCGCGCGCAATCCGCACCAGCCGGGCTGCCGGCGGCAGCAGATCGGCATCGCCGCGCGCCAGCCGCTGCACCGGCCGCCCTTGCAGCGCCAGGGTCAGGTAGTTCGAGGTCGCGTGCTGCCACTCGACATGGCCGAGATCGCCGAACACCCGCAGGGTGATGGCATTCTCGGTGCCGGCCAGGGCCTGGCTGACCAGCAGCGTACCCGGAACGCCGCCCTGGAAGCGCAGGAACATCGCGCCGTAATCGTCCACCGTCCGCCCCGGCACGATGGCACCGAGATCGGCCGCCAGCCCCACCACCGGCAGGCCGGACACGAACCGCGCCAAATGGAAGGCATGGGTGCCGATATCGCCCAGCACCAGCGACGGGCCCGAACGCTCGACGGCCAGCTTCCAGGCCAGCTTGCGGGAGATCGCGCCATCCTCCACCCGGGCCGACATGCCGGCCTGGATGTATTCCACCTGCACCGCGCGGATCGGCCCGATGGCGCCGGCCGCCACCATGGCACGCGCCTGGCGGATCATGGGATAGCCGGCATAGCCATGGGTCAGGCAGAACACCGTCATGGTGCGGCGCACGGCGGTGGCAATCTCGGCCGCCTCGGCCACCGAGTTCGCCAGCGGCTTGTCGCAGATCACATGCAGCCCGGCGGCGATCGCGGCCAGGCATTCCGGGTGATGGCGGTCGTTCGGCGTCATGATCGCGACGGCATCGAGGCCGCGCTCGCCCTCCACCAGGGCGGCGAAATCCGGGTAGTGGCGGATACCCAGCACCCGCGCCCCCTCCTCGCCGCGCGCGGGGTTGGAGGACAGCACGCCGGCGACGATCTCGAAGCGGTCGTCCAGCCGGGCGGCGGCGCGGTGGATCGGTCCGATGAAGCTGCCGGGCCCGCCGCCCAGCACGGCCAGGCGCAGCCGGCGGCCGAGCAGCGGAAACGCCTCAGTCATCGCGGGCGATCCCCAGGATGGCGGCGTTGGCCGCCCGGTCCTGCGCCGCGCCGATATTGGCGTCGAACGCCCGCCCGGTCACCCGGATGATATGGTCGCGAATGAAGGCGATGCCCTCGCGCGCGCCGTCCTGGCTGTTCTTCAGCACGCATTCCCACTCCAGCACCGCCCAGCCGGGATAATCGTACTGCGCCAGCTTGGAAAATATCACGCCGAAATCGATCATCCCGTCGCCGGGGCTGCGGAACCGCCCGGCGCGGTCCAGCCAGGGCTGGAACCCGCCATACACCCCGCTGCGCGCCGAGGGCCGGTATTCCGCGTCCTTCACGTGAAACGCGCCGATGCGGGCGTGGTAGATGTCGATGAACCCGGCATAGTCCATCTGCTGCAACAGCATGTGGCTGGGGTCATAGAGGATCTTCGCCCGCGCGTGGCCGCCGACGGCGTCCAGGAACCGCTCGAAGCTTGCGCCGTCATGCAGGTCCTCGCCGGGATGCAGCTCGAAGCACAGATCCACCCCGGCCTCCTCGAACGCATCCAGCACCGGCCGCCAGCGCCGCGCCAGCTCGGCGAAGCCGTCGGCGATCAGCCCGTCGCCATAGGGCGGGAAGGGATAGAACATCGGCCACAGCAGCGCGCCGCTGAACGTTGCATGCGCGCTCAACCCCAGCCTTCGCGAGGCCTGTGCCGCCAGCCGCAGCATCCGCTCGGCCCAGGCGCGCCGGCCGGCGGGATTGCCGCGCAGCTCCGGTGGGGCGAACCTGTCGGCCACCAGGTCGGCGCCGGGATGCACCGCCATCAGGTGACCCGCGCGATGGCTTGCCAGCTCAGCGATCTCGATGCCGTGATGCGCCAGGGTGCCGCGCACCTCGTCGCAATAGGCGTCCGAGGTCGCTGCAAGTCCGATGTCGAACACCCGGCTGTCCAGGATCGGCACCTGCACCCCCTTGGCCCCCAGCGGCGCCGCCCAGCCGGCCAGCCCGTCGAGCGTGTTGAACGGCGGCGCGTCGGCGATGAACTGCGACAGGAACAGGCCGGGGCCGCGGATGGTGCGCATCGCTAGGGGTTTCCGGTGGGTTGCAACAGCAAGAAAGGAAGACTCTTCTCTTTGTGAACAAAAAGAAGCAAAAAAACTCTCATCCAGTGATGCGTCGCCTCGCCGGCAAGGGTAGCGCGTAATGGGATGAAAGTTTTTTGGTTCTTTTTTTCAAAAAAGAACATCCTTGCCTGCTTCCCTACAGATTGACCGCCCGGCCGCCATCCACATACAGATTGGCGCCCGAGATGTATTCTCCGGCATCGGAACACAGCAGCAGTGCCGCGCCGACCAGGTCGTCCGGCCGCCCCATCCGCCCGGCCGGCACCCGCGCCTGCATCTGCGCGCCGCGCGCCGCGATCTGCGCGGCATTGCGGGCGGTGGCGATCAGCCCGGGTGCCAGGTTGTTCACCGTCACCCCCTGGCGGGTGAACTGGCGCGCCAGGTTGATCGCCCAGTTGTGCTGCATCGCCTTGTAGCCGGCGTACACCATCATCTCGGCGGCCGGCGAGATCTGCTGCACGCTGCCGATGGTCACCACGCGGCCCCAGCCGCGCGCGCCCATCGGCGGCACCAGCGCCTGGAGCAGCGCCAGGTTCGACCAGACATTGATCTCCATCTGCCGGTCATAGGCGGCGCGGTCGATCTCGCCGACCGGCTGGAGGATTTCGATCGAGGCGTTCAGCACCAGGATATCCACCTGCCCGAACGCCGATGTCACTCCGGCGGCCAACGCCTCCGCGGTCCCCGGCTGGGAGAAATCGGCGCCGAAGGCCTGTGCCCCGCCGCCGATCGCCGCCACCACCGCGGCGGCGTCACGGGCTTCCTCGGCGGTGCCGGCATGATGCACCGCCACCCGTGCGCCCACTGCGCCGAGCGCCTCGGCGATCGCCCGCCCGATCTCGCGGCGCGCCCCGGTCACCAGCGCGGTGCGGCCATCCAGGCGAAAGCGGTCGAGCGGGTTCGGCAACGGCATCGGGCAACTCCTCGTTGCCCCCACCGTGGCGCAATGCCGGTCGGTTGGCCAGGGCAGGGCGGGGTCACGCGCCAAGGCACCAAGAGCATGGAAGGCTTGGCCTATCAGGGCTGGCTTCCATGTCCTTGGCACCCTTGGCGTTTGAACCCTTACTTGCTCGCCGCGTCCAGCGCCTGGCCCAGGTCGGCCAGGATGTCGTCGATATGCTCGATGCCGATCGACAGGCGGACATAGCCGGGCGAGACGCCGGTGGCCGCCTGCTCCGCCTGGTTGAGCTGGGAGTGCGTGGTGCTGGCCGGATGGATCGCCAGGCTGCGGGCGTCGCCGATATTGGCGACGTGATAGAACATCTTCAGCGCGTCGATGAACTTCTTGCCGGCCTCCATGCCACCCTTCAGCTCGATGCCGCACAGCCCGCCCATGCCGTTCGGCAGGTATTTCCTGGTCCGCTCCGCCCCCACCCCGGTCAGGGTCGAGGGATGGATCACCCGGTCCACCTCCGGCCGGCCCTGGAGGAATTTTGCCGCCGCCAGCGCGTTCTCGCTATGCGCGCGCATCCGCAGCGCCACCGTCTCCACCCCCTGGATGATCAGGAAGGCGTTGAACGGCGACAGCGCCGCGCCGAGGTCGCGCAGGATCGTGGTGCGCGCCTTGATGATGTACGCGACCGGGCCGATGCCCTTCACCGCCTGCGTCCAGACCGCGCCGTGGTAGCTCGGGTCCGGCGTGTTCAGTGCCGGCTGGCGGGCCGGGTGCGCTTCCCAGTCGAAGTTGCCGCCATCGATGATGATGCCGCCGATCGAGCTGCCATGGCCGCCGAGATACTTGGTCAGCGAATGCATCACGATCGCGGCGCCATGGTCGAACGGACGCACCAGCAGGGGGGCGGCCGTGTTGTCCATGATCAGCGGAATGCCCAGCGGCCGGCCGATCGCGGCCACTTCGGCGATCGGGAAGACGCGCAGCTTGGGGTTCGGCAGGGTCTCGGCGTAATAGGCGCGGGTGCGGTCGTCGGTGGCGCGCGCGAAGGCCGCGGGGTCCTCGGGATCGACGAAGCGCACCTCGATGCCCTGGTCCTTCAGCGTGTTGGCGAACAGGTTCCAGGTGCCCCCGTAGAGATCGGTCGAGGCGACGATGTTGTCGCCGTTCCGGGCCAGGTTCTGCACGGTCATGGCACTCGCCGCCTGGCCGGAGGCCACGGCCAGTGCCGCCACCCCACCCTCCAGCGCGGCCACGCGCTTCTCCAGCGCGTCGTTCGTCGGGTTCGTCAGCCGGGTGTAGATGTTGCCGAGTTCCTTCAGCGCGAACAGGTTGGCGGCGTGCTCGGTGCTGTTGAACTGGTAGCTGGTCGTCTGATAGATCGGCACCGCCACGGACGTGGTGGCCTCGTCGCGCCGCCAGCCGGCATGCAAGGCCAGGGTTTCGGGATGGGTGGACATCAGTCGCCTCCTCGGAACGGACGGGGCAGTTCAGCCCCCGTTTTGCCTGGAATGCAAGTGGATATATTTATTCACGAAGTTGATTTGTGAATAAACCCCTGCCGCCATCGTGCACGCATCGCCCCCGACCTCCAAGCCCCCGACCTCCAAGCCCCCGACCTCCAAGCCCCCGACCTTCAAGTCCCCGACCTCCAAGTCCCAGACCTTCAAGTCCTGGCACGCTTGCCCGGTTGGCCGTTGCCAGCCAGTCTTGCCCTCCTGCCCTCGGGAGGCGTCGTGAACCACACCACCGCACCGCCGAGCCTGCGTCACAATCCGGCCGAGCCATCCTGGATGCTGGCCTGGCGCGGCACCCGGCTGGACATCCACCTGCGCGACGGCGCGCTGCTGGTCGACCATTTCGGCCCCGATCGCGCCGAGCCGCCGCCGCCGCTGTGGCCGGGCTGGCGCGATTCCGGGATGCGACTCAGCGCCCGCGTGCCCGCGATGGTGCAGATCGGCCACCGCGCCGCACGGGTGGCTTGGCAGCTCCATCGCTGGCATGTCCAGGATCCCTGGACGCTGGCGATCGAGCTGCGCAGCGCCGACTTCTCGCTGGCCTGCGAGGTGCGTTTCACCGTCGATGCCGCCACCGGCCTGCTGCTGCGCGCCACCACGCTGCGCCATTGCGGCGAGACGGGCGACATCCCGATCACCGGCGCGCTCAGCGTGTGGCAGACGCTGCGCGGCCCGATGCACGCGGCCCACACCCTGACCGGCGCCTGGGGGGCGGAGGCGCAGGCCATGGTGCACCCCTGCGGCCCCGCCGTGCTGGAACTGGACAGCCGCGCCGGCAAGACCGGCTTCGAGTTCCAGCCCTGGCTGGCGCTGGAGGGGGAGGATGGGACGCATGTCTTCGAGCTGCTGTGGTCGGGCAACTGGGCGCTGGAGGTGCGGCAGCGGCCGGGGGCGACGGTCATTTCCGGCGGGCTGAACGACTGGGGTTTCGCCCACACCCTGCCGCCCGGCGGCGCGCTCGACCTGCCGGAGGTGCTGCTGGGCTTCGATCCAGGCGACCTCGATGGCGTCACGCGGCGGATGCATGATTGGCGCCGCGCCCGCCGGCCGGACCGGGACCGGCCGGTGCCGGTGCAGTTCAACACCTGGTATGCGTGTGACGAGGATGTCGATGAGGCCCGCCTGCTGGCGCTGATCCCGCCGGCGGCTTTGCTGGGTTGCGAGGTCTTCGTGCTCGATGCCGGCTGGTACACCACCCGCGACTGGAATCCGCTGTCCAACTGGCATTCGCGCGCCGGCGACTGGCTGACCGACACCACCCGCTTTCCGCGCGGCCTGGCCTTCGTCGCCGATGCCTGTCGCGCGGCCGGGATGGCCTTCGGCATCTGGTGCGAGCCGGAGGCGGTCGGCGCCTGCGCCCGGCTGCACCGCGAACACCCGGAATGGCTGCACCACATCGATGGCCGCGCGCCGGGTGGCGACGAGCGCGGCATCCTGCATCTCGGCGTGCCGGCGGCCTGGGTGCACGCCCATACCGTGCTGATCGACCTGGTGCGCGCCACCGGCGCACGCTGGCTGAAATGGGATTTCAACACCGACCTCGCCGCCGGCGGCTGGGCGCCCGAACTGCCGGCGCGGCTGACCGCGCAGGATCCGCTGGTTGCGCATTACCGCGGGCTGTACCGGTTGCAGGATGCGCTGCGCGACGCGTTCCCCGAACTGGTGCTGGAGATGTGTGCCAGCGGCGGCGGACGGATGGACGGGGCGATCCTGGCGCATGCCCATGTCAACTGGATCAGCGACCAGCCGCAGGCGTTGGCCAAGCTGGCGATCCATTTCGGCATCCAGCGTGCCCACCCGGCGGTGGTCTGCAACGACTGGCTGGTCGATTGGCCGGCGCGCGCCCATTCCGGCGTGGCGGGGATCGACCGGCGCGGCGACCTGGCCTTCCGGCTGCGGGTTGCAATGCTGGGCAGCTTCGGCATCTCGGCGCCGATCGGCCGCTGGAGCGAGGCTGACCGGGCAACCGCGCAGGCCCATGTCGCGCTGTACCGCAGCCGCATCCGTCCGCTGATCCAGCACGGCGACCAGCATCTGTTGACCCCGCCGCCGCCGCTGGATGGGCAGGGGGATTGGGCGGCGGTCTGGTACGTGGCCAAGGACGGCAGCCATGGCGCGCTGTTCGCCTTCCGCCTGCAGGGCACGGCCAGCCGGGCGTTTGCCTTGCCCGGCCTGGCCGGGCCGGCGCGGCATCTCCTGGGCGAGAATGCCAGCTTGACGGGGACGGGGGTCGGGATCGTGCTGGACGCTCCCTACAGCTCCGCCTTGGTGCTGGTTTCCGCCCAGGGTGTGTCGGAGTCGTCCTTCAGTGATGACTTGGGAAACCCGGATAGCGCGATAGCTGGATTGCCCGCCTGACGGCCGCGGCCACGGCGGATCGGACGCTTGGCGAACGCGCCGCGCTGTCCGACGAGCACCCGCCCCAGCTCACCGCCTGGAAGGGACGGCGGCTGCATGCGCCGATCGGGGTGCCGATGCCGGGGCAGGATCGGCACTGCGAGGCTGTATCGCCGGCCGAACACGTCCAAACCCGCGCGTGGGCACAGGAACCACCCGCATCCGCCGCGCGGGCCGGCGGTGCATCGGTTCAGCCGGCGAATGCCGCCGTGGCGGCTGTCGATCGCGCTGGAGACCGGTACCGGCCGCCGAAGACGCCGGAGCAGTCGCATTTTCGGCGGTCGACATTACATGCTCTATCGGGTGGAGCCAGGATGAGGCTATACCGCGCGGCAAGACATGACGGCACGCGCCATCATGAGCGCTGGCATGATCCGGAGATTGGAAATGGATGCACTTGAGCACGAGTACAGCACGATCCTGCTGGCAGACCACGAGCCGCCCTGTGTCTCGCTGTACCAGCCGACCCATCGTACGCATCCCGACAACCAGCAGGATCCAATCCGCTTCCGGAATCTCGTCAAGGAATTGGAGCTCACGCTGGCGCAGAAATATCCTGGCCGGGAGAGTGCATCGATCCTGCGCCGGTTTTACGACCTGGCGGAGAATGGCAGCTTCTGGAACCGAGCCCTCGACGGACTCGCGGTCTTTGCGACCGCGGAGCTCTTCAAGGTCTACCGGCTCCAGCGGTCGGTCAGGGAGATGGCCATTGTCGCCGACAGCTTCCACACGAAGCCGCTCATGCGCTTTCTGCAGTCTGCGGGCCGCTATCACGTGCTCGGCCTCAATCGAGAGCAGGCCGTCCTTTTCGAGGGAAACCGTTACGTCATCGATGAACTGGAACTGACGTCCGGATTTCCGCAGACGGCTGCCGATGCCCTTGGCCTGAAGGAGGGTGATCCCGAGCGGATGAAGCGGGCGCATGGCCGCGCCGGACCCGGTCTGACCACGCGTCACGGCACGGATGTTCGCCAGGACTTGGTCGACAACGAGACCGAACGCTTCTTCCGGGCGGTGGACGAGGCGGTGACCGAGCAGTGCTCGCGGCCGTCCGGGATACCTCTTCTGCTGGCGGCGCTGCCGGAGCACCACCACCTGTTCCGCGCGGTGAGCCGCAATCCGTTCCTGGTGGCGGACACAATCGACACGTACCCCGGCGCCCTGTCGTTGGACAAACTGCGCGAGCGCGCCTGGCAGCTCCTGCTTCCGCGATACCTTGAGCGGCTCAGCGGCCTCGTCGAGCAGTTCGGCGCAGCGAGGGCCGAGGAGCGTGGCGGTGCGGATCTGGCCGAGGTCGCGCGGGCAGCCGCTGCCGGTCGCGTCGCCACATTGCTGATCGAGGCCGACCGCATGATCCCCGGCCGCTTCGATCCGGTGAGCGGCGCCATCGCGTTCGCGCCGCCGGACGACGTTGGCGTGGACGACTTGCTGGATGATGTGAGCGAGCACGCGCTCAGGGCAGGTGGCGAGGTGGTGATCGTCCCGGCCGAGCGCATGCCCACGGACACCGGCATCGCCGCGATCTATCGCTACTGACTTCCGAAAGGGCGTGGAATGACGCTGCTCAGCCATCCGCCCGCATCGCCTGTGTAGGCAATTGGCTGAATTGCGGTTGGTATCGCGCGCCCTCCCGCGGCGAAGCCGCCGCAGGGGGGTGGCCGGTGGCGGCACGCCAAGCAGGGCTGGACAGAAACAGCGTCGAAATCCGAGCGGATCCTCAACGCACAAGATAGCGTGACGTCCACTTCGGGCCGGAAAACCCGGCGGAAACCCGTGCCGACCGCCGTCTCGCGATCCTTGAGGCGGTCGGGATGGGCCGCCGCTGCCGCCCCAATCGGAAGTGGCGTGCCGGGGTATTTCCACGCCGGTCGTGGCGCTGTTTCCTGGTCCGGGCAGGCATGGCGGCAGCATGGTCGCGGCCGGGGTGCGCCCGCCCGGTGCCCAAGCGGCGTTTGCCGACGACGCGGATGCCTTCCAGCGGTCCGAAGTGGGGAATCAGGGGAAGGCTGGCGGGCCGGACGGCGCCCCGGCACTTGCCTACTCGTGCGAAGGCGGCTCCAGGGCCCGGCACGGTCCGAGCACGGTCATCAGCACGATCCCGCGGCGTGCTTCCGCCAGGGTGGCGAAGTGGCGGCGGGGGGCGGGCGCGCGGGCGGGGTGCTGGGGCGCCACGGCTGGTGGCGCGCGCGGCGGCGCGGGGCGCGGGGGCGGGGGGCCGATCTTGCGGGCGGCGGCGGTTTCGTGGGCCAGCAGCCGGGCGCGGCGGCGGCGGAGCCAGGGCCGCGCGGTGCCGAGGAGGAAGGCGAGGCCGAACGAGGCCACGACCAGGAGCGAGAGGGTGTTCATGGCTGGCCGGGGCGCGGCGGGGGGATGGACGGATCACTCTCGGGGGCGGCGATGGCGTCGCGCATGGCGGTGTCGGCCTGGATGTTTCGCATGCGGTAGTAGTCCATCACGCCGAGCTGGCCCTGGCGGAAGGCGTCGGCCATGGCGCGGGGCACTTCGGCCTCGGATTCCACCACGCGGGCGCGCATTTCCTGTTCCAGGGCGACGGCCATGGCGCGGCGTTCCTCGGCCTTGGCCTGGGCGATCTGCTTGTCGGCGTTGGCCTGGTCGATCTGCAGCTTGGCGCCGATGTTGCTGCCGACATCGACGTCGGCGATGTCGATCGACAGGATCTCGTAGGCGGTGCCGGCGTCGAGCCCCTTGGAGAGCACGTGCTTGGAGATGTGGTCGGGGTTTTCCAGCACGTCCTTGTGGGACAGCGAGGAGCCGATGGTGCTGACCATGCCCTCGCCGACGCGCGCGATGATGGTCTCCTCGCCGGCGCCGCCCACCAGGCGGTCGATATTGGTGCGCACGGTGACGCGGCAGACGGCCATGAGCTGGATGCCGTCGCGGGCGACGGCGGCGATGCGCGGGGTTTCGATCACCTTGGGGATGACCGACATCTTCACCGCCTCCAGCACGTCGCGCCCGGCCAGGTCGATGGCGGCGGCGCGCTTGAAGGCGAGAGGGATGGAGGCCTTGTCGGCGGAGATCATGGCGTTGACCACGCGCACCACGTTGCCGCCGGCGAGGAAATGCGCCTCCAGGTCGTTGAGCGGGATGTCGAGCCCGGCCTTCACCGCGCTGATGCGGGCGTTGATGATGGTGCTCGGCGGCACGCGGCGCAGGCGCATGGCGATCAGGGTGAGCAGGCCGACATAGGCGCCCGAGGCCCAGGCGGCGATCCACAGCGGCACCGGCACCAGGTAGAACAGGAAGGCGAGCAGGCCAAGGACGAGGATCAGCAGGCCGCCTGCGCCGATGACGTCGAATGCAATGCCGCTCATCGGCTATTCCTTTGTTGAACGCGCCGGCACGCGCCGCACGACGATGCGGTTGCCGTCCACGCGGGCGACGACGATCGGCGTGCCGGCCTCGATGAATTCGCCCTCGGACACCACGTCCACGCGGTGGTCGTCGAAGCTGGCCATGCCGGCGGGGCGCAGCACGCTGGCGGCGATGCCCTGGCGGCCGAGCCATTGCTGGTCCTGTGCCGGCGGCGCGGTGAAGCCGGCGCCGGCGGCCAGCCCGGTTTCCAGCACGAAGCTGCGGCCGAAGGGCAGGCGAGGCAGGAAGCGGAACAGCACCAGCATGCCGGCGATGGCCAGCAACAGGGCCAGGATCACCTGGAAGCTGGCCTGCAGCAGCGCTTCGGCGGTGGCGCCGCCGCCGACCAGGCTGAGGGTAAAGCCGGCGAGCAGGGCGGCGATGCCGAGCAGGCCGACCAGCCCGAAGCCGGGGGTGACGAAGATCTCGACCACCAGCAGCACGACGCCGGCGGCGACCAGCAACAATTCCTCCCAGCCGGCCAGCCGCACCAGCCAGTGGCCCCAGAAGAACAGGCCGATGCTGGCCAGGCCGATGACGCCGGGGAAGCCGAAGCCGGGGGTGCGGATTTCGGTGAACACGCCGAGGATGCCGACGATCATCAGCACCGAGCTGATGGTGGGGTGGGTGAGGAAGCGGACCAGGATTTCCGCCCAGCTTGGGGTGACGCGGCGGATCTCGGGGTTGGCGATGTCCAGCGCACGCAGCAGGGCGGGCAGGTCGGCGGCGCGCAGGTCGGCAAGCTTCAGGGCCAAGGCCTCGTCGGTGGTCAGCGTCAGCAGCTTGCCCTTTTCGATCACGCCGGGGATCTCGACGTCGGCGTCCACCATCGCCTCGGCCAGCAGCGGCGGGCGCTTGCGGGCCTCGGCGGTGGCGCGGAATTCCTTGCGGACGTAGGAGACGGTCTTCTCCCCCACCGGCTGTGGCATCGCCCCGAGGCCGCCGATATCCACCGGCATGGCGGCGCCGATGGTGCCGCCCTCGGCCATGGCGATGCGCTCGGTGGCGAGCGCGATCAGCGCGCCGGCGGAGATGGCGCGGCGGTTGACGAAGGCGACGGTCGGAGTGCGGGCGGCCAGCAGCGTGTCGCGGATTGCCACGGCGGCATCGACGCGGCCGCCCAGGGTGTTGATGTCCAGGATGACGGCGGCGGCGCCGCTGGTGGCCGCCTCATCGAGCACGCGGGCGAGGAAGGGGGCGAGGCCGAGGTCGATGACACCCCCGATCGGCACGACATAGACATGCGGCCGCGCCGGCTGGGATCGGGCGCTGCCGAAGCCGAGCAGCAGCAGCAGGCAAGCCAGGGCGATCCGGCCGCGTCGGTGGGCAGCCGGGCTTGTCGCCGGGCGCTGCATTCGGGTGCTCCGCTCTCTGGCGGCACCACCCTACCGCACCGAAGCCGCGGAACCCAAGCGGGATCGGGGCAGCCGGGGTCGGGCTATGGCGGTGCTGCGGGCCGGCTGAGCAGCACCCAGTTGGCGGTTTCCGTGCGGACAGGGAAATGCGCGGCCAGATACGGTCCGTAATGGGCCAGGGCGCTTTCGGTCAGCTCGGCGTAGGTGGAGAGCTTCGGGATCAGCACGTGCTCCACCTCGGCGAAGCAGCGCCTGGCGGGCTGCCACGGGAACTCGGTGTCCATCCACAGGGTGACGCCGCGCGGCGGCGGGCGGCCGAGGATGAAGGCCATCGGGTTGACCTGGTCCAGCAGCATGATCCCGCCGGCCCGGCGGCCGGGTGCCTCGAACAGGGCGGCGGCTTCCAGCAGGGTGCGGACATATTCCGCCTGGGAGACGCGGACATCGCCGCCGACCCAGCGCAGGTCGCGCAACCATGAATAGTCCTTCTCCCGGTTGGCCACCGCGCCGTCCTGCGCCAGCGGCACGGCGAGGCCGCGCAGGTTGGTGCGATCGACCACCAGGTTGGCGGCACCGGGGCCGATGGCGTCGAAATAGGCCGCCAGGCTGAAGCTGGCGCTGCCGACGCTGGCGATGGGATAGGCCAGCACGGCGAGCAACGCCCAGCCGGCACCCGGCCGCCCGGCCAGGATGCGGCGCAGCTGGTCATACAGCAGGAACAGCGCGATGCAGCCCAGCGGCAGGCCGCGCAGCTGGGCGTTCTGCGAGAACACCAGCACGGCACAGCCGATCAGCACCGCGATGGCGGCCGGCAGGTATCCCGGCGCGGTGCGCGCGCGCCACAGTGCCACGCCTGCCAGCAGGACGGCGCCGTACAGCGCCAGTTCGGTGGCATTGGCCGAGGCCAGCAACACGATGGCGTGGCCGCCGCTGCGCACCGCGCCGGTCTGCACCGCGGCGGCGATGTCGGCCAGGTAGGCCCAGTTGTACGGGGCGACGGCGTGGGCCGCGGCCAGCACGCCGACCCCGGCCCAGGCCGCCCGGCGGGCGCGGATATGGGCGGAAAGCACCAGGGCCGCGGCCAGGGCGGCCAGGGCGACCAGGAAATAGGTGATCTTGAGATAGTAGAGCGCCACGATCAGCGCGGCACCGGTGACAATGTCCCCCCATGGGCGGTCCCGGCGCGGCGGCGGGAACGGGCGCGGCGGCAGGAACAGGATCAGGCTCAGCACGCTGAGCCCCGCCCAGCCCGCCGCGTTGTAGGACATGGCGAAGGCGAAATGATCGATCAGGCTTCCGGTGTTGGTGGGGATCAGCACGAGGTCGCAAACGAACAGCACGAACACCAGCGCGGGCAGCAGCGGCAGGCGGGGCAGAACGGCGAGCGTGGCGGCGGCGAACAGCACGGCGGTGACGATCAGTTTGCCGGCGATGACGGCGAAGACGCCGGGTCCGACCAGGCGGAAGCCCAGCGCGGTCGGCCAGAAGGCAAGGCTGCCGAGCGGGTCGTGGAAATCGGCGTGCGGCACCTGCCCGGCGAGCAGCCGCCAGGCGCCCTCCAGGTTGAATAGCAGGTCCCATGTCATCAGCCGCGACAGCACGCTGTCCGGTGCCGCCAGCAGCCAAGCCTGCCCCGCCAGGATGGCACCGGCGAGCAGCGCCAGGAACAGCGGCGATGTGTCGTCGTACACCAGCACGGCGGCAAGGCGGGCGCCGGGGCGGCGCGGTTGCCGTTTCATGGCACGTCAGGGGTCATGGCGCTGCTGATAGCATGGCGGTGGGCGGACTCAAGCAAATGCTGGCCGGCGCCCGCGGTGGCGGTGCGTCGGGGGCCGGGCGGGGCCGGCGCAGGCATCCGCGATGGAGGACCTGATCCGGTATGCCGCGGTCCCGCGGCCGCCGTGGCTGCCTGCGCCCGCGCGACCCCGCGGCGGCGCGGAGTCAATGACTTGCATCAATGAGTGCGGCGGTTTGCACCTGTTAGGATGGTTTGGACCGTCGTATCGGAGCGTGCATGACCACCGGCATCCCAGCGCCCCTTCATCTGATGCGTGCCGGGCTGCGCATGCTGCCCGCGCCGGCGCTGCGGCTGGTCCTTCGCCGCATTTCCGCCAGCCTGCCGCGCAATCACCCCGATCTGGTGCGCCGGCTGGTCCGCGTGGCACCGGGGCGGTATCTGTTCGAGCCGACCGACCTGACGCAGCGCTTCCTGCTGTGCATCGGCGATGGCGGAGTGATACTGACCCTGGCCGCGCCCGGCGAGGCGGCGGACGCCGCCATGCGCGGGAAGCTGGCCATGCTGATCGACCTGCTGGAGGGCCGGCTCGACAGCGACACGGCGCTGTTCGCCCGCGATATCATCATCGTCGGCGACATGAACCGGGCGGTGGCGTTCCGCAACATACTCGACGGCGAGACGATCAACCTGGTCGGCGATTTCCTCGCCCGGTTCGGGCCGTTGGCGCCGCCGCTGGGCCGCGCCGCCGCGCGGTTGCACCGCCGCGTGGACGCCGCGCGGCGGCGGCTGGTCGGGGTTCGCGACCGCGTTCATCGCGCGGCTCATCACGGCCACGACCCGAACGAGGATCTGGCCCGGACGGGGGCGCAGATCGACGATCTGCGGCACCGCGTCGGGCAGCTCGAACGGCGCGTACGCCGAGCACCGGAGACGACATGACCCCGCGCTATCTCGAACTCGTCTGCCCCGCCGGCACGCCGGCGGCCCTGCGCACCGCCGTGGAGGCGGGGGCGGACACGGTCTATTGCGGCTTCCGCGACGAGACCAACGCGCGCAACTACCCCGGCCTCAACTTCGACCGGGAGGAGATGGCCGAGGGCATCCGCTTCGCCCACGCCCATGGCCGCCACGTGCTGGTGGCGATCAACACCTTTCCGCGGCCCGGCCAGGTGGCGCTGTGGCACCGTGCCATCGACGACGCCGCCGCGCTGGGGGCCAACGCGGTGATCCTGGCCGATATCGGCCTGCTGGACTATGCCAGCGGACACCATCCGGGGCTGCGGCTGCACCTGTCGGTCCAGGCGGCGGCGTCGAACACCCTCTCGCTCGCCTTCTACCGCGAGCGCTTCGGCATCCGCCGCGCGGTGCTGCCGCGGGTGCTGACGGTGAAGGAGATCGGCGCCCTGGTGGAACGCATGGGGGTGGAGGCCGAGGTCTTCGCCTTCGGCAGCCTCGGCACCATGACCGAGGGGCGCTGCATCCTGTCCTCCTACCTCACCGGCCGGTCGCCCAGCAGCGACGGCGTGTGCGCCCCGGCGGAGCATGTCTCGCTCAGCGAGGAGGATGGCGAGATGGTGATGCGCCTCGGCCCGCTCACCATGAACCGCTTCGGCCGCGACGAGCCGGCCGGCTACCCGACGCCGTGCAAGGCCCGCCTGGTTGCCCGCGGCATACCCTCGTACCTGTTCGACGAGCCGGTGGGCCTGAACATGATCGAGTTGCTGCCCGAACTGAAGGCCGCCGGGGTGACCGCGCTGAAGATCGAGGGGCGGCAGCGCAGCCGCGCCTATGTCGCCCAGGTGGTGCGCGCGTTCCGCGCCACGCTGGACGCGCTGGACCGCGACGGGCGGGCGCCGCGCATCGACCTCAGCGCCATCGCCGAGGGCAGCAAGGAAACGCTTGGCGCCTATCGGAAGGGCTGGCGCTGATGCTGACGCTGGGGCCGCTGATGCTCAACTGGGAGGCCGCGCGCCGGCGCGACTTCTATGCCCGCATCGCCGACGAGGCGCCGGTCGGCTGCGTCCATCTGGGCGAGGTGGTGTGCTCCAAGCGCGCGCCCTTCACCGATCGCGATCTGCCGGCCATCGCCGAGCGCCTGCGCGCCGGCGGCAAGGAGGTGGTGATCTCGACAATGGCGCTGGTAACCAGCAAGGCCGAGATGCGCGCGGTGGAGGAGATGCTGGAGGCCGGCTTCCTGGTGGAGGCCAACGACGTCTCCTGCGTGCATGTGCTGGCCGGGCGGCCGCATGCCATCGGGCCGCTGGTCAACGTATTCAACGAGGGCACGCTGGCCTACCTTGCGCGGATGGGGGCGATCCGGGTTGCCCCGCCGCCGGAGGTGGGAATCGACGGGCTGGGCGTGTTCGCCCGCGCCGAGCCGGGGGTCGAGATCGAGGCCACGGTGTTCGGGCGGCTCACCCTCTCGGTGGCCGCGCGCTGCTACCATGCCCGTGCCTATGGGCTGCACCGCGACAACTGCCAGTTCGTGTGCGCCCGCGAGGCGGACGGGATGCCGGTCGAGACGCTGGACGGCGAGGCGTTCGTGGTGGTCAACGGCACGCAGACCATGTCGCACGGTTATGCCGCCGCCATCGCCGATCTGCCGCGGCTGCGCGAAGGTGGCGTCCGCCGCTTCCGCCTGATGCCGCAGGATGTCGACATGGTCCGCATCGCCCGGCTGTTCGACGACGCGCTGGGCGGGCGAACCGGCACGGACGAGGCAATGGCGCAACTGCGCGCAGCGTGCGGCGAGGTGCCGTTCGTTGAAGGCTACGCCCATGGCCGGCCCGGCCGGGAATGGCGCGGCCAGGACCGCCTGCCCGACCGCCTGCTGCACTGACCGGCAGGCCTCGGCGCGCCAAAGGGCCGGCGCGCGGCAAAGGAAGCGGCCGTGGTGTTCACGCCCGCAGCCTGATCCCGCCTCGGCGTGCAGCCTGGCTCGTTGCCGGTCGGGGTGGCGCTATGGCCGCGCGGCGGGCCGGCTGAGCAGGATCCAGTTCTCGGTCTCGGTGCGATCGCCGAAATGCGCCGCCAGATACGCGCCGTAGTGATCCAGCGCGCTTGCGGTCAGATCGGCGTTGGTGGACAGCTTCGGGATCAGCACATGCGCCACCTCGGCGAAGCTGCGTTCGGCGGGCTGGAAGGGGAAGGCGGTATCCATCCACAAGGTGGCGCCGCGCGACGGCGGGCGGCCCAGGATGAAGGCCATCGGGTTGACCTGGTCCAGCAGCATGATCCCGCCCGGGCGGGGGGACGGCGCGTCGAACAGGGCGGCGGCTTCCAGCAGGGAGCGCACATAGGCGAGCTGGGGCACGCGGACATTGCCGTCGATCCGGCGCAGGTCGCGCAGCCATGAATAGTCCTTCTCATGGCTGGAGACGGCGTAGTCCTGGAGCAGCGGCACGGCAAGGCCGCGCATGTTGGTGCGCGCCACCACGTGGTTCGGCGCCTCGGGCCGGGCGGCGATGAAATAGGCCACCGCGCTGAAGCCGCCGGCGCCGACGATGGCGGCGGGAAAGACGAGCACGGCCAGCAGGGCAAGGACGGCGCCGGGATCGCGGCGCCGCCGCAGGGTCCGGCGCATCTGGTCGTACACCAGGAAGAAGGCGACGGCGCCCAGCGGCAGGCCGCGCAGCTGCGCGTTCTGCGAGAACACGAAGACAGCGCAGGCCAGCAACACGGCGATGGCGGCCGGCAGGCGGAGCGGCACCCGCCCGGCGCGCCAGAACGCCGCCGCGAATAGCAGGGCCGCGGCATAGAGCGACAGTTCCGTGGCGTTGGCCGAAACCAGCAGCACGATCGCATGCGCGCCGCCGCGCGCCGCGCCGGACTGCAATGCCGCGAGGATGTCGGTCAGATAGGGCCAGTTGTACGGCGCCACCGCGTTGGCCAGCGCGATCGCCCCGGCGCCGCCCCAGGCAAGGCGCCGCGCGCGGATATGGCCGCACAGCACCAGCGCTGCCGCCAGCAGGCCGACAGCCGCAATGAAATAGGTGATCTTGAGGTAGTACAACGCCACGATCAGCGCCAGGCCGATAGCCAGGTCAGCCCAGTCGCCGCCACCCACCCGGCGCGGCGGCAGGAACAGGATCAGGGCGAGCACGCACAGACCCGCCCAGCCGGTGGCATTGTAGGACATCGCGAAGGCGAAATGGTCGATCAGGCTGCCGACATTGGTGGGGACCAGCGTCAGGCCGCAGACGAACAGCACAAAGATCAGCGCCGGCAACAGCGGCAGGCGCCGCGCGCAGGCCGCCACGGCAACCACGAAGACGGCCCCGGCGACGATGAGCTTGCCGACGATGAGGGCGAGGACACTCGGCCCGACGATGCGCATGCCCAGTTCCGTCGGCCGGAAGGCCAGGCTGCCCAGCGGGTCGTGGAAATCGCCATGCGCAACCTGCCCGACATGCAGGCGCCACGCGCCCTCCAGGATGAACAGCAGGTCCCATGTCATCAGCCGCGAGACGACGACGCCCGGCGACAGCAGCAGCCAGCCGGAAAATGCCAGCACCACGCCCGCCAGAAGCATCAGCGGCAGGCGCGGCGTGTCGTCGATCAGCATGGCGGGCAGCGGCGAAGGGGCGGTGGCGGGCGGATACCGGACGGCGGCGGCATGCTTCATGGCGGGGCGGCCCGAGACGCGGATGTGGGTACGATCTTCATGCCTCCTCTGTGGCCGGCCGCTCGTTCTGCCAGACGGCACGGTAACGGCTGCGGCCGACGGATGATACCAGCCAGCATAAAGGTTGACCCATGAAGCATGGGTCAACGCGGGCTGGCATGAGTCCTTGCCTTGCGCGCGGCCACCGGCCAGCCCCGCGGGCGATACCAACCCGCGAAAGCAACGACTGATGAATCCAAGCAAGAGCAGGGCTTTGCCCTGCACCCACCAAAGGCCGAGGGCCTTTGGAATCCCATTACTTTTCAAATTGATGAGGTCCAGGGGCTCGGCCCGTCGCGCGAAGGCGCGCGCCGGACCAGGCGGGTC
>JADLHF010000081.1 GCA_020848935.1 Acetobacteraceae bacterium
CCGTTCAACGACGTTCGCCTGCGCCGCGCGGTGCGCGCCACGGTGCGCCAGGACGACTACATGCGCGCCAGCCGCGGCGACGACGAAACGCTGTGGACCACCTGCCGCAGCCTGTGGCCGCGCCACACGCCGTACTACCACGACGAGCCCGACCTGATGCCCGGCAGCCTGGACGCGGCGCGCGCGATGCTGAAGGCAGCGGGCTATGCCGGGCAGAAGACGGTGATCATCAACCCCACCGACTTTCCCGATATCGGTCCGCTCGGCCAGGTGACCTTCGACAACCTGAAGAAGATCGGCATGAACGTGGAACTGAACGAGAGCGACTGGGGCACCGTGGTGCAGCGCCGCGCCTCGCGCGAGCCGGTGGACAAGGGCGGCTGGAGCATCTTCCACACCACCGGCCCGGCGCCCACCTATGGCTCGCCGGTGACCTCGCCATTGGTGCGCGGCCAGGGTGAAAAGGGCTGGTTCGGCTGGTGGACCAGCCCGAAGGCCGAGGAGCTGACCGAAGCCTGGGTCGCCGCCCCGGACGAGGCCACCCAGGCCCGGCTGGCGCAGGAGCTTGGGCGGCTGGCGCTGGACGAGGTGGCCACCATCCCGGTGGGCCAGTTCTATCTCCAGACCGCCTATCGCACCTCGCTGAAGGACATGGTCAAGGGCGTGGCGCCGTTCCCCTGGGGCGTGAGGCCCGCCTGACCGGAGCACGAAGGAACCGACATGACGCAGGATTACGTGCCGCCCGCCGATGGCGCGGCGTGGGAGCAGGTGGCGCCGGCGGCGGCCGGGTTCGACGCGGCGAAGCTGGCCGCCGCCGTCGCCTTCGCCGAGGCCAACGAGAGCAAGTGGCTGCGCGACCTGCGCACGCAGCTTGAGACCGGCACCTTCGAGCCGCCGCCCGACAATTTCCTGTTCGGCCCGGTGGCCGCGCGCGGCGGCCCGAACGGGATCATCCTGCGCGGCGGCAAGGTGGTGGCGCGCTGGGGCGACACGCGCCAGGTGGACATGACCTTTTCGGTGGCGAAAAGCTACCTGTCGATCCTGGCCGGCATTGCCGTGGCCGACGGGCTGATCCGCGACCTGGACGAGCCGGTGGGCCGTACGGTGGATGACGGCGGTTTCGACGGGCCGCACAACGGCGCCATCACATGGCGCCACATGCTGCACCAGACCTCGGAATGGGAGGGCACGCTGTTCGGCAAGGCCGACCAGATCGACCGCAACCGGGCGCTGGCCACCGAGTTCGCCGGCCAGCCCAACATGAAGAAGGGCGATGCCCGCCCGCTGCGCGAACCCGGCACCTTCTGGGAATACAACGACGTCCGGGTGAACCGGCTCAGCCTGGCGCTGCTGCGGCGCTTTGGCCGCAGCCTTCCAGACCTATTCGCCGAGCGGGTGATGGGCCCGATCGGCGCCTCGTCCGACTGGCGCTGGACCGGTTATTCCAACTCCTTCGTGCTGGCCGGTGGGCGCAATGTGCGCTCGGTCTCCGGCGGCGGCCACTGGGGCGGCGGCGTGTTCATCCACGCCGAGGACCAGGCCCGCATCGGCCTGATGATGGCGCGGCGCGGGGACTGGGGCGGGCGGCGCATCCTGGCCGAGGACTGGATCGCGCAGTCGCTGACCCCCTGCCCGATCAAGCCGGACTACGGCTTCCTGTGGTGGCTGAACATCGGGCGCACGCCCAAGCCGAGCGCCCCGGCCGACAGCTACTGGGCCACCGGGGCCGGCGGCAACTACACCTGGGTCGATCCCACCCACGACATCGTCGCCGTGCTGCGCTGGCATGATTCGACGCAGCTGGATGCCTGGATCGCGCTGGTGCTCGGCGCGCTGAAGGGGTGAGGACGGCACTGGTCACCGGCGGCGGGCGGGGGATCGGCCGCGCCGTCGCCGCCCGCCTGCTGACCGAGGGCTGGCGCGTGGTGGCGGCCGATATCGCGGCCGATGGGCCGCCCGGCGCGCGGACGGTGTGCGCCGATGTCGGCGACGAGGCCGCCGTGACCGCGCTGATCGAAAGCGTCGCCGCCACCGAAGGCCGGCTCGATGCGCTGGTGTGCAACGCCGGCTTCGGCATCACCAAGCCACTGGCGGCGCTGACCCTGGCCGAATGGTCGTCGGTGCTGGCCACCAACCTGACCAGCACCTTCCTGCTGGCACGCGCGGCCGAGCGGATGCTGCGCGCGGCGCACGGGGCCATCGTCACCATCGCCTCCACCCGCGCCCACAAGTCGGAACCGAACTCCGAAGCCTATGCCGCGTCCAAGGGCGGGCTGGTGGCGCTGACCCATGCGCTGGCGGCCAGCCTGGCCCCGCAGGTGCGGGTGAACTGCATCAGCCCCGGCTGGATCCACACCAAGGGGCCGGCACCGTCGCCCGACGACCACGCCCAGCACTGGGCCGGGCGGGTCGGAACGCCCGAGGACATCGCCGGCGCGGTCGCCTTCCTGCTCGGCACCGATGCCGGGTTCATCACCGGGGCGGAACTGATGGTGGATGGCGGGATGACGCGGCGGATGGTTTATCTCTGAGAAGATGTAGGTTGGAAGGAAGCGGTTCTTTTTTGGAAAAAAGAACCAAAAAACGTTTATTCATTGGCTCGTGCGCGCAACACCTGGGGAATGGATAGAAGTTTTCTTGCTTCTTTTCCGGGCCTGAACCCCCCATTGCCACCCGCCCCGGCGCAGACTAGCGTTGGCCCCTCACCGCGCTGGACCGCTATGGTTCCTCGTCTCCCCGCGCGCCGCCACCCTCGTGGCAGGGCCCTGCTGAGCGTGCTTGCCGCACTGGCATTGCTGCTGCGCCTGGCGTTGCCGCAGGCCGCCGCGATGCCGGCGCCGGCCGACGCGCTGGGCGAGTTGCTGGCCGGGGGCGGTATCTGCCATGGCGACCCGGATGCCGGCGGCGACCCCGCGCCGGCGGCCGCGTGCCTGTTGTGCCCGCTTTGCGCCGGCCCGGCGCCCGTGCTGGCGGCCACGCCGCTGCCGGTGCCGCTGCCGGCCATCGCCCTCGCGGTGCCGCGCGGCCTGCGCCCACCCGCGCTGGCGCCGCCCTTGGCCGGCTACAACGCCGCGCGACCACGCGGCCCGCCCGCCCTGCCCGCCTGACACCGCATCGCCCGGCCGCGCCCGCGCCGCCGGTTCCCTGTTGTCATGCCGGAGAGTCCTTCATGCCCATCCTGCCCCGCCGCCGCGCGCTGGCGCTGCCGCTTGCCGCCGCCCTCGCCCCGCGCCCGTCCCGCGCCGCCCCGCTTGCCGTCACGGATGCCTTGGGGCGCCAGATCACGCTCAAGGCCACGCCGGAGCGCATCGTCGTCAATTTCAACTTCGAGGAGTTCACCGCCGTCGGCACCCCCGCGGCCTGGGATCGCGTGGTCGGCATGTCCAAGGCGCTGTGGGCCGATTGGCGGCCCTCGGTGTTCCGCCGCTACCAGGTGCCGATCCCGCGCCTCGCCGCCATGCCCGATATCGGCCAAACCGGCGATGGCAGCTTCAGCGTGGAGAAGGTGATCGCGCTGCGGCCCGACCTGCTGCTGCTGTCCGAATGGGGTTATTCCAGCCTCAAGCCGCAGGTGGCGCAGCTGGAGGCGCTGGGCATCCCGGTGGTGGTGATCGACTACAACGCGCAACTGCCGGAGCGCCATGTCGCCAGCACCCGCGCGCTGGGCGTGGTGACCGGCCAGCCGGCGCGCGGGGAGGCGCTGGCGGCGCTGTACCTGGACAAGCTGGCCGACATCCAGCGCCGCGCCGCCCGGGGGGTGGCCAATTCCGGCGGCATCCGGCCGAAGGTCTATGTGGAGCTGGGCCAGGCCGGCGCCGACACGGTGGGCAACACCTACTGGCGCGGCATGTGGGGCCGCATGCTCGACCTGATCGGCGCGGAGAACATCGCCGCCGGGCGGCTGGCCGGCGCCGGCAACTGGGGGCCGCTGAACCCGGAATACGTGATCGCGGCCAATCCCGATGCGATCTTCATCGCCGGCTCCTCCTGGGTGGGCCGGCCCGCCGCGGTGCTGACCGGCTTCGACGCCGACATCGCCACCACCCGCGCCCGCCTGGCCCCCTATGCCCAGCGCCAGGGCTGGGCCGGCCTGGCCGCCATCCGCACCGGCCAGATCTTCGCCATCGAGCATGGGCTGAGCCGGGCGCTGTTCGACTACACCGCGATGCAGTTCATCGCCAGGCAGCTCTGGCCCGCCGAATTCGCCGAAATCGACCCGGAGGCGGAGCTGCGGCACTACCACGCGCAGTGGTTGCCGGTGGCCTTCGAGGGCTGCTGGATGGCCCGGCTGACCGCTCCGGCGGCATGAGCGCCGCGTCCTGGCGGGCGCGCGGGGCGCGGCGGTCGGGCGTGACCGCGCTGGCGCTGGGGGCGCTGGCGGCCAGCTTTGCCGCAGATCTGGCCACCGGCCCGGCGCTGTTGCCGATCGGCGACGTGCTGCGCAGCCTGGCGGGGATCTCGGACGACGCGATGCTGAATGCCATCGTGCATCGGCTGCGCCTGCCGATCGCGGTGATGGCGGCCCTGGTGGGCGCGGCGCTGGGGCTGTCCGGGGCGGTGATGCAGACCATCCTGAACAACCCGCTGGCCAGTTCCTATACGCTGGGCATCTCGGCCGGGGCGGGGTTCGGCGCGGCACTGGCGATCCTGGCCGGCGCCGCGCTGCCGCTGCCGCGGGGCTGGGCGCCGGCGGAGGCGTGGGCGGTGCCGCTGGCCGCCTTCCTGTTCGCCGGGCTGGCCTGCGCGTTGGTCGCCGCCGTCGGGCGGTTGCGCGGGGCCACGCCGGAGCTGCTGGTGCTGGCCGGCATTGCCTGCCTGTTCCTGTTCCAGTCGCTGCTGTCGCTGCTGCAGTTCCTGGCCTCGCCCGAGGCATTGCAGCAGATCGTGTTCTGGCTGTTCGGCAGCCTGATGCGGGCCAGCCTGGGCCGCGCGGCGATCGTGGCCGCGGTGCTGCTGGCGGTGGTGCCGCTGCTGCTGCGCGACGCGTGGCGGCTGACGGCGCTGCGGCTGGGCGATGAGCGGGCCGCCGCGCTGGGCGTGCGGGTGGGCGCGCTGCGGCTGCGCTGCTTCGTGGCGGTGTCGCTGCTGACCGGGGTGGCGGTGGCGTTTGTCGGCACCATCGGCTTTGTCGGGCTGGTGGCGCCGCATATCGCGCGCATGCTGGTGGGTGAGGACCAGCGGCATCTGCTGCCGGCATCGGCGGTGTTCGGGGCATTGCTGCTCTCGGTCGCCTCGGTGGCCAGCAAGGTGATCGTGCCGGGCACGGTGTTTCCGATCGGCATCGTCACCGCCCTGGTCGGCGTGCCGTTCTTCGCCTGGCTGGTGCTGGTGGCCGGTCCGCGCGGCGGGTGGCGGTGATGCGGATCGGCGTGCACGGGCTTGGCGTGCGCTTCGGCGCCGCCGAGGTGCTGCGCGGGATCGAGCTGGAGGTCGCACCCGGCGAGGTGCTGGCGGTGCTGGGGGCCAACGGCGCCGGCAAGTCCACGCTGCTGCGCGCCATCGCCGGGGTGCAGCCGCATCGCGGGCAGGTGCGCTGGAACGGGGCGGCGTCTCGCCCTGCCAGCGGCATCGGCTACATGCCGCAGGACAACGCAACCAGCGTGGCGCTGAGCGTGTTCGAGGTGGTGCTGCTCGGCCGGTTGCGCTCGCTGGGCCTGCGCGTGGCGCCAGCCGACCTGGCGGCGGCCGAGGCGGCGCTGGCCGAGCTGGGCATCCGCGGGCTGGCATCGCGGCGGCTGGGCGAGCTGTCCGGCGGGCAGCGCCAGCTGGTCTTCCTGGCCCAGGTCCTGGCCGGCAATCCGCAGGCGCTGCTGCTGGACGAGCCGACCAGCGCGCTGGACATCGCCCACCAGGTTCAGGTGCTGGGCCTGATCGGCCGGGCAACGCGCCGGCGCGGCCTGACCACGCTGGCGGTGCTGCACGACATCAACGCCGCGGCGCGGTTTGCCGACCGCATCGCATTGCTGTGCGACGGTCGCTTGGCCGCCTGCGGCCCGCCGGCGCAGGTGCTGTGCCCGGCACTGCTGCGTGCCGCCTATGGCGTGGAGGTCGCGGTCATGACAGGCCCCGACGGCCGGCCAGTGGTGCTGCCGTTGCCGCCGGTAGAAAATGAATGAAAGTTTTTTGGTTCTTTTTTTCAAAAAAGAACAGCACTTCTTTCTGAAAAAAGAAGCAAAACCTTCTATTCATTTGTAGTCGATATCAATTCGGCAGTTCGCCGATGGTTTCGTCCCAGGCGGCCAGGAACGCATCGGCGTGTTCGCGCCGGAACACCAGAGGCGGGCGGATCTTCACCACGTTGCGGAAGATGCCGGCGTTGGACATCAGGAAGCCCTTGTCCTTCAGCCGGTTGACCACATCCACGGTGGTTTCCACATCGGCGCTGCCATCCGGCCTGATCATTTCCACGCCGATGAACAGGCCCACGCCGCGCACGTCGCCGATGGCCGGCGCGGCGCCGGCACGCTGCTTCAGCGCGGCCTTCAGGTAGGCGCCGACCGTGGCGACATTCTCGGCCAGGTTCTCGCGCTCGATATAGTCGATCACGGCACTGCCGACGGCGGCCTGGAGCGGGGAGGAGGCGAAGGTGTTGAAGTAGTGCGTGCGGGCACGGAAATTATCCACCAGCGCCTTGCTGGCGGCGGTGGCGGCCAGCGGCAGGCCGTTGCCCATCGGCTTGCCGGTGACGACGATATCCGGCCGCAGCCCGCTGACCTCGTAGCCCCACCAGCGGCCGGCGCGGCAATAGCCGGCCTGCACCTCGTCGGAGATCACCAGCCCGCCGGCCTTGTGGACCAGGGCGCTGGCCTTCTCCATGAACCCCGCGGGGATGTCGGGCAGCCCCTCATTGGCCAGGATCGAGCACAGGATCAGGCAGGCGAAGCCCTCGCCGCTGGCATTCAGGCCGTCGATCGCGGCCTGCAACCGGGCCAGGTAGGCTTCGGTCAGCTCGGCTTCCGACAGGCCGGGCTGGATCGGGCGATAGGTCTCGGGGAAGGGGAAGCTGCGCACATCGGGCATCGCGTTGTTGCCGAGCGACAGGCGGCTGAGCTTGCTGACCAGCTCCGAATTGCCGTGATAGGTGCCGTCGGTGCAGATGATGCCCTGCTTGCCGGTGGCGAAGCGGGCCATGCGCAGCGCCACCTCGATCGCCTCGGTGCCGGAGCAGGACACGATGACGCTCTCGATCGGCCCGGCGGTGGGCTTGCCGGCGTGCAGGCCGACGAGTTTCTCGCACAGTTCCACGATGCCCTCGTGCAAATAGCGGCTGTGCACGTTCAGCGTCGATTGGGCGCGGGCCATCGCCTCGACAACCGCCGGGTTGGCGTGGCCGACGCAGGGGACGTTGTTGTACATGTCCACGTAGCACCGCCCGGCGGGGTCGTAGACATGCACCCCCTCGCCGCGCACCAGGTGGAGCGGCTCGTTGTAGAACAGCGGCGTGCCCGCCCCCATCGCCTGGTCGCGGCGGGCGAGGAGCTGTTGCGCGGTGATGTCCATCGTCTTTCTCCGGCAGGAATCCGGCGCCTAGTGGCCCGATGCTGACAGGCCCTTCAGCCTGTCAGCTGAATCGGCCCACCAAATCAAGCTGGTGCACTGACGCATGTTGCACCATCCGGGTGAGTCAGTGCACCAGCGGACCGCAACCGCGCCGTGGTGTCCAGCCCCCTTGGCCGCTGCCCCGCTTGGCGCAGGCTACTCGGCCGCCATCGGCCGCGGCGACGGGTGGCGCGGTGCGGCCAGCCGCGCCAGCGCCACGATGCCGGCCAGGGTCGCGAGATAGGCCACAACCTGCAACCCGCTGGGCTGGTCGGAATACCCCACCAGCGTGTGCAGCAACCGGCCCGGCAGGCTATGGTCGGACAGCAGCGCCGAGCTGTCCCAAACCGTGGCGGACAGCACGTCGATCCAGCCGGCGGCCTGGAGGAAATGCGCCGATTGCGCCGCCATGCCGGCGGCCAGCAGCGCCACCAGCCAGAAGATCACGCCGAACAGCAGCCGCGCCGGCAGCCGCACCAGCCCGGCATGGGTCAACAGGCTGAGGCC
>JADLHF010000082.1 GCA_020848935.1 Acetobacteraceae bacterium
ACCAGCTTGGGCTGAGCCCAACACAAACCAACCGGAGGCGGCATGTCGGAGTATCTGCTGATCGGGCCGGTGCTGCTGGAGGCGTTCGAGCTGCCGTCCCGCGTGGGCTGGGGCGGGCGGCAGCGCCTGGCGGTGCATCGGCTGCCCGGCGGGCGGCGGGTGATCGATGCCATGGGGCGCGACGATGCCGATGTCGTCTGGGCCGGCGTGTTCACCGGCGAGGATGCGGTGTTCCGCGCGCGGGCGGTGGACCTGATGCGCGCCGGCGGGCTGGTGTGGCCGCTGTCCTGGGGCAGCTTCTTCTACACCGTGGTGGTGGGCCGGTTCGAGGCCGACTACACGCGGGAGAACTGGATCCCCTATCGCATCGCCTGCACCGTGCTGCGCGACGAGGCGGCGGGGCTGGCCGAGGACGCGCTGTCGCTGGCCGGCGGCGTGCTGGCCGATCTCGCCGGGCTGCAAGGGGCGGATTTCGCCGCGCTGGAAGGCGTGGTGGATGCGGTGGGGCTCGCTGCACTGGCCGCCGCCCCCGGCGCGCTGCGCGGCGGTACGGCGGCCCATGGCGCCACGGTGGCTGGGCTGCGCACGCAGCAGGCGGCACTGGACCAGGCGACGGCGGCGCGGGGGGTTCGCCTGCGCGCGGCCGATACCGATACCGCGGACGGGATGCTGGCGGCGCGCGACGATGCCGGCGCGCTGGCGGTTCTCGCCCGCGCCCGTGGGCCGCTGGGCCGCGCCCGCGCCGGGGCGGAAGCAGCAAGCTAAGGCCGGGGGGCCGAGCCCCGCGGACCCCCCATTCCTGGGGTCTGGGGGCCGCTGCCCCCAGCGGGGTCCCTGTGGCGCGGCTTCGCGCCGCGACGGCAGAGCCCCTGGCCTTGCCTTCGTTCTTCAAGGAGCCAGTCATGCGCACGATTCTTCAGGCCGGTGGAACCCTGTTCCACGTGGCGGCGGCGGAGCTTGGCGATGCCACGCAATGGCTGCGCATTGCCCGGCTGAACGGCATCGACGATCCGATGCTGCAGGGTGTGGTGCGCCTGGTGCTGCCGGCGCGGGACCCGTCGGCAGGGGGTGGCATTGCTGAGCAATGAGGAGGTGCGCCGGCCGCTGCTGCGCGTGGCGGTGGACGGCATGCCGATCCCGAACGCCGTTTCGGCCCGGGTGGTGAGCAACAACCATTACGCCGCCGACCGCTTCTCGCTGGTGGTGGCGCTGGGCGATGCGCCTGCTGCGGCCTGGATGTCGGCCGACCAGCTGATGGTGGAGGTGGGCGTGACGCTGGGCGGCTTCGGCGCCAGCCTGGTGCAGGGCGAGGTGGACCGGGTGGAGCTGGACGCGCTGCGCCGGGTGGTGTTCCTGTCGGGCCGCGACCTGACCGCGCGGCTGATCGAGGCGCGCACGCAGGAGAGCTTCTCCAACCGCACCGCCAGCGAGATCGCCACCCTGCTGGCCGCGCGGCGCGGGCTGGCCGCCGACGTGACGGCCACCACCACGCCGGTGGGCCGCTACTGGCAGTTGCAGCGCGACCGCGTGACGCTGGACCAGTTCAGCCGCGCCACCACGGAATGGGACCTGCTGGTGACGCTGGCGGGGCTGGAAGGCTTCGACGTCTGGGTGACCGGCGCGACCTTGCATTTCCGCCCGGCCGAGCAGGCGCGGGGGCCGGCGGCGGTGCTGCGCCCGGCCGACCTGACCGGGCTGCGGCTGGAACGCGCGCTGACCCTGGCGCGGGATATCGAGGTGGTGGTGAAAAGCTGGAACTCGCGCCAGCAGCAGGCCTTCATCCGCACCGCCCGGCGCCGCCGCGGCGGCAGGCGGCGCGGCGAAATCCAGCGTCACGTCCTGGTGGTGCCGAACCTGACCCCGGACGACGCGCTGAAACTGGCGCAGCGCCGGCTGGCGGAGCTGACGCGGCACGAACGCGTGGTGGTGGCGGAGATGCCCGGCGAACTCACCCTGGCACCGCGCCAGAAACTGCGCCTGGCCGGCACGCTGACCGACTTCGACCAGGAATACTGGATCGATGAGGTGGAGCGCACATTGCACACCGCGCGAGGTTTTACCCAAACCGTGCGGGCGCGCAACGGCAGCGTGGGCAGCGAAGCGACAACGCCGGTGGCGCGATAAGGCCAGGGGCTTTGCCCCTGGACCCCATTGGGGGCAGAGGCCCCCAAACCCCATTCATGGGGTCTGGGGGCCTCTGCCCCCAGCGGGTTCAGGGCAGAGCCCTGGCCTTGCTTTTCTTGGGGGCATTAAATGGACCGTTTCATGAATGCGTTGAAAGCGCAGGCGTCGGCGCTCGACCGGGCGCAGGGTCAGGCGCGGTTTGGCGAGGTTGCCAGCTCGGATGCGGCGCGCCATGCGGTGCGGGTTCGGGTGCAGCCGGAGGGGGTGCTGTCGGGCTGGTTGCCGGTGGCCTCGCCCTGGGTTGGGGCGGGGTGGGGCATCTTCTGCCTGCCGTCGCCGGGGGACCAGGTGCTGGTGCTGGCGCAGGAGGGCGACGCCGAGAATGGCGTGGTGGTGGGCGGCTGCTTCTCCGACCGCCGCGCGGCGCCGCCGGGGGCGGTGGGCGAGCTGGTGCTGCGCCATGCCTCCGGCGCCACGTTGCGGCTGGCCAATGACGGCACGGTGCGGATCGCCGGCGACCTGCATGTGGCCGGGCGAATCTTCGACAGCCACGGCGCGCTGGACACATTGCGACTTCATTACAACATGCATGGCCATGCCGAGGCGCCCAGCGTGCCCTCGCCGCAGGATTGAGGGGGCGCCGATGCCTGACCTGTTCCATGAGTTCGGCGACGATCTCGTCGCCGGGCCGAGCGGCGACCTGGCGCTGGCCGAGGCGGCGGCGCTGGGGCGCCAGCGGGTGCTGCGGCGGCTGCTGACCAATCCCGGCGACTACATCTGGCAGCCGGACTACGGCGCCGGACTGGCCCGCTTCATCGGCCAGCCGGCCTCGGCCGCGCGCATCCGCGCCGTGGTGCGCAGCCAGATCTTCCGCGAGCGCGCGGTGGCGCGCAGCCCGGAGCCGGTGGTGGATGTGCAGGCCGGCAGCGACGGGCGCGTGTTCGTGACCATCCGCTACGCCGATGCCGACAGCGGCGAGACCCAGGGCCTGTCGTTCCGCGTGGGAGAAGAGTGATGCAGTTGCGGCTTCAGGATTTCGCATCGCTGGTGGCGGGCGCGGCCGCTTCGGTGCAGGCTTCGTCGCGCGCGCTGGTGGACCTGTCGGTCGGCTCGGTGCTGCGCGCGATACTGGAGGCGAATGCCGCGCTGGCGCTGTGGCTGCAATGGCTGATCCTGCAGGTGCAGAGCATGACGCGCGCGGCCACCAGCGAGGGGGCGGACCTGGATTCCTGGATGGCCGATTTCGCGCTGGCGCGGCTGCCGGCGGTGGCGGCCAGCGGCCAGGTGCGCTTCGCCCGCTTCGCCACCACCGAGGCGGTGGTGGTGCCGGTGGGCGCGCTGGTGCGCACCACGGATGCGCAGCTGGGCTTCGCCGTCACCGCCAACCCCGCCCACGCCGCCTGGCACGCCGACCCCGCGGGATACGCGATGGGCGCGGGCGTGGGCAGCGTGGTGGTGCCGGTGGCGGCGGTGGCACCGGGCAGCGCGGGCAACGTGCTGCCGGGCAGCATCACCCTGATCGCCGATGCGCTGGCCGGGGTGGACACGGTGGCCAATGACTGGCCCACCCTGGGCGGGCTGGACGCCGAAAGCGACGCGGCGCTGCGGGTGCGGTTCCGCGACTACCTGGCCAGCCGCAGCCGGGCCACGCCGGTGGCGGTGGGCTACGCCGTCACCTCCCTGCGCCAGGGCCTGCAGTATCACGTGGACGAAGCGATCGGCACCGGCAGCTTCCTGGTGGTGGTGGATGACGGCAGCGGCGCGCCGCCGGCCGATCTGCTGGCCGCGGCGGCAACGGCGATCGAGGCGGTGCGCCCGGTGGGCACCAGCTTTTCGGTGCAGCCGCCCGACACGCTGTATGCCGATGTGGCGATGACGGTGACGGTGGCCGGCGGCGCGGTGCACGCCACCGTGGCCGCGCTGGTGGCCGCCGCGGTCGGCGCGCACATGTCCAAGCTGGCGATCGGCGAGGCCATGCCGTGGTCGCGGCTGGCGCAACTGGCCTACAGCGCCTCGCCCGCCGTGGTGAACGTGACCGATGTGCTGCTGGGCGGCGATACCGCGGACGTGGACCCCGGCGTGGTGGGCGTGGTGCGGCCGGGGAATATCGTGGTCAGTTAGGGAAGGAAGGGGTTCTTTTTTGAAAAAAAGAACCAAAAAACTTCTGTTCCCTGGAGTGTGGGGCACCGCCGCGCCACCCGATGAATAGTGACGAAAGTCTTTTTGCTTCTTTTTCTTCAGAAAAAGAAGACCTTCCTTACCTTTTTTGCCTTCACCCCCTGACGGAGGATTGCACGCCATGCAGGGTGATGCCCAGGACATGCTCGCGCGGCTGAAGGCGGTGCTTCCGGCGCGCTGGCTGGGCGAGAGCACGGCCACGCTGGATGCGGTGCTGGCGGGGCTGGCGGATGGCTGGGCCTGGCTGCACGACATGCTGGCCACGGTGCGCGCGCAGGCGCGGATCGCCACCGCCACCGGCGCCACGCTGGACCTGATCGCCGCGGATTGTTTCGGCGCGCGCGTCAGCCGCCGCCGGGCGCAGGGCGATGCCGCCTTCCGCGCCACCATCCTGCGCGAGCTGCTGCGCGCGCGGGCCACGCGCCCGGCGCTGGCCAGTGCGCTGCGCGACCTGACCGGACGCGAGGCGGTGGTGTTCGAGCCGCGGCGACCGGCGGATACCGGCGGCTGGGGCATCGCCTGCGGCTGGAACAGTGGCGGCGGCTGGGGGAGTCTTGCGCTGCCGTATCAATGCTTCGTGACCGCGCGGCGCCCGCTGGGCAGCGGCATTGCCGGGCTGGATGGCTGGGGCGAGGGCGGGGGCGGCTGGGGGGTCGGCGGCCTGGCCTGGGCCAGCCTGGACATGCTCCAGGGCCAGGTGACCGACGCCGACATCTTCGCCGCCGTGGCCGCGGTGCTGCCCGCCGGGGCCACGGCCTGGGTGCGCATCGAAACCTGATGCCCGCCGCCGAACAAATCTGAACCTTTCAGTCGAGGTCTCAATGGATCGCAACATCGTCTATCCCGGCAGCATTCCGCTGGATACCGACCTGCTGGCCACCAACCGCAATGCCATGGTGGCCCTGGGGGCGCTGATGCGCGCGGTGCTGGGCACCGGCGCGGTGGTGGATGGCCTGGCGGTGACGCCCAGCGTGCCGGCATCGATGAACGTGCTGGTCGGGCCGGGCAGCATCACCCAGCTGGCCAGCGTGGATGCCGCCGCCTATGGCTCGCTGGCGGCGGACCCGGCCTCGGCGCTGGTCAAGATGGGCACCAACCTGGCCGCCACCAGCTTCGCGCTGGCCGCCCCCACCACCTCGGGCCAGTCGGTCACCTCGCTGATCGAGGCGGCGTTCCAGGAGGCGGATGTCGATCCCGTGGTGCTGCCGTACTACAACGCCGCCAACCCGGCGATGCCGTATCTCGGCCCGGGCAATAGCGGGGTGGCGCAGAACACGCGCCGGGTGCAGCGGGTGCAGTTGCAGCTGAAGCCCGGCGTGCCCGCCACCACCGGCACCCAGGTGGCGCCGGCGGTGGATTCCGGCTGGGTGGGGCTGGCCACGGTGACGGTGGCGTACGGCCAGACCACCGTGACCGCGCCCAACATCGCGCCGCTGTTCACCGCGCCCACCCTGGCGTTCCGCCTGCCGGAGCTGCGGCCGGGCTTTGCCACCATGCAGGCCTTCACCGCCGATACCAGCTTCGTGGTTCCGCCCGGCGTGACGCGGCTGCGGGTGCGCGCCATCGGCGGCGGCGGCGGCGGCGGCGGCAACACCGCCTCGGGCGGCGGCGGCGGCGGCGGTGGCGGCGGCTATGCCGAGGGCGTGTTCGCCGTCGGGCCGGGCCAGGTGATTGCGGTCGGCGTGGGGGCCGGCGGGGCGGCGGGGTCGAACGCGTCCGGCTCGGCGGCGGGCAATTCCGGCGGCAATGGCGGCGCCAGCAGCTTCGGCACCTTCCTGTCGGCGGCCGGCGGCAGCGGCGGGCAGGGGTCGCTGGCGGGCGGCCAGGGCAATTCCGGCCCCGGCGGCGTGGGCAGCGGCGGGAGCGTGAACATGGGCGGGGCGGCCGGCAACGCGGGGTTCAGCGCGGGCTCGGCGGGCTATGGCGGGCATGGCGGCTCGGCGGCTGCGGGCGGCGGCGGGGGTGCCGCCTCGTCCGGCCTGCCCAGCCCCGGTGCGGTGCCGGGCGGCGGCGGGGCCGGCGGCGGCGGCAATTTCGCCGGGGCGGCCGGCGCCGCCGGGCTTGTGATCGTGGAATATTGAGGGAGGGGCTGCGATGAGCGAGACCATCACCCGGGTGTGGCGGCCCAGCACGGCGCGCCGCGTGGTGCTGGACGGCTTCGCGCCGGTGCCGCGCGGCACCGGACAGGCCGCCCCGCCGCTGCTGGCCTGGCCGGCCAAGGACCCGGCCGACGTGCTGGACTACGAGTTCGACATCACCGCCGCCGTGGCCGGGCATGACAGCGACGCCATCGCCATGGTGGACGTGATCGCCAGCCCCGCCGGCAGCGGCCACCTGACGATCGGCGACATCGCCGCCGACGGGCGCACCGCCGTGGTCTGGCTGGCCGGCGGCCAGGCGGGCACCACCTATCGCCTGCAGATCACCGTCACCACCACCAGCGGGCGAACGCTGGGCCGGGCCGTGGCCCTGCCGGTGCTGGCGCTGGCGGCGCAGAGCCCGCCCTCGGGCGCGCTGCTGACCCAGGGCGGCGCGGTGGTGACCGACCAGGACGGCAACCCCATCCTGTTGGGAGGCTAGGCATGCCGACGATCGACGAACTGGAGCAGGCGACGGCGGCGGCGGACAGCGATGCCCTGCCGGCCAGCCAGGGCGGGGTGCTGCGCCAGGTCAGTCGCGCCCAGCTGCTGGCCGGCATGCAGCCCGCCATCACCCTTCCGCCGGGCCTGCTGGGCCGCAGCACCAGCGGGTTCGGCGCGCCCGAGGCGGTGGCGGTGGGCAGCGGGCTGTCGCTGGCCGGCGGCGTGCTGGCGGCGCTGCCGGTGGGCGCGCTGACCGGCGCCACCGATGCCACCGCGGCGGTGGCCACCGCCGGCGGCAGCACCGTGCCGCGCAGCCTGGCCACCCTGTTGGCCGATGCCGTGGGGCCGGAGAGCTTCGGCGCGGTCGGGGACGGCTTCACCGACGACACCGCCGCCTTCGCCGCCGCCATCGGCTCCGGCCGGCCGGTGCGGCTGGGGCCGCGCACCTATCGCATCGACGGGCAGTGGACCATCGCACAGCCGAACACGGTGCTGCTGGGCACGCCGGGCCTGTCGGTGCTGCGCCGCGGCGCGCAGCACGGCGGCGGCGCCTGGATCAGCGTGCAGGCGCCGGGGTTCTGCGCCGATGGCGTGACCTTCGACGCCAACCGCGCCGCGGTGTCCGGCGAGAGCTGGGGCGTGCTGCTGACCGAGGCGTGCAGCGCTGCCGAGCTGCATCGCTGCGAATTCCTCAACGCCACCGGCACCGTGCTGGGCAGCGGGCTGGTGGTGATGGCCTCGGACCCCGTGCTGGCCCGCCACGTGATCCGCGACTGCCGCTTTGCCGGCAACGCCGCCCACGGGCTGTGGGTGCAGGCCTGTGCCGGGGTGCTGGTCAGCGAATGCCGCGCGCATGACAATGGCCGCTACGGGCTGAACATCGATTTCAACGACACCGCCCATACCCGCCGCGTGCGCCTGGCGCAGGTGGTGGGCAACCGCTGCTGGGCCAACCAGCGCGGCATCGCGGTGGGCAACTTCAATGTGCCGAACAGCGAGCCGCCGGTGTGGGGCAACGCCCAGCCGGATGCCGTCGCGTTGCTGGTGGCGGGCAATATCTGCCACGACAACGTGGTCTACGGCATCGCCGCCGCCGGGCGCGCGCTGCTGGTGCAGGGCAACCTGCTGGCCGACAACGGCACCATGGCCAACAGCGGCGCCGGCATCCTGGCCAATGTGGCGGCCAGCCGCATCACCGCCAACACGATCACCGGGCCGGCGCTGTACGGCATCGACTGCGGCGGCGCGATCGACAGCGAGATCAGCCAGAACCAGGTGCTGGGCGGCGGCTACGGCATCAATTGCGGCGGCAGCACCAACCTGCGCGTGTCGGGCAACATGCTGGGCGAGTTCTCGATCTTCGGCATCTGCGCCACCAACGTGGAGACCGACGGGTTCGGCCAGGATTTCGGCATCGCGTGCTCCAACCTGGCCATCACCGCCAACCGCATCGCCATGTCCGGCACCGGCGAGGGGATCTGGCTGCGCGACGGGCCGCGCAACGTGCTTGTCACCGACAACGACTTCACCGGGCGCGGCGCCGCGCAATGCCTGCGCGCGGAGACCGACAGCGTGCTGGTGCGCGGCAACCGCCACGACTTCACCGCCCGCTTCATCGCCAACCCGGTGGCCATCGGCGGCCGCCAGACCCTGGTGTTCCCCGACATCGCCGACAGCGTGATGGTGACCGATGCGCCGGCCGGCGTGCAGGCGATCATCGGCACCACCCAGGCAGCCTGGGCCGGGCGGATCAGCTTCATCCGCGTCACCGCCGGCGGCAGCGGCTACACCGGCGCCACGGTGAGCATCGGCGGCGCCGGCAGCGGTGCGGTGGCCGAGGCGGTGGTGTCCGGCGGCCGGGTGCTGGGCATCGTGGTGACCGACCACGGCAGCGGCTATGGCCCGATCGGCACCACCGTGCCGGTGACCATCACCGGCAACGGCAACGGCGCCGCCGCGCTGGGCTATGCCGCGCCGCCATTGCCCGAGGAGCGCACCCTGCTGGTGCGCTGCAACGCCCCGGTGACCTTCGCGCGCGCCGGCAGCAACCCGCTGCAGGAGAACTGGACGCGCGGCGACCTGACCGTGGCCGCCGACGGCGATGTGGAGTGGATCGCCACCTGGGGCATGTGGCGCGCCGGGCGCTTCGCCCTGCCCGATTATCTCGCCCCCGATGCATCCGGCACGGCCACGCTGCGCAGCATGGGGGATGGCGACCTGACGCTGCGCCCGCGCGGCACCGGGCGGGTGCGCCTGGCCAGTGCCACCGAGGCGACCGGCGCCACCACCTCGATCGGCCGCGGCTCGCCACAGGGCGTGGTCAGCGCGCCGCCGGGTTCGGACTACCGCAACCTGGACGGCGGCGCGGGCGCCACCTTCTGGGTCAAGCAGACCGGCACCGGGGCCGCCGGCTGGGTGGCCGTGGCCTGACGCAAGACCAGCCGGGGGGCCGAGCCCCCCGGACCCCCAGCTTCATTCCAGGGATCCAAGGGCCTCGGCCCTGGGTGGGGTCGAGGGGCAAAGCCCCTCGCCTTGCCCTGCACGCACGCGAGGACACCGCATGCCCACGTTGAGCGAGCTTCCGCAGACCCTCATTTCCGTCGACACCGACCTGGCGCTGGTGGAGCGCGCCGGCACGTCCTATGGCACCACCGTGGCCGCGCTGCGCGAGCCGATGCAGCCGCGCCTGACCATTGCGTCGGGCAAGCTGCTCGGCCGCGTCGGCATCTTTCCCGGCGGGCCCGAGCCGGTCTCCGTCGGCACCGGGCTGAAACTCACCGATGGCGTGCTGGCGGTGGACCAGGCGACGTTGCCGGCCACCAACGCCTCCAGCCTCAACGTCGTCGCCACCGGCAGCACCCGCAGCCGCACCCTGGCCGCGCGGGCGGCGGACCGGGTGAACGTGCTGGACTTCAACGCCCGCGGCGACGGGGTGACCAACGACAGCATCAACATCCAGAACGCCATCGATACCGCCGCCGCCAAGCCGCGCGGGGGGGAGGTGTATTTCCCGCCCGGCACCTATCGCATCGACGCCTCGGTCCAGCTGCTGCGGCCGCGCTCCAAGGTGGTGCTGCGCGGCGCCGGGCGCGGGCGCAGCGTGCTGTTCGTGGACGACGCGATCAACGCCATCGCCGGCGACTGCATCACCAACGCGCTGGAGGGCGGCGGGTGGCTGCCGCTGGACGATTTCCACATGCGCGACCTGACCGTGCGCGGCCGTGCCGATGTGGCGCGCAGCGCGGGCGCGCAGATGGTGCGCCTGTTCGGCACCAACCTCTCGGTGCACGACTGCGAGTTCATGTATTCGCGCAACATGGGGCTGGTGATCTCCAACAGCGACCAGGTCAGCGTGCGCGGCTGCCGGGTCTACCGCACCGTCGCCGACGGCATCGCGGTGTGGGACAGCAGCAACGTGGTGATCGACGGCAACGAGGTGATCGGCGCCAACGACGACGCCATCTCGGCCCATGCCAGCAGCGTCCACCCGGCACCGTTGCGTTCCGGCATCGTCATCGCCAACAACATCATCACGGAAAGCCAGGGCATCGCGGTGCTGGGCGCCAAGTCGGTGGTCATCACCGGCAACGTGCTGCGCCGCATCCTGGGCACCGGCATCCGCGTGATCGCGCCCGACGTGGCGGACGCCCAGGGCCAGACGCCGCAATTCGCCGTGCGCATCGCCAACAACATCGTCGCCGACGTGTTCCTGCGGCCCGAGCCGAATCCGCGCAACGCGGTGCAGTTCTACATCTGGCTGACCGGCGGGCCGCGCAACCCCGGCGGCGCGGCGGCGGCCCCGGGCGAGCCGGCGGTGGGCAGCGGCGCGGTGGCCCCGCTGTACGGCAGCGGCGCCGGCACCTTCTATGCCGGCGAGTCCTCCAACCCCGCGGTGGCGGCCCCGGCCGGCCACTGGAACGACATCACCGGCAACCAGCTGGTGCGCACCCTGCCGGCCGCCGCGGCCGTGTCCGACTGGGGCTATGGCGCCGAGGGGCTGTGGGTGGGCGACAACGGCGACGGCAGCGGCTTCTACAACGGGCCGGTGAGCGAGGCGCAGCTGGCCTCGATCGGCATCCTGCTGGGCCCGGCGCTGCGCAACTGCCGCATCGCCGGCAACACCATCCAGACCACCGGCCCGTACGGCATCCTGTTCAACGCCGGCACCTATGTCCCCGTCACCACCCGCGACATGGACTATGACGGGCTGACGATCGAGGGCAACCGCATCGTCGATGTCGCCACCGCCGCCATCGCCGGGCCGCCGAACGGCGCGCACCGCGTGCTGGTGCGCGGCAACGAGATCGACGGCGACCCGCGCCTGCGCGCCGCCAGCCGGGGGGCGGGCGGCACCTGGGCCTCGGCCACCGGGCTGGTGGGGGTGCTGCTGTCCGGCTGCTCGGGCTTCGTGGTGTCGGGCAACGCGTTCCGCAACCTGGCCACCGCCGTGCGCCAGGTGGGCGCGGTGCGCAACGTGGTCACCGCCAACACGCTGCATGGCGACCCCGTGGCGGTGGGTTTCTCGGTCGCCAATCGCGGCATCGGCACCATGGAGCCGGGCGGGGCCGGCTGGCTGCATGTGGTGGAGACCAGCGACCCCGGCGATGCCCAGTACGGGCGGATCAAGTCCGCCGTGGTGACCTCCGCCGCGGCGATGCCCACCACCGGCAGCTACGTCACCGGCCATTTCGTGGCCAACACCGCGCCGGCCACCGCCAACCGCCAGACCCTGATGGGCTGGCTGCGGCTGACCACCGGCAGCGGTCATGTGGCCGGCACCGACTGGTCGGCGGTGTATGGCGCCGATGGCGGCGTGCTGTCCGCGCCGAAGGTCACCGTGTTCACCGCCACCGGCGCCTGGGTCAAGGACCCCGCGGCGGCGCAGGTGGAGGTGGAGGTCTGGGGCGGCGGCGGGGCCGGCGGCAACGGGGCCGTGGCCAATGCCGGCACGGCGATCAGCGGCGGCGGCGGCGGCGGCGGCGGCGGCAAGCGGCGCGCCCGGTTCCGCGCCGCCGACCTTCCGGGCAGCGTCTCGGTGGTGGTGGGCGCGCCGGGCGCGCGCGGGGCCGGCAACGGCGCGGCCGGCGGGCAGGGCGGCGCCTCGTCCTTCGGCACCTATCTGCGCGCCTGGGGCGGCGGCGGCGGGGCCGGCGGCAGCACCACGGCGGCGGCCGGCGGCGGGGGCGCGGGCGACAACAGCCCGGGCAACAACGCCAGCGGCGCCACCGCGGGCACCGGCGGCGGCAGCTTCGGCGCGGCCGGCGGCGGGGGCGGCGCGGCCGGCGGCTCGGAACGGGTGGGCGGCGGCGGCGGGGCCGGCTGTGCGGCCGGCGGCGCCGGGCAACTGGGCGGCTATGCCGCCGAGGCCGGCGGCGGCGGCGGCGCGGGCGGCGGCATCAGTGCCGGCAACGCCAGCTTCGCCGGCGGCGGCACCCCGCTGTTCAACATCGGCGGCACCAATGCCGGCGGCAGCGCGCCGGGCGGGGCGGGCACGGCGCCGGGGGCCTTCGCCTATGGCCAGCCGGCCAGCATGGGCGGGCCGGGCGGCGCCGCGTCCACCAGCGCGCCCGGCGGCGCCGGGGCGGCCGGCCAGACCCCGGCCGGCGGCGGCGGCGGCGGCGGCGCGGCGCAGACCGGGCAGCCCGGCGGCCTGGCCGGCCCCGGCGGCGGCGGGCTGGTGATTGTCTATGAGTGGTGAAGCGGAGAAGGGCGCGCGCCGCCCGAAGGGAGAACAGGACAGGATGACAACCGACCCTCTGGCGGCCCGCCGCGCCCCC